>JAQWWC010000085.1 GCA_029249645.1 Pseudomonadales bacterium
CCGGTAGTCGTGGACTCGGGACGCTCATCAGCGAACTACCAACGCTTATTATGGTATTGGGCGGACTCATAGCGGTTGTCATCCAATGGCTAGGTTCCTTAACCTAAGCGCGCCGCCAAGGAGGCTCTAACGTTTTACGGAAAAGGATGGTCGACTGTGATGCAACAACGCCTGCCCCATGATATAAAACACTCCTTAATTTAGATTCATTGGAGGCATTATGGTTGCGCTCACTTATCACGCGCCCGAATCGTTAGAAGAGGCCGTTCAGTTATTGTCAACGGCTCGTCAGCCAGTCAAGGTGCTGTCCGGCGGCACGGATTTAATTATTCAAATGCAAGGCCTCATTCAAGATGAGCGTTTAGTGGTTGATGTCAAAAAAATACCGAGCATGCGCGCAGCAGAATGGACGGAGGACCACCTTATCTTGGGGCCGTCAATGAGCTGCGCACAATTTACCAAGCGGCAAGATATTCAAACTGTCTTTCCCGGTCTGGTTGAAGCCGCATATTTAATTGGGTCAACCCAAGTACAGGGGCGCGCCAGCATCGGCGGCAATCTCTGCAACGCCTCACCGGCCGCGGATACCATTCCAGCACTGATGGTGAATCGTGCGGTCTGCTTAATCCAAGGCCCGAACGGTACGCGCCGTGTTAACGTCGAGGATTTCCTGATAGGGGTTGGCAAACAGTGCCTGGCGAGCGATGAGCTATTGGTCGGTATCGAATTGCCAAAGCCGGCTGACCGGACCATGGATGCCTATCTGCGCTTCATCCCAAGAACGGAAATGGATATTGCCGTTGCTGGCGCTGCTGTTAGCGTGACGCTTAATGACGACGGTGTTTGCACCGATGCGCGCGTCGCCATCGGCGCGGTTTCGCCTACAGCCATTTTAGTGCCCAGCGCCGCAGAGGCCCTAATCGGAACAAAACTTGATGACGATGCGTTACTCGCAGCGGCAGCAGCATCCAGCCAAGCAGCCAATCCCATTTCAGATCGGCGTGGCACCGTTGAGTTCAGACGTCATGTTGTGGGTGTACTCACCAAGCGGGCTGCAAAAATCGCAGCCGATCGTGTAGGAGAAGTTTAATGAAAAGTCATATCTCAACGACTATTAACGGCGACCCGGTTGAGTTTTTATGCGACCCATCCCAGACGCTTTTAAATGTGCTGCGCAACGATCTTGGCATGACCGGAACCAAAGAAGGATGCGGCTCCGGAGATTGTGGCGCCTGTTCCGTCCTCTTCGATGGCGAATTGGTTTGCGCTTGCTTAGTGCTCGGAGTTGAAGCCCAAGGCGCCGAAATCGAAACGGTTGAAGGGGTTGCCACCCATGATCAACTGCACGTGATCCAAGAAAAATTTCTAGAACATGCGGCACTGCAATGCGGCATCTGTACGCCCGGATTGATTGTTTCAACCAAAGCCCTGCTTGAAGAAAACCCAAGTCCAACCGAGGAAGAAGCCCGTTATTTCTTGGCAGGGAACCTCTGCCGCTGCACGGGCTACGACAAAATTATTAAAGCCGTTATGGACGCTGCTGCGACCATGCGCCAAGGAGCTTAAGATGAGCGAAGCACGCGAGTTTAAACATATCGGCCAAAGAACGATTCGGCCTGACGGGTTCGATAAAGTGACCGGCAAAGCTAATTATGGGGCGGACCTCAGCTTGCCTGGCATGATTTGGGGTGCGATTCTCCGGAGCCCCCACGCGCATGCGAACATTACGAAACTCGATGTCAGTCGCGCAGAAGCCAACCCTGACGTCCTAGCAATTGCCACCTTTGAGGATTTTCCGTCGGTTAACGCAGCGGCTCAACGAGACGGCACCCAACGCGACGGCATGATGGATACGGCTTGCAATATTTTGGCGAATCAAAAGGTGCTCTATCACGGTCATGCGGTTGCGGCGATCGCAGCACGCTCAGAAGCAGCTGCCATCGCTGCGCTTGACTTGATCGACATTGAGTACGAGGTGTTAAGGCCGGTTCTTAGTATCGATGACGCCATCAGCGCCCAGGCGCCCATTCTCCACGAGACCATGATGACCCAAGGTTTGGCAGAACCTGCCACCGAGGCATCAAATGTTTCGGCACGGATGGAACTAAAAAAAGGCGACATTGAAGCGGGTTTTGCGGCAGCTGATGTCATTGTTGAACGCGCCTATGACACGCCGACGGTTCACCAAGGTTATATCGAGCCGCACGCAACCACAGTAGTCTTTAACGAAAACGGGCCTTCCATGATTTGGTGTCCAACCCAAGGGCACTTCGATGTTCGCGCACGGGTCGCGCAATTGTTAAACCTTGAGCTCGGACAAATCAAAGTCGTCGCGAGCGAGATTGGTGGCGGGTTTGGCGGTAAAACAACGGTCTACTTAGAACCGATTGCGCTCATTTTGTCGAGGAAATCAGGTAGACCTGTTAAGATGGAAATGTCACGAGGGGATGTTTTCAGAGCCTCAGGACCTGCCTCCGCCAGTCAAAGTCGGATTAAAGTCGGCGCCAAGATGGACGGCACCATCACTGCGATGCAGGCGACATTGCATTACGAGGCCGGCGCGTTCCAAGGTTCGCCCATGGGCCCTGGTTGTATGACGGTCTTTACCCCTTATGACGTCGAGAACCTGTACGTAGAGGGCTTTGATGTCGTCGTAAACAAACCCAAGGTTGCGGCTTACCGAGCGCCGGGCGCGCCCCAGTCGGAATTCGCGGCTGAAATGGCGGTCAATGAACTGGCTAAGAAAATTGGTATGGACCCCATTGAGTTTCGCCTGAAGAATGCTGCGAAAGAGGGCACGCAGACAATTTACGGACCAAAGTTGAAAGTCGTTGGTCTGGAAGCCTGCCTTGAAGCCGCTAAATCATCACCGCATTACAACGCCCCGATTCCAGAAAACGTTGGCCGCGGCCTAGCCGCAGGTTTTTGGTTTAACATTGGCGGGCAGTCCAGCGTGATTATCAATCTTAATCCCGATGGCACGGGCACCATCATTGAGGGGTCGCCGGACATCGGCGGTTCACGCGCCTCAATGCAAATGATGGCTGCAGAAATACTGGGTGTCGCACCCTCAAGTCTTAATCCAATTGTGGCCGATACCGAACACGTGGCTTACAACCAAACCACTGGCGGCAGCAGGACGACCTTTGCCACTGGCATGGCAGTCGTTGAAGCAGCAGAAGATATCGTTGAGCAGCTCAAAGCGCGCGCCGCAGCGATGTGGAATGTCACTGCCGAGCAGGTCGATTTTAAAGACGGGATTGCTTATAACCTTACGGGAGAGGATCAGTTAACCCTCGCGAATATTTGCGAGTCAGCTGAAAAAACG
>JAQWWC010000086.1 GCA_029249645.1 Pseudomonadales bacterium
CGTCGCTTTATGTCAAAATCAGCTAAGGGCTTAATTAAAAACCGCTGAAGGCTTCTGGACTGATTGTTTTGTAGTGTTAAGTTAGTCCGCTCTTAATCAAGTCAATTAAGCAATTTAAGAAACAAAGGTCGTAAATTCATCGATCGAAAAACGCTTGCTAATGAGCGAGTTGACGGGGGCGGTTGCATCCGCCTGTCCGATTGCGACCCCACAGAAAAGCATCAGTTCATCCGGCGCGCCGACGAACTGCGCCACTGTTTCGGGTTTCATGGCCCATGCTTCTTGAGCGCAGGTTGCCAAACCTGCATCAGTTGCCGCAAGCATGAATGTTTGTAGAAACATACCCAAGTCAGACCACTGAGGTGGCCCCATCTGGCGATCGACAAAGCAAAAAATTGCTGCGGGCGCACCAAAAAATTGATAATTCTCTGCTAAACGTGCAAAGCGTCCAGCGCGATCATCCCGTGGAATACCGAGCAATGTGTACATCATCTCGCCGACTTCAAATCGTGCGGTGCGGTAGGGATCTTTTAATTGATCAGGATAAATGGCGTAGCTGGGTTGCTCCGGAGACGGATTGTCTTGAACGCTTTGTTTGAAGCGCGTCATAACGTCATCGTTCAGGACAAAAATCCGCCAAGGTTGAACATTGCCGCCAGATGGTGACTGGGCTGCTAGGTCTAGCAAAGCGGTAATCTGGGCATTTGAAACGGGCGTGTTGGTAAAGGCTCGAATCGAAGATCGTTTTTTAACAGTATCTGAAAATTCCATATCGACTCTTAAGGGCAGGTAATCCTTTGATGGTAGCACAGGTTTTTAGATCTTTGCGGCAGCATCAGTCTAGGGTTAAGTCAATCATTCTAATAAGTTGCCTGCTACACCGTTAGGCTGTTCTGCTCCTTAACCTCTTCCATGACGACGTAAGTTCTGGAATCGCTGACGCCGGGTAGGGTGAGCAATGTTTCGCCGAGAAGCTTGCGATAGGCAACCATGTCGGCCACCCGAGCTTTAATCAGGTAGTCGAAGTTACCAGAAACCAAATGACACTCTAAAACCTGGGGTAGCTGTAAGACGGCTTCGCTGAACGCCTGAAAGGCATCGCTTGAGGTCCGCGTGAGCGTGATTTCGACAAACACCAATAGCCCAAGCTTGAGTAACGATGGGTTTAATCGTGCATGGTAACCCTGAATGAAACCTTGCTGCTCCAAGTTTCGAACCCGTTCGCTACAGGGCGTATGACTGAGACCGACGGCCTCGGCGAGCGCGGTATGGGTGAGGCGTGCATTGCCTTGCAGCAAGCGCAGGATCTTTAAGTCAATTCGATCTAGGGATTTTGTCTTTATATTAGGCATAATATATTAAATTCTGTCTTATATTGATTTATAAAGGCGATTATTCGCTAAATATGGCTCTTATAACAGTAAGTTTTGCATATCAATAATCGATATAATTTGGACCCGATCCGACCATTAGTCTGAGGCGATATGGAAATTGGTATTCCAAAAGAGATCAAAAATCATGAGTATCGCGTCGGGTTGTTGCCCGCGTCGGTCAGAGAGTTAACCCAGCGGGGACATCGGGTATT
>JAQWWC010000087.1 GCA_029249645.1 Pseudomonadales bacterium
GTTGGTTTCTAGTAATGCCTGCACAATTTCACCTTTTCGCTCAAATTAATAATCTTTGTTTAGCGTTGTGAAGACAGCGCTTGATCGAAGTCTTCAAGCAAATCTTCAATCTCTTCAATGCCCACAGAAAATCGGATCAGGTTATCCTTGATGTCCATTTCTGCACGGCGAACAGGTCCAATTTCATAGAATATTGAATGGGCAACCGGTATTGCAAGGGTTCTGACATCGCCCAAATGAGTTGCCTTAATCACCGTCTGCAACTGATTCAAGAACCTAAAACAATCAATTTCTGGTTGCAACTCGATACTCAAAATAGCACCCGGTCGACCGAACAGATCAAGCGTTCGTTGGTGCTGCGGATGATCCAGCAATCCTGGGTAATAGACCGCGTCAATTAAATCATGGCCTTGAAAAAACTTTGCGAGGGCGTAGGCATTATCGCAGGCGCGCGCCATACGAAGCGCGAGCGTGTCAGCCCCGGTCGACAACCGATGGGCCGAGTCTGCAGCAAGACTTGCACCAAAGTCACGCAGCCCTTTCTTCTTGATTTGGTTCAAGCCCCACATTGATGGCGTGCCAACTCGATAGCTTTCATGGATATTGGCAAACGTTGTCCAGTCGAACTGACCCATTTCCGTCACACTGCCGCCAAGCGCATTGCCATGCCCACCTATGTACTTGGTGAGCGAATTAATCACTAAGCAGGCGCCCACCGACTTCGGCTGGAATAGATAGGGCGTCGTGAGGGTATTATCAACAACATAGATTAAGCCTTGCGCTTTGCAGACAGCGCCAATCCCCACGAGATCTGAAACTTGCGTTCTTGGATTGGCTATGGTCTCAACAAAAACCAATTTGGTATTTGGCTGAACCGCCGCGGAAACCGCATCAGCGCCCGTTGCGTCAACAAAGGTTATCTCGATGCCATGGGCGCCAAACGACTCAAACAAACTCGCGGTATTGCCAAACAGAAATTTTGAGGCGATAACATGATCACCCGCCCGTAAAAGTGCAAACAGGGTCGTGCCAATCGCCGCCATACCTGTGCCAAAGGCAATCGTCGCCAGGCCATTCTCCATTTGAGTCACTTTTTGCTCAAGCGCCTCGACCGTCGGATTAATCTGACGACCGTAGGTATAACCCTTTTGCTTACCCTGAAAAACGCGTGCCAAATCATGCGCGTCTTCGTATCCATAGGTTACACCAGGGTGAACCGGCTTCAGCAGGTTACCGTGTTCAACGCCATTACGGCGATCTGAATGCAAAAGCTGTGTGGTAAATCCCATAATGGGTCTCCAAAAATAAAAAACCCGCGGAGGTCAGCGGGCCGTGCCCCTTAGCGGTACTTGTTACGCGCCCGCAAGTTGGTTACAAATCGGCGCCTTTAATTTTATTACGCACGTCACGACTATTCAATGTCGCAAGACACTCGAGCTGACTTCAGCTACCTGAGCGGGGCCTGCTACAATATCCATAACTCAACCGCACATGCCGCTCATGACTGAATCTTTAAATCCGCGTTTACTTCAATTTATTCAGAATTCTCCAACACCGTACCATGCAACCCAGCAGGTTATTGCACAACTTAACGTCGCGGGATTTCAGGCGCTTTCTGAAACTGATGTCTGGACCCTTCAAGCGGGCCAATACTATGTTGTTCGTAACGATTCTTCGATCATAGCCTTCCGCTGGGACCCAAGCACCCTAACGGAGTCTGGACTCAAGATGGTCGGCGCCCATACCGATAGCCCCTGCCTTAAAGTGAAACCCAACCCAGTAACGCTTGAACAAGACTATCAGCAGCTCGGCGTCGAGGTGTACGGCGGCGTTCTGATGAACCCTTGGTTCGACCGAGACCTTAGCCTCGCAGGCAAAGTCACCTACCGCTTAAAAAATGGACAACTGCGAAATGGATTAATCAATTTTGAGCAGGCTATTGCCGTGATTCCGAGCCTTGCCATTCATCTTGATCGAGAAGCCAACTCGCAGCGCAGTATCAACGCGCAAACAGATTTACCCCCGATCATTTCTCAAACGACTGAGCCATTCGATGTTTTGTTGAAAAACGAAGTACTGAGAACCTATCCAGAAAGCCAAATTGACGAAATCCTTGCGTGGGATATGTGTTTTTATGACGTCAACCCACCCGCTTTAATTGGCCTTGACGACGCGTTTATTGCAAGCGCCCGTTTAGACAACCTATTGTCGTGCTTCATCGCCATAGAGGCCTTGATTCAAAACGATGCAGCAGCGAACACCTTAGTTGTACTCAATGATCATGAGGAGGTCGGCAGCAGCTCAATTGCAGGTGCTGATGGCTCCTTTTTAGTCGATGTGCTTAGCCGTTTGACAGCAAATCCTGAGGAAAAGACCCGCGTAATGGCCAGATCTTTGTTAATTTCGACAGATAATGCCCATGGCGTGCATCCTAATTTTTCAGGCAAACATGATCCACGCCACAGCCCAAAGCTAAACAAAGGGCCCGTGGTCAAGGTAAACGCCAATCAGCGCTACGCGACCAATACCGACACCCACGGTTATTTTAGGGCTCTGTGCGACGCGAAGGACATCCCACATCAGGTTTTCGTAACACGATCCGATATGGGGTGCGGCAGCACCATCGGACCGATCACTGCAAGCAAGCTCGGGGTAAAAACCCTGGATATTGGCGTGCCTACTTTTGGGATGCACTCCATTCGAGAATTAGCTGGGGCAAAAGATCCTGAGTACCTGCTGCAGGCGCTTACCGCTTTTTTCAATCAAACACAGGGCGTGCAAATCACCCCTGAGCATTAATCAAGTGTGAGCGATATGAGACTCGCTTGCTCCTGCAGGCGACGCAACAGCTTAGGCAATAAGACAGAATCGGGTTGTGCGGCAAACCGAGCTTTAGTGGTCTGATAGAGCGTACTGAGCCGCGCGTCCTGCTGCCAACGAGCCGACAAGAAAGCGCGCCATCGCTGGACCTGCGCTGCATCCAAGCTATCAGGGTAGTGCCTTGCTTTAAACGTAAAAAACAATTCATTGAGACGTGCCGTTTCGAATACCTCGGTTTGCCCGGGCGCACTCGCTGTCTCATGAGCCCATGCGAAGCGACT
>JAQWWC010000088.1 GCA_029249645.1 Pseudomonadales bacterium
TCTAATGGCCGCCAATAATCAGCTACTCAGCGAACCAGACATACTTCAACGGATCTTTGATCACATCGACAACAAAACGACTGACCTAGGTCATTCAGTTTGGAAGGAACCCGTAGAAAGCTATTGGTCAGAAGAACGTTTCGATGCTGAGATTGCGCTTTTAAGACGCTTGCCGGTTGTGTTTTGTCTTTCGGCAATGCTGCCAGATAGAGGCAGCTACATTGCCAGAAAGGCGGGCGGTACACCGCTACTTGTGACGCGAGGTGAAGACGGAAAAGTTCGTGCTTTTATCAATGCCTGCCGACACCGAGGTATGCAAGTTGCTAAAGATGAAGGGTGCGCCAAATCCTTTGTCTGTCCTTATCATGCTTGGACCTATGGTTTGGATGGTGAGCTCAGACACATCCCGGGCGCAACTGGGTTCCCTGGTGTAGAACGCGACAGTAACGGCTTAGTTGAAGTTTCTGCACTCGAGAAAGGGGGGCTTGTCTTCGTTAATCAGACGGAAACGATTGATCCAGAGTCGATTGCAGACATCCCTGATTTTTTTTCGGATCAACAAATTTATTTTGATCAAAGCGAATACTTTGATGATGCGAATTGGAAGCTGCTCGCCGAAACGACGATGGAGGGTTATCACATCAAGTCGCTTCACAAGAAAAGTTTTTACCCCTACGGACTCGACAATACAACAATCGTCGAAAACTTCGGTGCTCACTCCCGGGTTATTTTTCCGTTTAAGCGCATTGAAAAACTTCGCGGCTTAGCACCCGAAAATCAGCATCTTAAAGGCTTGATTACCTCGGTCTATCAACTATTTCCCAACGTCGCGATATCTGTTTTGTCTAAGCACTCTACAGTCACGATCTTTGAACCGATTAGCCCAACTCGTACACAAATGTTAATTTTTAGAATTACGAACACCAAGCCCGATGGATCCAGCACGGATGTTGACGAATCTAAGCGAGATGCTAGTTTCGTCAAAGACGCAGGTTTTGACGAAGATAGAGAAGCGGCTTGCGCCATTCAAGGAACGGTCAACACGGCAGCTAACGACCATCTCACTTTTGGGCACTTTGAAAAAGCGATCGTGCACTTCCATCAAACGTTATCAAAGCACTTGTTCCGTTGATGCGATAGCGGGTTAAACGAACATTCACCTCAGGGGAAATTGTTATGTCTGACGCAAAAAGTCATCCTTCTAGCGTAAAAGAGATTCCGACGGTAGATTGGCTTGATTTGGAAAACGATCGTGAGAAGTTTCTTGAAGGGCTGCGCTATGCGCTTGCAGATTGCGGATTTCTCATCCTTGCTAACGCACCTGGCCTCGAAGATGAGTTCCAGCAAGAGGCATTCAAGCAAGCGCGTAATTTCTTTGATGCGCCTGCGGATTTGAAGAAAGCGTCGGCGCTGCAAAATGATCCATATGTTCGAGGCTACTCAGAGCCAACGCCCTCGGATTCAGGTTTTGGGCAGGTCGTAGAAAGCTTTCAGTATGGTATCGACGAGGAAGCGCTGTGTGCATACGATGACGAATCATTTCCGCTTCACGAGCGCTTCTTCCGAGGCCCCAATACCTGGCCAGAACCCGAAAATTTTCCTGGCTTTCGTCCCTTCCTCGAAGGTCTTAACAAGGCCTACCACAATATAACACTTGAATTGGGCGCGCTCATCGTTGAATCCCTCGGCGAGGACCCAAGCGAGTTCAGCACCTATTTTAATCGGAATGAACCGTACCTTTTTGCCAGCTTGAACCATAATTTCAGTCTTGACGCGATAGCAGTCGACAAGCAAGAGACCATCGAAAAAGAATATGAAAAATTCATGAGCCCGGTAACCGGGGCGCATATCGACGGTCCTCCTTTTGTCGCGCTACTGATCAATGATCGTCCGGGCCTTCAAGTCGTGGCAGGCGAAGGCCGATGGATGAATGCCCCCGTGACCTGCCGAACCGCTGATGGCGACTATAAGGTGCCGGTGATTCCCGGGTCGGTCATCGTTAACACCGGTGGCGCACTAATGCATCTAAGTGAAGGGCGTTACTCTGCGACACTCCATCGCGTGAACACGACAATGATTCCCAAAGGAGAAACGCGCGTCTCAATGCCGTATTTCCTACTTCCGACAATGAATGGAGATCTGGTGCCTTTTGGGAAATCTAAGGCTCAGGATAACGATAACGTTGGGTACAATGCGGGCCGCGATCGTGGTGCTAACTCAGCCGTTAACCTTATGCGAACTTATCCTAAACTCCGGCGTCGTTGGTGGGCGAAAGAGTTTGCGGCGCTGAAGGCTGCCCACCAATTGGAAGAGCGAACAGAAACGTTAGCTGCATTAAAGTTAGCAACAGAACGCGGTGAGCGATTCAAAGAAAGCCAAGATAAGAAATAGCGATCTAACCTTGAGCAGATACGATCGGGTTTCTCGGTCCAACAGTCGGCTGGAAAATGGGCTCCGGGCGGGGGTCTTTGAACTATCTGGGTCTTGATCAGGCGCTAAGGGTCATGGTGTTTGACTCGTTCGACGATGGTCAGCACTGCCCGCAATGCCGATCTATGAATCCGGATTTTCTAAAAGGCCTTGAATCTGAGGGTTGCTTTTGGTGCGGGCGAACGTTTGCCTTGCCCCGAATAGCAAAGTGTATTCGATATCCCTGCTGTGGGATGTCGGCATGTGTTGATGCATCCATGACGAATGGTTAGCGCTTAAGACATCTCGCTTCAGGTTAAACCCTCAACCTCCGATTGGTCGAGTGGCGAGTGGTCGGCGATAAAATCGACGAGCCTTGTCGCCATTGCCGCGCCTTGAGACTCCTGAATAAAGTGACCGGCAGCGATTCTGTCATGGGGCATGCCTTTTGCCCCTGGGATGTTGTCGATTAATGTGTCTTGGACTTTTTCAGAGCCCACCAGCATATCAAATTGACCAAAAACGGTGAGGAAGGGTTTCGTGAAGTGTCGCAAGGCTTCCCAGGCCGAAAGGCTCGCATCGACGTTTAGCATCGACGCCATGCTCGGCAGGGTTCGAATGCCTGTCATATAGATGGCTTCTGGAAAAGGCGCATCATAGGCTCTGGCCTCGTCTTGGGTGAGTTTGATCCCGCCAAAATCTCGTATTATGTTGTCGCTGGCTCGCAGCTCCGGACCCGTCAAGGCGTAGATCATCCAACCTTGAAAAAAATCGGACATATCTTCTTTAATAAGGCCATTCTCCTGACAGTGTTTGAGGAAATCATCAAACGTACGCATGGTCGCATTGGGCTCGACGGGATAATCATCGCGATTGATGTTGAGTGGAATATTGAGAACGGGTTCTGGCATTAAATTGAGTGCCGAGTTCGAGATCATGACGCGTTTAAAATATTCTGGGTGATGGGCCACTGTGATTAGGCTCGTAAAGCCTCCCCAATCTTGCGCAAATAGGGTGATGTCATTGAGCTGTAGTGCCTGAATAAACGCCAACCACCAGTCTGCATGCGCATAAATGGTGTGCGTGTGGATATCCGTGGGTTTGTCAGAGCGCCCCATGCCGATCATGTCTGGCGCGATGGCTCGAAACCCTGCCGCTGTGATGATGGGAATCATCTTTCTGTAAAGGTAAGACCAATCCGGTTGTCCGTGAAGTAGGAGAACGACGTCGCCATCTTTTGGGCCTTCGTCGATGTAATGCATGCGCAGGCCGTCCACTTCGACATAGTTGGGTTGGTATGGGAAGTCGGGCAGATTCTGGAATTGCGCGTCCGGGGTACGGACAAAGGCTCTGCCATCGATGGTATGGCGTATTTCTGGGCTCATGATAAGTCTCGACAATGGATGGGCTGGACAATTTCTGCCAGGCGCCCTGGTTTGTAATAGATTGAATTCAGTGCTGGCCATTTAATGAACAGCGCCCTTATAATAATGGAACGCATTATTTTTGGCTATCCAAGATGCATCGAATCAATAAGGCGCTGTGGGTTGCTTTAAATCTCAGCCGCTGGGGCGGTATCGCCTCGACATTAAGAAGGTTGGCGCAATCGGGTGGTGGCGCCATGCCTGAGTGGCAACGCTCCAGGGCAAAATTTAGGACACGCGGTACGCAACCGTGTGCTCGGTTACGGGCGCTTTTTGACTCGGCGCGTCGTCAGGCAGCGCTGTGATGACGCAGCACGACAGGATGGGTTCCGTTCGGCACAACCATCAGAATTCAGAAGCAAAGCATTAAAGGATGGACACGATGAATAAGTTCATAGGGCTGATTAGCGTGGTGATCGTGATCGCCGGGCTGGGTTGGCTCAACCGGGTTGACCTACTGCTCATGGCGGTGAAATTCCAGTCTGAACGTAATTTTGAAATAGGACCGACGCGGGATTTACCCTGGCAAAAAGGTCCGGATGCGCCCGTCGCTGATTTGGATCAGCGCCCGCCAAACATCGTATTCATTCTGGCCGATGACATGGGCTACAACGATATCTCGACTTTTGGTGGCGGTATTGCAAACGGCATCGTAAAGACTCATGCGATCGATCAGCTCGCCGCCGAAGGGGCCGTGTTTGAGCAATCTTACGCCGGCAACGCAACCTGCGCACCGTCTCGCGGTATGTTGATGACGGGTCGGTATCCGACCAGAACAGGGTTTGAATTTACGCCGACGCCCTCTGGCATGGGACCTGTGGTGTCGATGGTTGGCAATAGTTTGGATCACGGTCTGCCGCCTTATAAGTTCAATGATGAACTGGCAGAGGCCGGGTTACCTTATGCGGCGCAGGGCCTGCAGCCTTCGGAGGTTACGGTCGCTGAGGTTCTGAAAGAAAAGGGTTATTACACAGCCCACATTGGTAAATGGCATCTCGGGCTAGGCAAGGGGCAGGCACCCAACGACCAGGGTTTTGATGACAGTCTAATTATGTCGAGCGCGCTTTATTTACCTGAAAACGATCCGAATGTTGTCAACGCTAAACTGGATTTTGATCCCATTGACCAATTTTTATGGTCGCGGCTGACCTATGCCAATTCATTTAACAATGACGGCAACGAACGGTTCGAGCCAGGCGGCTATCTGACCGATTATTGGACGGACGAAGCGGTCAAGGTGATACAGAACAACAAGAATCGGCCTTTCTTTTTGTATTTAGCACACTGGGGTATTCACACCCCGCTTCAAGCAACGCGAGAAGATTACGACGCGGTGGGTGATATTAAGCCACATCGTTTACGGGTCTATGCTGCAATGATGCGTGCGCTTGATCGAAGCGTAGGGCGGATCAATGAAACACTAAAAGAAGAAGGTCTCGCCGAAAACACGATTGTTGTCTTCTCGAGCGACAATGGTGGCGCCGGATACGTCGGCCTGCCAGGGGTTAACAAACCCTTCAGAGGCTGGAAGCTCACCAACTTTGAAGGTGGGCTGCGGGTGCCGCTGTTTGTTAAGTGGCCTAAACACGTGTTGGCTGGCGCTCGGGTTAAGAAGCCGGTT
>JAQWWC010000089.1 GCA_029249645.1 Pseudomonadales bacterium
CTTCGTAAACCCCGACCCCGAAGCAAGCGCGCAGCCCCGACAAAGCCTTGAAATGCGAGCCCTATGTTTATTCGATCGCTAACTGAGTTCTCGCATCACCTGACACGCATCGGGCTCAAGCGCCCTGTTCCCAGCGCCAGATGCCAAGCGCGAGCTGCGCTCGCGTCCTAAGAGCGCTCCGCCTTACCCGGCGCCGCAAAGTGACGCAAAGTAACGTAAGGTGACGTAAGGTGTGATGCTATCGGTGCGTGACCGGCGCTCAAGAATAATGGAGATTACAGGGCCTAATATGTTGTCAGATCAAGTCTTGTTCCAGCTCAAAGAACTCGTTGGGCCTCGCTATGTCCTGCTAGAGCCTGAGGATTTGCAACGCTTCGGAGTTGACCGCACCACCCTTTGGCAACCCAACCCCTGCGCGGTCGTTTTGCCAGAAACAATAACTGCGGTACAAGCAATCGTGCGGCTCGCCAACGAACATAACTTGGCCATCGTGCCATCGGGCGGTCGAACCGGTCTCAGTGGTGGCGCCGTAGCCAAGGATGGCGAGCTCATCATAGCGCTAGACCGAATGAACACCGTAATCGATTTTAACGCCATTGATCGCGCCATAACCGTTGGAGCCGGCATGATTACAGCCGAAGTACAGGCATTTGCAGCAAGCCACGATCTACTCTACCCGGTCGACTTCGCGGCCGCCGGCTCAAGTCAAATCGGTGGAAATATTGCAACCAATGCTGGCGGTATCAATGTTATTCGCCACGGAATGACCCGAGACTGGATCATCGGCCTAAAAGTGGTCACCGGCGCCGGCGACATTTTGGCGCTCAATCAAGGGCTGATGAAAAATAATACTGGTTATGATTTTCGGCATCTTTTTATTGGATCCGAAGGCACGCTCGGCCTCATTTGTGAAGCCACATTGCAGCTCACTCGGCCGCAAACCGATACCACAGTGATGGTTCTGGGGATCAAAACCTTTGCCGACATTGTCGAGGTCTTGCAAGCCTTTACTGCACAAATCGAGTTGAGCGCCTTTGAATTTTTCTCCCAAGCGGCGCTGGATAAGGTGACCGAGGGCCAGGGCCATCCGGCGCCTTTTGCAACTCAGACGCCCTTCTATGCCCTAGTTGAATTTGAGACAAGGCCGTCGGCCACCGACCACGCGATGGCCTTGTTTGAGCAGTGCACGGCGCAAGGCTCGGTATTGGATGGCATTGTCAGCCAAAGCCTCGCTCAGGCACGCGCGCTGTGGCGACTCCGCGAGGATATTTCTGAGACGCTCTGGCACTGGCAACCCTACAAGAACGATATCTCAGTCCGGGTCTCTAAAATGCCCGACTTTTTGGCGGACGTCGATCAACTGGTTTCCTCGCGCTATCCTGATTTTGAAATCGTCTGGTACGGCCACATTGGCGACGGCAATCTACACCTTAATATTCTAAAACCGCAGGACCTGCCGCAGACCGATTTTCTTGAACGCTGTGGCGCTGTCAGCCTTGAGATTGGCGAACTCTTAGCACGATATGGCGGCAGCATTAGTGCAGAACATGGCGTTGGCCTTCTGAAAAAATCGCTTTTACCCTACTCCCGCTCTCCGGTGGAAATTGCGTTGATGCGCTCGGTCAAGAAAGTCTTTGATCCAAGGTCGATTTTAAACCCCGGCAAAATCTTCGATTCTCTGACATAACGCATGGTGCTCGATAACAGGCGCCGAAAGCCTCAAAGTTTTAAAAAATATCCCTAGATCAGGCTCGGGGTCAAAGACAAGCATTCTAAATTACGAGCCCTTAAAACGGCCTTTTGAGAGGGTGCGCTTTCGCGGCGCGCTTTCAAACGGATTTCCAAGACTCAAATGGGTCTCAAAAATCGCTTCTCTAATCTTCACGCGCATTTTTTAATAAAGCCTTTCGATGGCAAGCTAAAAAACAATCATCAGCAATTTCTACCGCTTAGCGCAATCGCCTGCTCAGACCGCCTCGTTTGCAGCAGCACGCGTTGGAATCTCGCAAAACAAATCCAACACAATGGCTTGGGAAACCGCTTCGTTGCGATGACCACCCGCGCACCAAGAGGGCATTACCATCGAGTAAAGTCCGCTTCCGCCTGCTACCAATACCAAAATCTGGCTGGGGTCCTTAAAGCAATGCCGAACAGCGCCGGGCTTCAGCCGGCCCGCGAAGCCTGGATTCACCGCAGCCAGAGCCTCGGTTGTGTGGATGCACCGGTCGTACAAGGCCGCACAAATATCGACGCGCGCAAGACCTGCGCCCGCTAGAATGTTGGCGTGCTCCGGATTCAACACAACCACCGCTGCACCGCCCGTCAATGCCGCGTTGTTGGTCGCTAAGTTCGCCAAACCGATTGCAAGCACATTCAACAACCGCTCGTGGTCGTCCCCCGCGTCGGCATCTCCAGAATACATTACTGAATGTGGCGCTTCAGCGCCCACAACCGTCACCACACTGTCTTCGACGTTATACCCCCGGGAGACATGCAGCGGCTCAAAAGGACTAGACGCTTCATCCTCAGCAAGACAATAACTAAATTTTCCAGGATGTCCGAGAAGCGCCATATCGGAGATGCCCGGTCGCGCGCCGCCGATATTCAGCATTGCGAGCCGAAGGGCACGTCCGATACTCGCGTTTGCACGAAAGCCAGGCCCCAGCGCCCCAAACCCCGAGGCAATGCCACCACATGCCAGCCGAGCGGGCCCATTCACCAAAATCAAAGGCGCCGTGCAGTGGGTAGTGGCTTGCATTTCCGTTAAATCGAACGCCGGATTTAACACCGCTTCAATCGCGGCAACCACGACCGGCATATGGTCTGGCAGACATCCCGCCATCACAGCGGCCACTGCGATTTTTTCGATTGTCGCCGAACCGCCCGCAGGCCCCATTTCACCCAGGGTCAGCTCTGCGGCTTGACCAGTGGCTAGCACCATTCTGGCAACGCGCTCATCGGTTGGAATTACAACCGGTAGCCCATCGGTTAACCCCTGGGCATGGAGTTGCTCCAGTGCTTCTGCTTCATTCTCGGCGAAAAGCTTGTCCGTCATACGCTGAATGCCTTAATCATGTCATCAACTAGGTCCTCAGCCACTGCCTGCATCCGAGCTTGTCCGGTGCCGGCAATCGGATGCGGTAATTGCAATCTCGGCAAATCCGGCATGCCAAATGATTCCGCAACAAAATCGCCCTGCGGCCAAAACGCGTCGGTCACCAACGCAAGCGCAGGCAAACCTTGCTTTGCTACCTCAATGCCGTCACGCACGGTGCCGGTAGTGCAGCTGCCTCAGTGCCCGTAGGCCGCAATCAATCCATCGCAGCCGGTAACCATTTCAGCGACCAGCGCCGTCGGCGCAACGATCGAGGCATTGCCTTTATCGAAGCGTTTGATCTCAAGGCGCGGGCAACGGCTCAGCAACGCGCGCTCCACGGCATCTAAGAAATTAACCGAGTCCGGAAACCCGTTAGCTAGCAGTCCCAAGGTTGCGGCCGATGATTCACCTAGTTTCAAGGACAAGTCATAGGGCGTAGCAGGGGTTCTTCGGACGCCTTCCGGATTATGGTATTCAATCATCATCACGCTCTTATTAGGGTCTTCAAGACATCATGCCACTCAGGCCCCAATTTTCCCAGATCAACCTTGCAGGCTCGGTTTTCAGACGACGCGCGATACATGACTCAAATCTTCAACACCACGGCCTGCCGGCTTCTACCACTCGGGTCGCTCGGGCGCTTTGCAAAGAACGGCGCCTGTTTCAGCAACGAGACGCCGTGTGACGACATACATTTCATCATCCGGCGACAGAGCAAGCCCACTTGGCACCATTGATAAATCAACGACCAGTACCGAGTGGCCATATTTTAGTTTCAATACTCGAATTTGATGACACCTTTGATCGGCAGTGGTATCGGCGCGCTGAGCCACGCCTCATCAGATCAGAGCACACCTTAGAACTTAATCTGGCTATCAAGTTGCAGTCGCTGGTAACCCTGCTGAGCGCCATCGAGATCCGTCTCGTTGTTGAAGTAAGTCAGACCAAGCTTCCAGCCTTTGGTTACCGCCCAACCGCCTCTAACAATATGGCCCTTGATATTGGTGCCGCCACCCCCAAAGTCTGAACCCGCTGTCAAACCAAACACCGCATCCGCCTCTAAGTCTTCGTACTGATAACCCAGTTCCCAGGTTCTGGGTTTACTGGCTTTACCAACCTTAAAGCCAGCACTCCACCCCTGGTTTTGCGCATCCAGTGCTAGATTTTCTACCGCCTCAAAATACACCGTCAGCGGTCGCTCAAGCCAGCGACCACCCAGCATAGCGAAGAATTGAACCTGCTCGTAATCATGGCTGTAAACACAGCCCGAGTCCTGGCACAGAGTTTTGTTACCAAAGAAATCATCTCCGCCTAAAAAGGCTTCGCGGTCTGCCACGCCAACGTCGTGATATCCCGCGCCTGCGGTCAGATCATAGTCGCCTAATGACGTCCGCCATCCAGCCTGAACACCCGCGGCGAACGCTTGCCCACGCCGGGTGTCGCTCTCTAACCAGTTCACCGCCGCATGACCAAAGAAACCCTGGCTGGCATAGCTCAACGCAACCCCTTCTGGATTGTAGTCATTATCCCAAAGCAGCTCTGATTTAACGGGTTTAAACCATACGTTTTTAATTTTTCCTGCCTTCAAATTTAGGGCGTCATTGATCTGCCAAGAAAAATAAGCCTGATCAAGCCCCAATGGTTTAGTGGTTCCAGCAGATCCCAAGGTTTGATTCGAGGACACCGGGTCATCACTACCGCTTGCCAGACCCACTACCAGATCCAATGTATCCGATACTGCAGCGGTTAGGCCGATCCGTGCGCGCAGTCGGTTGCGTTCCCGATCATCCTTTTGATCAATGTCAAATGCCTCGTATCGATACCGGACATCGCCCCGCCAAGAAAGTAGGGGCTGCACACTTGGCTGTGCGCCAGAAG
>JAQWWC010000090.1 GCA_029249645.1 Pseudomonadales bacterium
TTTCTTTATTATTATTATTTTTGCTTGGTGCTTATTTTTTTTTTGCAGCCAAGTGGTTTCACTATCGCAGGATGGGACGCATTTGGGAAGCCCCCATTTTGACGGTGCGCGGGGGACAACAAATGGCGCAGGTTGAGACATCTCCAGCGAAACCGCTTTATAGAGTGCTAAGCGTCCCCTTCAAAGCAGTCGCGCCGCGGTATAAAGGCGGGCTTAGCGCAGCGGGCTAGGTACTGGTTGATGGCCTTGAAGTGTCTGCATCTGGGGTGCAGTTCATCAAAGTAGTATTGATGCAGAAGCGCCGGGATGACTACAGTGTTTTTCCCATGAGTTTCGGTATGCGGTCAGTCCGCCAGTTTTTGATCGCGGCGTCCAAAATTACTTTTGGATTTTCTGAGACAATGACCGGTTGGTTGAGAAAGACCAAAGCTTGATTGAGGTTGTCGGCGGCCGTTGCGGCATTGAGCATAGGGGCATGGGTTTGTTTGCTGAGTTTTTGGCCATCTCTACCGAGCACCATCGGTAGGTGCAAAGTCTCTGGCGATTGCGCACCTAAAGCGTTAAACAAGCACGTTTGCATAGGGGTGGCGCTCAAGAGGTCGGCGCCTCTAACAATGCGGGTGACCTTTTGAGCAATATCATCGATCACCACGGCAAGTTGGTAAGCATGCAGGCCATCTTTCCTGTGGACAATAAAATCCCCAAAGTCTTTACCATAGGTCCAAGTTACAGAGCCTTGCGCGAGGTCTTTTTGCTGGATGGTTGTTTCGCCGACGCGAAAGCGCAAGGCGGATGGTTGCGATCCCGGCAGTTCTCGGGTTCGGCAAGTCCCTGGGTAGAGTCCGAGATAAGAGCGTCTTGGGCAGTTACAAGAATAGAGGCGACCTTCGGTCTTTAAGGTTAATAAGGCGTCATCAAAGCGTTGGAGTCTTTGGCTCTGATAGATCACTGGGTGGTCTGAGACCAAGCCATGATCTGCTAATTGTTTCAAGATATGACGGTCTGCACCGCGTACGGCTCTTGGCGGATCGAGGTCCTCGACCCGGATAAGCCACTGCCCGCCGGCTGATCTCGCATCAAGATAGCTGCCTACCGCTGCAACCAGCGAGCCGAAGTGTAAAGGGCCGGTGGGCGAGGGTGCGAACCGGCCGACATAGGGTTGGTGGTCAGTCACCGGGTCTATGTCATCCTAGAAAGGGATGACTAGCCGTGAAGCTGTCTTTCTTTGAGTTCATCGAGCGTTTTGCAGTCAATACATTGGTTAGCGGTCGGACGCGCTTCTAGACGGCGGATGCCGACTTCTACGCCACACGTGTCGCAGTACCCGTAATCATCCTGATCGATCAGATCAATGGTCTTTTCGATTTTGCGAATGAGCTTTCTCTCGCGGTCACGGGTTCTCAGTTCTAAACTAAATTCTTCTTCTTGGCTGGCGCGATCGGATGGGTCTGGATAATTTGCCGCTTCATCTTTCATATGACTCACGGTCCGATCCACTTCTTCCATCAACTGGTTGCGCCAATTAAATAGAATGTTTTTGAAATGCAACCGTTGTGGCTCATTCATGTACTCTTCGTTTCGCTTGAGCACGTAAGGCGTGAATGACGCAGTGCTATCAGACCCGACATTACCGGTCGCCTTCTTTACGGTTTGTGATTTGGCCTTTGGTTTTGTCGAAATCTTGGTTGTCGCGGTCTTTTTAACTTTAGCAACGGGAGCCGATTTAGGAGCCGCAGCTTTCGGCGCTATTTTTTTCTGAGCGCTGGCTTTCTTTACCGGCTGCTTTGCAGCAGTGGTTTTTGCTGCAGCTTTCTTCGGAGCAGCCTTTTTAGCAACGGCTTTGGTCTGGACAGCTTTCTTCGGAGCAGCCTTTTTGGCGACGACTTTGGTCTGGGCAGCTTTTTTCGGAGCAGGCTTTTTTGGCTCAGCTTTTTTTATGGCGGCTTTTTTAACGGCGGCTTTACGCTGCACAGTTTTTTTTGCTTCCGGTGCTTTCACGCTGGCGACCTTTTTTGGAGCTGATTTCGATTTTGCGGTGATTTTTGCCGCGGTGGATTTTTTGGAGCCTGGTTTGTTTTCCGCAACTTTCGACTTAGGAACGGTTGGTTTCGCTTTTTCTTTGGCCAACTTCATACTCTCTTTAGGGCTTGGCTTGGGGGCTTTTTTGCCGGTTAGGCGCGTAGCGGCCGCGGTTTTTTTTGTCGCCGTACCAGCGACGACCACCGTTTGCTTCGCCCCTTTCTTTTTGACGGGCGCTGCGGCTTTACTTGCTAACTTCTTAACCGCTGGAGAAGGTTTGCGCTTGGCAACCATTTTGGCTCCTCGTGTTCTAAAAGATTAACCACCGAAAATCAGCGGCGAAGATTAACAGAATGCCCAGCGATCGCCAAGACTAAATTTACTCTGTGAAGCCTGATTTCAGGAAAGCGCAGGATGTTAAGATGGGACATCCTTCAATTTACTGCGATAAATGATGATTCAGCGACCGTTTTCTAAAAGAAGTCAGGCAATACCGGCGTTTAAAGCGATGGCTATTTTGGCGAAAGCGAGTCAAATGGCTCTGAACGGTCGTGACATTATTCATCTTGAGGTTGGTCAACCTGACTTCCCGGTTGCTCAGGCGATTCGTATGGCCGGCATTGAGGCGATTCGTGCCGGACAAACTGGTTACTCTGACGCTAATGGCCTGCCGGCGCTTCGGGCTCAAATTAGCGAGCACTATCGCCGTGTTTATGGACTTGAGATCGAGGAGCGGCGCATTATTTTGACGGCAGGCGCCTCAGGGGCTCTGGCCTTGGTGGTTGCGTTGCTCACAGATCCGGGTGATGGCTGGCTGCTGACGGATCCAGGCTATCCCTCGAATAGACGGTTTATAGAAGCTTTTTCAGGGATTGCACAATCTTGTGTGGTGGGTCCTGAGGATCGGTTTCAGTTCAGTGCCAGTACGGTTTCCGAAGCCTGGCAGCCCAATACGGTGAGCCTTCTGCTGGCATCGCCCGGAAACCCGACTGGAACCAGTCTGTCGAGGTCAGTGCTGAAAGACTTAGCGAAAGTGGTTGAAGAAAAAAATGGATTTTTGGTCTCAGATGAAATTTATCAAGGGTTAGAATACGGCCCGACAAAGCGGGTTTCTGCACTATCGGTCACAAATGATGCATTTGTGGTCAACAGTTTCTCTAAATATTTCGGGATGACGGGATGGCGGTTAGGTTGGGTGGTTGCACCAGACGGCGCGGAAGCGCCATTGATTAGGCTTGCTCAGAATTTGACTATTTGTCCGTCGGTCCCGGCGCAATATGCCGCGCTTTCGGCCTTTGAGCCGTCGGTGCTCGCGCAATTAGATACGCAGTGTGACATCTTGGCTGAGCGTCGCGACCTGATGCTTTCGAACATTACCGAAACGGGCCTGCAGGTGCCGGTTGTGCCGGATGGCGCGTTTTACCTTTATGCAAAGCTGCCTGAGCACTTCGGATCCGCCGACGATTATTGCACGCGCTTGCTTGATCAAGAGGGTGTGGCGATTACGCCAGGCACTGATTTTGGCGATCATGATGCGCAACGATACGTCCGCATCAGCTATGCGCAGCCGCGGGCGGTATTGGAACAGGCGCTTGAACGGATGGAGCGGTTTAAATCTTGAAATTACTCGGAGGCAGCTGGCAAGTCGGGATTTTACTGAGGCGTTATCAGCGGTTTTTGGCGGACGTTCAATTACAAGGGGGTGAAATTGTTACCGCGCATTGCCCGAACACGGGGGCCATGACCAATTGTTGGCAGCCTGGAGATCAGGTCTATTTGTCTGAGTCCAATGATCCAAGACGTCGAACGCGTTTCACACTGGAAGTTGTGTGTCATCGAGGCCACAGGATTGGGATTCATTCCAGGCGTGCTAATGATTTGGTCGCTGATGCGCTGAAGCGGGGTCGGTTATCAGGCTTTGAAGGCTATAGTGACATTATTCGAGAACATCAGTTTTTGGATAGCAGAGTTGATTTTAGGTTGGCGTATCCGCAAGACAAAGCGATGCTGATGGAGGTTAAGAGTGTGACCTATCTGAAACCGAAAGGACTGGGCCTTTTTCCGGATGCGCCATCGGCGCGGGCGCTTAAACATCTTTCAACGCTGATGGCTGCGAAAGCGCAGGGATTGCAGGCAGCATTGGTCTTTTGCGTGCAACACTCTGGCATTAATCGGGTTGCGCCCGCCCTGGACATTGACCCGGCCTATGGTGCGCGACTGGCCGAGGCGCAAGCGCAGGGCGTTATGATTAAAGCCTTTAAAGTGAGTTTCCGATTACCGTATGCCGCGATCAGCAAGCCGTTGCCAGTCTGCCTCGGCGGATTGTCGTGAAGCTTTGGCTTTGGTTCGCAGTTTTGGTGTTCGCGTGGGCGCTCGTCTTCGTTTTGAGTCTTGGGTCGGGCTATACCGAGGTTAATTTGGGGGACATTTGCCGGCAGGGATCGCTTACGCAAACTGTGGTGGGCGAAGTCCGCTTGCCGAGAGCGATTTTGGCAACATTGCTTGGGGGCGGCCTAGCACTGGCTGGCGCCGGGATTCAGGGCGTTTTTCGAAACCCTTTAGCTGACCCCGCCTTAATTGGAATATCGGGAGGTGCGGCGCTTTTTGCGGCGATTTACATCGTTTTCGTTTCGCAAATGGGTTTTAGCTTGGTGGGGTTGTCGGGCAGTGCCTTTTTGGGTGGGCTGATCGCGACACTGCTCGTGCTGTTGATCGGCGGCCGGCAACCTGATTTGTCGACTATTTTGTTGGCCGGGATCGCGATCAACGCCATCTGTCTCGCAGGGGTTGGCCTGATGTCCTATCTCGCACCAGATCAAACGCTCCGATCGGTGTCGTTTTGGGCGCTTGGTAGCTTTAATCATATTGGTTGGGCGGAGGTGTCCGTTGGATTGTTGGTTATTCCGGCAATGCTCCGGCTGATTAGTTTGTCCTTAGTGCTAGACGTGCTGATCCTAGGAGATCGAGAGGCGGCGCATTTGGGCGTCTCGGTGATTCCACGGCGAATCGAAGTCATTCTATGGTCTGCCCTCATTACTGGGATTTCGGTCAGCCTCGTGGGGATCATTGCCTTTGTTGGGTTGATTGTGCCGCATTTTGTTCGCATGACTTTTAGCGCAAAGCATGTGTTCGTGTTGCCTTTTTCTGCGATCATTGGCGGCGGTTTGTTGGTTGCTGCTGATTTATTTAGCAGATCTTTGCTGGCGCCCGTTGAGTTACCGGTTGGGATTGTAACAACGCTTTTGGGCGCGCCCATATTTGTTATTTTAGTCGCCCGCTGGTCTAAGGGACTCTGGTTGTGATGTTGGTACTGGATCAAGTTGGGTTTGAAATTAATGGCCGCAGCATTTTAAAGGGCGTGAGTTTAGAACTCGCATCAGGCCAGCATTTGGCCATCATGGGGCCCAATGGTGCAGGCAAAAGTACCTTGCTTAGTTTGATTACGGGTGACGCAGGGGTGACCTCGGGTTGTTTGACCGTTTTTGGGAAAACACCATCCGACTTCCAGCCGCTTGAGCGTGCTCAAAGAATTGCGGCTTTAAGCCAAAGCTCAGAGCTGCGATTCCCGTTCACCGTTGAAGAAGTAATTGGTCTTGGGCGGTATCCCTTTCAAGGCAAACCAGCAAGTGCCGAAAAGATTGTGCGTGAGGTAATGGATGCCTTGCAGCTGAATGCGTTCGCCCAGCGATCAATGCTGAGCTTGTCGGGTGGCGAGCGGCAACGGGTTCATTTAGCGCGAGCGGTTGCCCAAATCTGGTCAAGCTCGGTCCCAGCACTGTTGCTCTTAGACGAACCGTTTGCAGCGCTCGATATTGCGCACCAAGTTGGAGTACGTCGATTGTTGGCGCAAGTTTTAGCCGCCCATCCGGTGTCGATTGTCTCGGTGGTTCACGATTTAGGTCAGGCAACTCAGGGTTATGATCAGGTTTGCTTATTGACCGCGCAAGGTCAACAACTGGCATTTGGTTCCCCAAGTGCTGTGCTCACACCCGCCCATTTATCCGAGCTTTACGGCATTAAGATCAGCGAGATGCGCTACGCGGATGGAACGTCAGCAGGCTTCGGTGCGGCCCCTGCCGCACTATCTGAGGGTTGATTTACTTAGGCGCTGTGATTTCGAGCACTTCTTGGTGGTCCAGTCTTGCACCAAACCGGCTGACAACGCGCTTTGCCAATAGGTGCGCGTGTGCGGTTGCGTCTTCTAAGTTCGCGCCGCGCGCGAGGCCGTACAAGACGCCGCCCGCGAAGGTATCCCCGGCGCCAGTTGTATCGAGTGCTTGGACCATCTCTGCTGGGACAAAGACGGGCTCGCCGGTGCTGCCAGAAACGATTGCCCCATCCCCGCTCAGTGTCATGGCAAAGCTTGCGGCGTACTCGCCAAGGGCTTGCGCTGCCTGGTCGCGATCGCTGTAACCCGTCCAGAGTTTGGCTTCGTCCTCATTGCAAAATACTAAATCAATTCCATTTTGGAATAAGGTATTAAATTCAGTCTTGAAATTTTCAACCAGGCCAACATCTGAAAGGGTTAAGGCGACTTTGACGCCATGCTGCTTAGCAATCGCTTGAGTTTTAAGAGCGGCCTCGAGTGCGCTCGGCGAGGTGACCAAGTACCCTTCGATATAAAGGTACTGCGCGCTTGCCAGCACGGCTGCATCAACCTCAGCGGTGGACAAGGTCTGGGAGATGCCGAGATGGGTCACAAGGGTGCGTTCGCCATCGGGTGTGATCATCGAAATACATTCCCCGGTAACGCCAGCCGGTCGTGCTTCAGCTAGATTGGTCGCAACGCTGAGATCGATTAAGTCCTGAGTAAAGAAAGCGCCTGTTTTATCATTGGACACCTTGCAGCTGTAAAATGTGCTGCCGCCCAATAGGGCAGTGGTCACAACCGTGTTAGCAGCGGAGCCGCCCCCCGCTCGCTTCGACAACGTAATCTTTGCGGTATCTTCTAAGAGCGTAATGAGTTGCTGGCGCTCCTCTGCATCAACCAGCGTCATGGTCCCTTTTACAAAACCGGTCTGCGAAAGGACGGCTTCAGAGACTTTGTATTCTGAGTCAACCAGCGCATTACCAATGCCATACAGATCAATGCTCATAAAAATTCCTTATTGCTGAAGTGGTGTTTAAAGTGATTGCAAGGCTCGCTGGGCCTTCTCAAGGGTTTGATCAATATCGTCGCTCGTGTGGCTGGCTGAAACAAACCCGCTTTCAAAGGGCGATGGCGCGAGATAAACGCCTTGATCGAGCATGCTATGAAAAAAACGATTAAATCGATCGGTGTCGGCGGCCATGACTGCCTCAAAGTTTGAGACCGGTCCTTGATTTGAAAAAAAGAAACCGAACATGCCACCGTGTCCGACGGTGCTCATGGCGATATCGGCGGCTTTGGCCAGGGTTGATAAGCCTTCGGTTAGCCGATGAGTTATCGCCTGTAGATTCTGAAAAAAATCAGGTTTTTCAAGGGCGTTCAGCGTTGCAAGCCCAGAAGCCATGGCGATGGGGTTGCCTGATAGGGTTCCAGCTTGGTAGACCGGGCCAAGAGGCGCAATACACTGCATGATGTCAGTACGGCCACCAAACGCGCCGACGGGGAGGCCGCCGCCAATGACCTTGCCAAGCGTCGTGAGATCTGGACGAACGTTATATAGCCCTTGTGCGCCGCCAATATGCACTCGAAATCCGGTCATGACCTCGTCAAAAATTAATAAGGCATCATATTGGTCACACAACTTTCGCAGACCTTCCAAAAAACCTTCTTGTGGAAGAACACAACCCATATTGCCGGCAACGGGTTCAATAATTATGGCGGCAATACTGTCGGGATGAGACTCGAAAAGTGCACCTACTTGCTCCAAATCGTTGTAGTTGGCCAAAAG
>JAQWWC010000091.1 GCA_029249645.1 Pseudomonadales bacterium
TTTGCCTCTCTACCAACTTTTTTGATCACTGCATACCCGAATAAAGGTAATCCCTGCAGTGATCTGCATTCATTCGCCGCGCGGCCATTACCCCGTACCAAAACCAGCGAGCCCCTTAAGGCTGATTTTTTTCCCAGACGCCCGCAAGCGCCCACATCCGACGAACCTTTAATTGGTCTAAGGTAAAACCGGCCGGTAGCAACACCGTACCACTTTTGGTTTAAATATCCTCTGCCAATTCCCCGTCGGATCGCAAATCAAACCGTGACACCACAGTATGCTTTTCGTATCGCGCAAGCGGGATACGCTGCGCCTGATGCGTTGTTGCCTTTAGTTGATAATGATCACCAATCTGAAGCCGATCGACATCAATCAGCCCATCGCTGTATCGATGATAAAAGGATTCAGAGACGCTTTCGGACAACACGATTTACAAACACTTGATCAGGATGGGCGCCTTGAATGGCTTTTGGCCGAAACCATTCACATCCAACGCCCAGGGCGGTTTCAAGGATTGCCTCATCCTCTAAACTCGAGACGACAATACGCGGCAAGCTCGCGGCACAATTCGGCCATCCAGAACGAATTCGCGTCAAGAGCGACGGACCGTCCAAGTTAGGCATCAAGACATCGGTAATCAACACATCGACGGCAGCATCCTCTAACAACGTCAGCGCGGGCTCACCATCTACCGCCTGCAGTATCGTCTAGCGTCCCAGCAAGTTTAGTAACGTCTCGAGGGCCGTCAGAATAAACGGGTCATCATCAATCAGCAAAATCGATTTTCGGTCAAATAAATCTAATCACTCGGAGTCAGTCGCTAAGACATCGTCTCTTGTGTCAACGACTGCTACGACAAAACAACCAGAGTATTGCACTATGACTGCAAAGCCCTTTGTGCGAGCCTAGGCTACCGACGCCAAAAAGAAAGGAACGCTTATGAAACTCGGCATTAATGGAACTGGCCTCGTTCAGAGCGCCTCCGTCGCGGCGGTTGAAGCCGATGCAAAACAAGCTGAGCAGAACGGGTTTCATAGCTACTGGCTGGCAGAGCATCCAACCGGCGGCTTCGATGCCCTTACGGTCCTCAGCCTGGTTGGGCAAAGCGTTCAAACGATGGAACTCGGCACTGCCATCATTCCGACCTTTCCGCGCCACCCAATGACGCTGGCGGGTCAAGCGCTCACGGTAAAGAGTGTTTGCAAGAGCCCTTTGACACTCGGCATTGGCTTATCGCACGCCTCGATGATGGCCGCGCTGGGCATTGACTTTGAGAAACCCATCGGGCATCTGCGCGACTATCTATCGGTTCTGATGCCACTCATCAACACTGGCGCCGTTGATTTTGAGGGTGATTTCTACTCAAGCCATGGCCGGTTTTTTAAAGCGCCAGAAGTGCCCCCTAGCGTTTTAGTGGCCGCCCTAGGATCCCAAGCCCTTAAAGTCGCTGGCCATCGTTGTGATGGCACCACACTCGCATGGGTGGGTCCGAAAACTATCGCCACGCACATCAAGCCGAGACTCTTTGAGGCCGCCGCAAAAGCCGGGCGCGCGGCGCCTAGAATCCTCGCCACACTCCCGATCTGCGTAACCGATAACGAACGCTCGATTCGAGACTTGATCAGCAAAAACCTCGCGTTTTATGCAACGCTGCCTTCTTACAAAGCGATGTTTGTGCGCGAGGGAATCAGTGCGCCGGGTGACTTGGCACTCGTTGGCAGTGCTGCCAAAGTTGAAGATGGCCTCGAAGCACTCGCCGCCGCTGGCGTTAGCGATTATGCGGCCTCGGCCTTTACAACCAACAAAGTTGAGGCCTCCGCAACGGCCGATTTATTACAAAAAAAACTGGCTGATTGGGGACCTCGCGACC
>JAQWWC010000092.1 GCA_029249645.1 Pseudomonadales bacterium
CGGAACTTTTAGGTCGGGATCCTTTTTTGACGGCTTCTGCGCTGCTATCGGCAACGCAGAGGGTTCGAGTGGGAACCGCCATTGCCAACGTCTATGTGCGCGATGCGCGGGCCACAAAGTCAGCGGCCTATTCACTGGTGGACGCCTTTGGGGACCGATTTGAATTGGGTCTTGGCGTTTCGAATCCGCTTGGCAACGAGCCAAGAGGACATGCTTGGTTACCGCCGGTGACCAAATTGCGGGATTTCGTTGATCGGTATGATGCGGCCGATTTGTATTTTCAGGCGCCAGAAGCGCGCATTCCCAGATATCTTGCGGCTCATGGTCCAAAACTGATGAAGCTGGCGGGCGAGCGGTTCGATGGTGCGTTTACTTATCTGCAAACCCTTGCGTATTCAAAGATTGCCAAAGGCCTTTTGGGCGAGGGTCGTCTTAATTTAATGCAGCCCACCGTGTTTTTAGAGGACCCAGAGGCCGCCCGATCGTTAGCTAGAAAGGCGATTAAAATTTATATGCCGCTCGATAACTATCATCGTGCCTGGCGCGAACGGGGATTTGAGGACGCTGATTTTAAAGACGGCGGGTCCGATACGTTTATCGATGCGCTGATCCCTTGGGGCAGCTCGGCAACGATCACAGCGGCGTACCGTCAGCAATTGGCGCAAGGCGTGGGTCATATCATCATGACGCCGCTGGGTTTGGATTTAGATCATGACAGCGGCTGGCAAACGATCTCGGATTTAATCCAAAGCGTGAAAGCCAGTGGGGCGGCTCGATAAAGCCGCGGGGGTGTCTTAGCCGCAATTAGCATGCTGCCAAAGCGCGCGCGTTCGCATCAAAGAAGTTCCTCAGAGCCGGCTGCAAAAAGACTTGTGTTGGGTCAAGACGCTTCGCGCGCCTGTGGTGTGGTGTTATGGTGTAGCAATCGAGTCGATTGGGTGGACAAACTATGAAAGCGGTTTTGATGCAATCTGGTCGGCTTTGGCAGCAAGATCTGCCCATGCCAGAGCCGCAACGAGGCGAGGTCTTAGTCCGAACCTGTGCGTGCGGTATCTGCGGCACCGATCTGCATGCGGTGAAGCACACGGAAGCCCTGAACAAAACCTCTCGTGAAGTGGGCGGCGGCTTTAAGCTCACCACCGATCAACCGGTAGTGCTGGGTCACGAGTTTTGCGCTGAAATCATTGATTATGGTCCGGGTACCACTAAGACCTTTTCAACCGGTCAATTGGTGTGTTCGATGCCTGTCTTGTTGCGCGCCGAGACAGTTGGGCTGGGGTACAGTGATCAAGCACCCGGCGGATTCAGTGAATACATGGTGTTGTCTGAAGCGCTGCTTGAGCCTGTGCCTGCCGGCATTTCGGCAGAGCAAGCGGCGCTGACTGAGCCCTTGGCAGTCGGCCGGCATGCCGTTGCCAAAGCGCGACTCGGGGGGCGCGAAGAAGTTTTGGTCGTCGGGTGTGGTCCGGTTGGCCTGGCCGTGATCGCAAGCCTCAAGGCGCAGGGTCATGGTCCGGTGTATGCGGCGGACTTTTCACCCGCTAGACGGGTGATGGCCGAGCACTTGGGCGCAGATGTTGTGCTGGATCCGCAAGCAGGGGATCCACTGACGACGCGGACATGGCCGAAAGGCGGTCAGACCGTAATTTTTGATTGTGTTGGGGTTGCCGGCATGATTGATCAATTATTTACCAAAGCGCCCCAGGATGCGCGCCTGGTCATTGTGGGCGTTTGCCTTGAAACGGATTATGCCCGTCCGCTGATCGCGGTGAACAAGGAGCTCAACGTGCAATATGTTTTGGGATATTCCCAAGTGGAATTTGCTGAGACGCTCAAAGCCCTGGCGGATGGCGCGTTTAACGTTGGGGACTGGATTACGGGTATTGTCGGCTTGGACGGGGTTGAGGCGGCTTTTGAGCAGCTGTCGTCACCGGATGCTCAAGGCAAGATATTGATAGACCCAAGGCGGTAGCTGGCCGCGCCCAGGTTTCCTGCGGTGCTGAATTTACATTGATCTCTTCGTCGATTTTAGCGATGGGCCGCGCCTCTTATTTTAAGCTTTCGGATCACTCGATTGGTTTT
>JAQWWC010000093.1 GCA_029249645.1 Pseudomonadales bacterium
AAAGATGGCCCGCCCGGAGAGATTCGAACTCCCGACACCCAGGTTCGAAGCCTGGTGCTCTATCCAGCTGAGCTACGAGCGGACTCTTGACTGCGAATGCAAAATCAAGACGCGCAGTATAGGCAATCTGGTGCATCCATGCCAGTACTCCCTAAATCGTTTATACTGTATAAATGTACAGCATTAAGATCAGAATCAACCAACGCCTGGTTACACTCGGACAAGGCGACACCGGGACCATCGGCGTTATGATGCGCTCTGGGCAGCTACAGTACTACTATTGGGGCGGATTCTCTCTGAATCTGCAGCGGCGCGTAAAGCTCAGCGTTGAGTCGATCCCGAACGAGCAACGCCGCAACCCTCGGCAGCCCGCCTCTATGATTCAGGATTGGATGCCGCTTGCCGCAGACGAGTGTTTATTGGGAAGCTTTGATGGTGTTCTAGTGATGGCTTATTTGCCTTTTACAATTGTGAAGCAGCGCCCATTACACTGATCCGATATTGACTTCGCCACTGGTTAAAATCGGCGCCGCATCTAAGGTTTCTGCATTCATCATACCGGCAACCATCTGCACCGACGCTATCAACATATGACGCTGCCATTCCGGCAAAGCGCGGTAATTATCAATAAAATCATCTTGCAGAGGTGATGGCGAGCTTGCGAGCTTATCGGACCCGAGCGTTGTAAGCTCGATAAGGGTCTGTCGGCGATCCCGATTTCCTTTAACACGGCGGATCAACTGATTGCGCTCCAAACGGTCGAGCAGTGAGGAAATCGTTGCCTGGGACAGCATGACTTCCCGTGCGATCGCACTCGGCGACGGCATATCCAAATTCACAATTGCTTGCATCACCAGCAGTTGAGAGGTGGTTAACCCTGACGCTTTCAAAAGCTTTTTAGAATGTAAATCGATGGCACGCGTGATCTTTCTCAACCCGATCAATACCTCATCGTAATCAGCCATCCCGCTTTCCACCTTCTTTTTTGACGACACATATTCTAACCGAAGGTGACCCGGATATACGACTTTGATCTAAGCGTTTAGGTCCAATCAGGGAACAAAATGCGCCTAAAACAATCCTGTGACCAAGCACCCCAACCCACGCCTGAGCCGGACCACCATTCAACTTTTTTAATTAGCGGCAATGACTAACCTTGAAGGGCCTCATTAAGCGCTCGCTGGGCTCAACCTCAGACACCCAGCGCCAGGCAAAGGCCACACAACATAGAAAGGTTTCGGCGGGGTTGGGTCTTTATAGCGTCAATCCTCGGTTATCGGGAAATCGAAATAAACGGTCGGGTACGGCTCTGGCTGAAACGTAAAGTGCCACCATTCTTTGTCATAGTTCACAAAGCCCTGGGCTGCCATGGCATTGACCAGCGCCTGTCGATTTTGTGTCGCCACCTTGCTGAGACCAGGGTGCGCGGTATGACTCAGACGGTCGAAACAATCATAGTCGGATCCGAAGTCGAGCAGTCCGGTTGCACGATCTTCCGCAAAACGGCGTCGACAGACGCCGTCGGAGGATTCACCAGAACTCGCCGCCGCTTGATCGCCTTGCAATTGATATAGACCAAGATCAACCGTCGCTCCCCGACTATGTCCGGAATGTCGTGCGATGTACCCTTTGGCAATGAGCTCAGACTTATCCGTACGGGGGAAATAGCGGGTTTTCTGAGAGGCCTCTCGGGTCAGCGCCCACTGCACGAAATCTTTGGTTGCGCGCTCTGGCCGATAACAATCAAATATAACGAGGCCATACCCTTGCGCTAGTAACCCTTGGTGAACCTCGACCAAGGCCTTAGCGGCCGGCGTCGTCAAATAACAGACCGGAGCCAAATAGCCCGCAATCGGTCGACCGACGAAATTCTGATCACTCGCATAGCGCATATCGAGACGGATTGAGGCCTCTAGGCGCGTCACACTTTGAAAGCTTTTCGGCCGCACTGGACGGGTGTCGCCACTTAGTCGTTCTGCCTGGGCCCCATCAGGATTAACCGACTCGACGCTACCCATTGTATGAGTGGGCAAGAGCAACCACAGCGTAATCCAAAGCCACCTGACGACCTTTGTTATCAGACTCACAATCACTTCCCTTTTGCTACCTCCTTGAGCATAACGAGCAATGCTTACAATTAACAAGCACGGAAATGCTCACGCCACCAAGCATTGGCAGGAGCGCGTTACATCGCCTATCAGGTTAGCCTCGATTAGTCTTTAAGGTACGGCTTTATAATTTTTACGCCACGCTTACTAAGGGCGACTCGACGGTAATCTTTGCAACAACAACCGAAGGAGCAAACCGTCGTGCCAGCGTTTTTGCTTGTTCTACCCTAATGGCATCGATCGTCCAAGCAGACCCTCAATTCATTCAGTTGGACCCCGCGCGATCCAAGACACAGCCTTTTCCGATGCGGTGATCATCGGCGATCTTATGAATTTATCCGGTCAAGTCGGAACAAAAGCATCAAATCACCTCGTCAAAGGCGGGCTCGTTGCTAAAACCCATCAAATTTTCTGGAATATGCAAGCGATTCTCATCACTCAGAACTTAGACTTGTCCCATCTTCTAAAGCGCGCCGTTATGATGAATGACATCAGCCGATGAAGCGCGTTCAATCAGGTTTACCTAGGCTACTTTAGCGGACTAAAACCGGCCCGATCTGCGTTTGACGCCAATGGCTTGGCATTAAATGCGCGGCTTGAGTTTGAGTGCTGGACCAGAACCCCGAAAGAACCCGACGAGAAAAATGCTGCATCAGCGTTAAATAGACTGCTAGAAATCGTCGAAGGATTGTTACTGTCCTAATGCTCAAAATAACTGGAAATCGACGCGCGCTTAGGCGCGAGTACATCGCGCTCTGCCAACCGCATCGATTGCAACCGCCAAAGGGTCGCAAACACGAGCGTGATATAGCATGATCCATTTCTTAGCGGCCGCGGCGCCTTAGATAATCAGAAGCCTATTAACATTTTAGGCGCTGCAGCAGTGAATAGATTTTTCATCGTTTAAGGCCATTCTGCTCAAAAAGAGGATACCTCTAATGTTCGCTGCACTGACAAACTCGAATAACCGGTGCGCCAAGAACATAACCCGCAGAATCCTTGATGGCGCAAGGCTATTGCCCGTCAACCAAAGGGATTGCCGCACCTTACTGGGCTTATCAAAAATGGCTTGTCCTACAAAACGAACGCGCATTAGCAAAACCAACAGACGCCCCTTGCCGTGAAGACTTATCAAACCGTCGTACAAGAGTCTAGAAAGCTTTTCAGATTGGCCTTGCCGCTCATGGGCGCGCAACTAGCGCAAATGGGCATGGGCGTCACCGACACCATTATGGCCGGTCAGTACAGCGCGATCGATCTGGCAGGCGTTGCGCTCGGCAGCAGTGTTCTTTGGCCCGTCATGTTGTTGTTTATGGGTTGCATCCAAGCCGTAACACCAACGGTTTCGCAACTGAACGGCGCCAAGCGCTACCTCGAAATTGGCGAAATCATTCGCCAGGGCCTATGGATGGCATTATTCGGCGGTCTTGCTGCTGCTTTGATTCTGAATCTGATCGGGCCAATCTACGAACTGCTGGACGTCGAGCAATCCTCAGCCAAGATTTCCATTGCCTATCTCAAAATGTGTTCGATGGGCATTCCAGCGCTGATGTGCTTTTTCGCGTTACGGTTTCTCGCTGACGGCATGGGCTATACCCGTCCCGCCCTGCTGATTGCTGTCTCAGCATTGCTTTTAAAAATTCCGCTCAATTACGCGTTAATCTACGGCGCCTTTGGTTTGCCTGAGATGGGCGGCGTTGGCTGCGGTGTCGCGCAAGCCATCATCATGTGGCTCCAACTGCTGCTGGTCATCCTGGTGGTGACCCGACGCCGATTTAATAAAACTCAATGGCTCCGGCGCATCACGCGGCCAGACTGGCTAAGGATTAAGAATCTATTGATTGTGGGCCTACCCATTGGCGCCACGATTTTTGCTGAAATGGGCTTATTTGCGTTCACCACACTGTTGCTTGGGCGTTACGGGCCAGAGGTCGTTGCCGCCCATAACATCTCCATGAATATTAATGCGGTTCTGTTTATGCCGCCGATGGCTTTGGGTATGGCGGCCACGATACGTATTGGGTATCGGATTGGCGAAGGTCAGGCCGTGGAGGCACGATCAACGGCGGCAATTGCCATCTTCAGCAGTTTATTGCTTGCGATCTTTGGCGCGCTGCTCATATATCTGTTTCGAGACCCGATGATCCAGCTGTACACCGAGGAACGCAACGTCGTACAGCTGGCCAGGCAACTGCTGATGTTTGTCGTGTTTTTTCTCATCTTTGACGCAACACAATCGACCGCAATCGGCACGTTAAGAGGCTACAAAGATACGCAAGTCCCCATGAAAATCGCGCTCGTGAGCTATTGGGTGGTTGGTTTGCCGCTCGGTTGCACCCTGGGCTTTGGTTGGCTTGCGCCACCGCTTGAGGTGTACGGGTTTTGGATTGGCTTGGCAGCGGGGGTCGGCTGTGCGTCTATCTTGTTATGTTACCGTCTCTTTAGGCTAAGCGGCGATCCAGCCTTGATCCGATCGCTGTCGCCCACCCCAGCCCCAGAACCTGGGCGCTAACCCGCCTTTACCAAGGCTCAAAGTTTTTTAGCCATAATCGACCGCCACGCCCCGGATAGGGATTAAACGCGCTAAACCCAAGCAGCCGTTTTACGCGATCTGATCGACCTTGAAGCAACTCAGCAGAATAGATTTGATTGCTGGCCTCCTCTGGCGTCAACCAGCCCACAACAAAGCTCAAATGCAGCGCCCAGCGCCAGCGATCTTGAGTATCATTCTCACCGCCACCGTGGATCACTTTGCCGCTGTAAATTAAGGCATCCCCGGCCGCCAGTTCGGCAGGCATCGTTTCATCAGACTGCCCAACGCGTTCATAATCAGGCCACTGATGACTGCCAGGAATCACCCGAGTGGCACCAACCGCGGCATCCACGTCTTCCAGCGCGAGAATCATACTGACCGTTAGTTCTGGGCAATCGGGCCAGCCGTGCTGCATTACGCTTGACCAGTTATCGCCGTCCCGATGCAAGGTTTGAGCTGGCTCGCCAGGGCCAATAATCATCGCCTGGCAGGTGTTCATCCAATACTGCGGACCACTGTCTTTGAGTAGCGCGTCAGCAATACCGGCTAGGACCTCATCTTCCAATAAATCAAAGAAGACCTCAGACAACAGGCCAATACCTGTAAAGCGTTTGGTATGGGCACCGTGAAACGTTTGCCAATAGCGCGGCCCGCCCTCGGGTCCAGCCGCACGTAGCGCCGCCTCGGCTTGAATGCTCGCTCGCAGTGCCTCAAGCCGAATGGGGTCAAGCATCCCTTCAATGATCAATGCACCATCTCTAGACAGTGCCTCGATAAATGCTGAGCGCGCGGTCGCCTTCGGGAATCGGTCCAAAACTCACTCCATCAACGAAATCAATTATCTGATCATATCCTAGAAAATCGCGCGATTCTGTCGACGTCGCGACTGGTGCGATACAACCGAACTATCGCAAACAACGCGACAAAGCCCACGCCACAACCCAGTCCAATCCAAAACCCCAACACCCCAAGGTTCCATCCCATTAGGCCCCAACCTAAAATGGTGCCAACCGGTAGCGCGATGAGCCAATATCCGATGATCGAAATAATCATGGGATACTGGGTATCTTTATAACCCCGCAGCGCCCCAATCATGGTTGCTTGGGTGCAATCGAAAAACTGATAGGCCGCAACAATCAGTAAAACTTCGGCCGTTAACGCCAAAACAGCAGGGTCAGACGTGTAGATTCTCGGTAAGACCTCGCGGCCCAAAACCAATACC
>JAQWWC010000094.1 GCA_029249645.1 Pseudomonadales bacterium
CCCGCCCTGCGTAAATTTTCGTCAACTCAAGGCCCACACCTTTATTTGTTCCTGTTATCAATACCGTCGCCATAATCTGTTTCTTCCTTAGTCTTTTGTTTCTGAATTTAAAACTTCGTAGACCCGGCGTTTGAAGTACCAGCGGCCATCCTGTTTGATATAATCATCCTGGTAGCGCCCGGTTACACTGCGCTGACCGCCATCTTTACCATGCAGAAACTCTTGCTGATACCAAGTTCCGGTTGCTGTATCACCGTCGACATGAATAGGGCCCGCCGAAGCGAAAAAGCCAACATAACCAAAGGCACTCATTGCACCCTGCCAAACCGTTAAGATCGTCGCTCGGCCCTGAACATCTCCCGCACCTGGCAAATGCCAGACCGCATCTTCGGTCCAATTGCTCGCCCATGCCTCGCCATCAAACCGCATCACCGCATCGTTATACGACTCAACTAATTCTCGAATTAACCAACGATCCTCCATCGACCCTGAACTCAACATTACCTTCTCCTTCTTACGGTCGCGCACAACCCGATGTAAACCAGTCGCCGCTTTAAACTGAAAACCACCACCTGAATGGTCACCTTTGCCATCACAACCTCGCGCATCAATTGATGTTGTACCTGACGACTCCATTCAAGCGCGATCGGCTATGACTTGGCAACCCTCCCAGCCACTTGCCAACCACATCGGCATGCGATTCAACCGCAGTTTCGAGTGCCAAACCTAAATACTGGCGCGATGGAAACAATTCCGATAGTTTAATCCGAGCGCTCAATCAACTGCGGCACCGTCCAGCGCGGCACAGTCCAGCGCGGCACCGTCTAGCAAAGTCTGAAGAAGGATCAACACCATGCAAAAACGAAGAATGGGCCAGCACGGCTTAGAGGTTCCCGTCCTCACACTGGGCACCATGACCTTTGGGCTTCAAGTTGACGAAGCCGGATCTAATGAGATCCTTGACCAAGCCGAAGCCTATGGCCTGACGTTTTTGGATACCGCGGACGCGTACCCTCTCGGCGGCACCCTTGAAACGGTTGGCGAGACCGAGCGTATCATTGGCCGCTGGCTGCACAGACGAGGCAACCGGTCGAGGCTGCAAATCGCGACCAAATGCTTTGCACAAACGCGCCAGGGTCCGAATGGATGGGGACTATCGCGACAACACATCATGGAGTCCATCGACCAAAGTCTGCAACGACTCAAAACCGACTATGTCGATCTGTTCCAGGCGCACGGGTTTGACCCCAATACCCCAATCGAAGAAACCTTACGCGCATTTGAAGACATTCAACGCACAGGTAAGGCGCGCTATATCGGCTGCTCAAACTATCCTGCCTGGCGCCTGGCTGACGCCTTGAGCGCAGCCGATCGCCTAGGCCTTGCGGGATATATGAGCCTGCAACCCCGATACAACCTGCTCTACCGTGAAATTGAAACCGAACTGCTGCCTCTTTGCAGAAGCCAAGGGTTGGGCGTTATTGTTTACAACCCGATTGCTGGCGGCTTTCTCTCAGGCAAGTATCAGCCCGAACAAGACCCAGAGCCCGGCACCCGCTTCACCCTCGGCACGGCCGCCGAACGCTACCAACATCGCTATTGGCAGAGCGCACAATTTGATGCGGTGCAAAGTCTTAAAGCGCTGACCGATGCTCGAGGTATTTCCTTAGTCACCGTCGCTGTTGCCTGGGTTCTGGCGCAACCTGGCATTACCAGCGCCATTATTGGCGCCTCGAAGGCCAGCCAATTAAAAGCCAATGTTGAGGCGGTGAGTTTTGAATTTGATGACGATCTCATGGCTGCGTGCGAAGCCGCCTGGTGGCAATTACCGCGCCGGCCCGTCGCGGAAGGCTACCGATAACGGAAAGATCGTCAAGATCGCGACTTCTGTCAGGTCGACGCGTTGATCACAGGCCAGCTTTTTTTCGACGCCTGAAAGGCGCGCAACTCAGTGCCAACGCCAAAAAATTAATCCGTCAGGATCGACCTTTTTGACATCGATACTCAGGCAGTCGCGCGATGCATCACGCCAGGCATTCCCGCAAGCCGTTATCCACCCGGCCAAAAACAACCCACCGGAACCTTAAAATTTTAGACACGCCCCTCACTCGACAACCAACCAGACATTGGAAGCGACACTTCATGCCCTTGCGCCGGGTGCCGTGGAATCAATTGCGCGGCAATTAGTGATAGCAGCGCAAAACCGGCCCCAAAGAAAAACACCATTGAGGGCGAAAACATCCAAACCAAGCCCAGTGCAGCCGGCACCACAACCGCTGCGATATGATTGATCGTAAAGGAAACGCCGGCGGAGCTCGCCATATCTTTGGGATCGGCAATTTTTTGGAAATAAGTACTGATTGCGATCGCAAGCGCAAAGAACATGTGATCAATAACGTACAGGCTTGCCGCAAGCAGCGCATGATCCACCAAAGCATAGGCCACAAAGACAACAATCAGCCCCACGTACTCGAAGGAGAGCGCCCAGCGTTCACCCCAGCGCGCGATCATGGCCCCAATCCGTTCAGCAAAGAGCCAGTTAAAGACATAGTTAATCAAAAAAAGTACCGTTATTTCTGAAGCGCTATAACCAAATCTCTCGACCATCAAGAACGCCGCAAACACCACAAAGATCTGACGCCGGGCGCCAGATAAAAAGGTCAGCAAGTAGTACAACCAATACCGCTGGCGCAGGATCAAAGTTTTATGTTGTACGGTCTTCGAGGGGAAGTGCGGAAACGCAAGCCACATCACAACCGAGAGCACCATGCAGACGCCGCCAGCCAGGGCGAAATTAATCTGGTAGGACAACGCGAACCATTCGAGGCAGATCCACAAAACCCCGTAAACCACCAAAGAAGTTATCGACCCCACAGCGATCAACCGGCCCAAGACTTGGGGCGCCTCCGCTTTCGATAACCATTGCAAACTCAAAGACTGCTTAACCGCCTCGAAGTAATGAAAGCCGATACTCATGAGAACCGTTGTGAAGTACAGACCATATTCGGTCGGGAAGAACCCGGTCAGCGCAACCCCCAACCCCAGCAACGCCAGCGACAAAACCGCTAAGGTTTGTTCTTTGACAATCAGCAGTACAAACACCGCAGTGAACGCGAGAAACCCAGGGACCTCCCGCAAACTCTGCAAGATGCCTATTTCAATCCCAGTAAATGCGACCTGCTCGACCACGAAGTTGTTAAGCAGCGCAGACCAAATATGAAAAGCAACGGGCATCGCAATCGTCATCAGCGTCAGTAGCATGATGGGCTTTTGCCGCCAGCTTGTTACATCATCCATTGCGTATTCCCTAGTGACGAACCAGAACCCCTCGCACGAGCACCCGGATCCGACCCGACCCGGCCCGGCCCGGCCCGCCCCGACATCTTAGGTGTTTGCCGCGACTTTAAAAAGCGATGTGCACTGACATTATTCACCGGAATCATGTCAGCGCCGTTACCAAAGGGCTTTTTATTTTGGCGCATCCTGCACCACCCTCACGGGTTGAGACCGAGAGCCTTAATTGAAAGCGCTCGCATCTCAACCTTGCGGATCTTGCCGGTCACGGTCATGGGGAAGGCCTCAACGAACTGCACATAATACGGCACTTTGTAATGCGCAATCTTCCCGGCGCAAAAGGCTTTTAAGGCCTCCTGACTAACAAGCTGAGGGCTGACAAGGTCCGGTTTACGTTTTATCCACGCCATCAACTGCTCGCCATAGACCCTATCCGGCACTCCAATCACTTGAACCTCTTCAACTTCCGGGTGAGTGTATAAAAACTCTTCGATCTCTCGCGGATAGATGTTTTCGCCACCCCGAATCACCATATCTTTGATCCGGCCGACAATCTGAACATAGCCATCGAGGCCCATAACCGCAAGATCTCCGGTGTGCATCCAACCGTCAGCATCAATCGCTTCGGTAGTTTTAACAGGGTCATCCCAGTAACCCGTCATCACCGAGTACCCTCGAGTACAAAACTCGCCCGTTTCACCCCGCGGCAGTGTCTCACCAGTTTCCGGGTGTGCAATGCGAATATCAACGTGAGGATGTGCCCGTCCAACGGTTTCCGTACGATGGGCCAACGAATCTTCAGGCAGCGTTTGGGTCGACACCGGCGAGGTTTCGGTCATGCCGTAACAGATGGTCACTTCCAAAAGGCGCATCCGATCGATGCATTGTTTCATTACCTCAACTGGACAAGGTGCGCCGGCCATCACCCCCGTGCGCAGCGAAGATAAATCAAAATTTGAAAAATTCTCCAGTGCCAGTTCCGCAATAAACATTGTGGGCACGCCATATAACGCCGTGCAGCGCTCTTGACTGACGGCCTCAAGGGTTTGCTCGGCACTAAAACCATCACTCGGAATCACCATGGTCGCGCCATGACTGGTGCAGGCCAGGTTACCCATCACCATGCCAAAACAGTGATAAAACGGCACAGGAATGCACATTCGATCCTGCTCGGTTAAACGCTGCAACTCCCCGACAAAATAGCCGTTGTTCAGAATATTACGGTGGGTGAGCGTTGCGCCCTTTGGGAAGCCTGTCGTGCCAGACGTATATTGAATATTGATCGGATCGTCCGGAGAAAGCTGTCCACGCAGCTCGTCGACGCCAGCTTGGTGCCGTGCATCGCCCGCAATCAAAGCCTCCCATTCCAGGGACCAAAAGAAAATCGCCCGTTCAAGCTGCTGCGTTTGATCTTGTACAGCCGAAACCATTTCCTGGTAGTTCGATTTTAAGTATGAAGGCGCCGCAATCAGGAACCGACACCCCGATTGATTGAGCGCGTAGGCCAGTTCATGCGTTCGATAGGCTGGATTAATATTGACCAACACAACACCAATTTCCGCTGTAGCATATTGCACCAGGGTCCATTCGGCATAATTCGGGCTCCACAGTCCCAGACGATCAAGTGGCTTCAACCCTTGCGCCAGGAGTCCGCTGGCAAGACGTTGTACCCGGTCATAGAACTCTTGGTAGCTCCAACGCACATCTTGATGCAGCGCCACGATGGCATCGTTGTTTGGAACCCGCGCCACGGTTTGCCTCAAGTTGTCGCCAATGGTTTGCGCCAAGAGCGGTTGATCTCGAGCACCCATTTCAATTGCAGGGCTTGGCATGTTTGATCCTATAAATGAACAATGATGGTATAGGTAACCTGTTTGGCGGGAACTTTCAATCGGCACCCCGCGTGGGTTACAACTCTGCCCGTCCAAAACACCTTATTACAACAACTCCCAGCCTTTTACCCGGCTCAAGAACCCGCACGTGACGCCCGTCGCTTGACGCAGCACCCATCGGAGCGTTGCACGCTGAACCCGTTCGATTGACAGCAATCCTGACCAGTCTCTCAACGCCCATAAGACGCTTTGAAAATTTTTTGATTTTCTGGTTAACTCTTTCAAACATGAATATATTCATTTTTATGTCGCATTTAACAATTAAAAAAAACAGGAACCTATCACCATGCGCCTATTGCCCACCCTACTGATTACGCTCTTGGCACTTCTTACGTCCCAAGGCAGCCTCGCCGCCAGCGATCGCGCCGTTGAAGTTGCCAATCCGAACGCAAAATTTTTACGCTGCGCCACCGAGCATCCGTCACCCCGAGAAGCCAAAGCGCTAGAGGCCCAGTTCCAATGGCGCAAGGCGCAAGCCAAAAAGCCTTCCGGCAAGCCCGGCAAGGGTGGTGGCGGCGGTGATACTGGGGGCGGCGGAGGTGGCGAAGGTCCGACCGTGCCGGGCCCTGGCACCATTGTTGTTAACGTTTACTTTCACGTCATCACGTCAGGCGGTAATGGCGCCGTCAGCGACCTTAGTGTTGCCAGTCAAATGAATGTCATTAATGCGGCTTATGGAGGTAACGGCAGTTACACCACGCCCTACACCTTTGTCTTAAACGCGATCACCAGAAACGATAATGCGAATTGGTACACCGCTGGTCCTGGTACGGCTGCTGAGGCGCAGATGAAAGCCACTCTTCGGAAAGGGGACGCAGGCGACTTAAACATTTATTCAAGCAGTCCAGGCGGCGGCCTTCTGGGCTGGGCCACCTTCCCTACCTCGTATGCTAGCAACCCGACTGGCGACGGGGTTGTGATCCTGAACGAGACGCGTCCCGGAGGCTCAGCGGGGCCTTATAACGAGGGCGACACCCTAACCCATGAGATTGGTCATTGGCTCGGTTTGTATCACACCTTCCAAGGCGGATGCAGTAATTCGGCCGGCGATTACGTTACGGACACGCCAGCGGAACAATCGCCTGCCTATGGCTGCCCAGTTGGGCGCGATTCTTGCTCACGGATCAAACGGCGCACCGAGCAATACCCTGGCCTTGACCCCATTAACAACTTTATGGACTACACCGACGACAGTTGTATGTACGAGTTGTCCGACGGCCAGGTGGCACGCGCCTTTGATCTCAGCAGCACTTACCGCGCATTGACGCCCTAGCCGCGATAAACCGACACCCTTGGGTGGCCGCTATAAGCCTGCCACCCCCTTTTTTCGGTGGGGCCGTGCGCCTAGCGCCTACTAGCTGGCTGCGGCGTTTCATCACGGCCATTCTGTTTTTGGCACCGCCGTGCCTCAATGCCAGCAGGATCCAACCACCCCAAGACTTCCTGTGCGCAGCTGGCGACATTGCTCTGATGGCTGGCACCATCGCCTCGGCGACAACCGGCCCTCGGCAGCTTGAGTTGACCATCCTGACAGACTGGAAAAGCCGCGAAATCGTAAGGCTTGTAACCCCGATTTCAGAAGAGGCGGTTAACGTCAGTCGACGCAGCAAGGTTCAACCCACCTCCTTAACCAACTGGCTGGTTACCGAAAAAGCAGCCCACATCCGCATTTGGCGTTGCGGAACCAGCCCAAGGGTGATGCTGGAGTTGAGCCTCCCTTAGGCCGTTGGTCAGCAGTCCCTCAGCAGCCTCTTATTAGAAGCTTCCAATTAGAATCAGTTAACTCGGGACACCGGACTAAAAGCATCAGAGCAGCTACGCCAGGTTGGTGGCGCCTCATGAAAACCGTCTAATTACAAAAAAGGGGCTGGCTACCAAGCATCCACATGCATGACGGTCTCGACCGGCGGGCGATAAGCGGGTTTAAAATCTGTGCCCTTGGTGTAGGCCATCGGAATCAACGCCACCTGCATAAAATCGTCATAGGGGATTCCAAGCAGATCCGCGATCGCTTTTTCATGCATCAAATGCAACGTGGTCCAGGCGGTGCCTAGTCCCCGGGCACGCGCCGCTAGCATAAAGCTCCAGGCCGCTGGCACAACAGAACCCAAGGTTGCGGTTTGCGACAGCACATTAGCACCCGCTTCATTGTCGGTTCGACCCGCAATACACGGAATCATCAATACCGGTGCCCGTCCCATATTCTCGCCCAAGAAATCCGCCGATGAAGCAGACCGCACTTGGCTTGAAGTTAAACTGGTGTCGGCACTATCGGCATGCAGTTTATGGATTGCAACTGGCATATCCTTGTAGATCTCGAACGCCTGACGATAATACTCTCCGATCTGCGCCCGCTTATCGGGGTCTGTTATAAACATAAACTGCCAACCCTGGGCGTTCGAGCCAGAGGGTGCCTGCACGGCCATTTCCATACATTCTTTAACGACGCTCATCGGTACTGGCCGGTCGAAATCCAACCGCTTTCGAACAGCGCGGGTGGTGCTGAGCAGTTGATCATTGGTAAGGTTTAATTGTTCGTGGGACATATACCGCTCCTTGGGAATTGGGTCGTTTCTGGTGCACATTCTAAGCCGATTGGGCAGCTCCAAGCCAGCCGTGGCATTCTTCGCCTTTTGTCACAACAGCGGCTTTATACGGTTCATCCAAAGATGCCGGCGACCGCTGGCGAACCTTGCGTCCTGAGCCTAGAACACGGCTAGGGATCTTTTACTACCACTAGAGTCTTACCAAAATTTCCGCCCCGTAACATCTCAGTAAAGGCCCTGGGTGCAACCTCAAGTCCCGCCCGAAAGTCCTCTAAATAAACGATCTTTTGTTGCCGCAAGTAATCACCCATCAGTGCCAGAAACTCCGCTTGATGACTGGGCACATAGTTCCCCACGAACAAAGGATGCACTTGAACTTTTTGAGTCGTAAAAACAGGTTCCCCCACCGCCAACCAAGTATCCCTCGGCGATTGCCCGCTGGTGTCACCATATTGAGCAATTATGCCGCATAGGGTAATTCTTGCCTTGGCATTTAAAAGGGGCAGCACCCCTTCGAAAACCTTTCCGCCGACGTTTTCAAAATACACATCAACCCCATCGGGACACGCCGCCCGAAGGGCTTCTGGATAATCTGGGTCCAGATGCGAGACACAATCATCAAACCCTAAACGCGTTTTACAGAATGCGACTTTTTTGGGATCGCCTGCGATACCGACCACGCGCGCGCCGGCGAGCTTGGCCAATTGACCCGCGATCTGACCGACGCCACCCGACGCCGCCGAAACCACAACTGTCTCCCCAGCGATCGGCTGACACTGCACCAACATGCCCGCGTAAGCCGTTAACCCAAGCATGCCCATCACACCTAGGGCTGAGGATAAGGGCGCAAGCTTTGGATCCAAATACCGAGGGTGCATATAACCAAAATCGGTTACCCCGGCGCCCATCAATCCAAAACGTTGCCAGCCGTTGGTATTAAAAACATAGTCGCCCGCTTGGTAGTCCGGGTGGCGCGACTGCAGTACCCGAGACACCGTGCGACCATGGCACACACTACCAGGCGATTCCGCGCCAGTGCGCCTTCTGCCCCATTGATAAGGGTCCAATGAAAGATAGAGTGTTTCTGTCAAACACTGACCGGCCCGGGGTTCTGGCGTACTTGACTCGACCCATTCAAAGTCTCCGTCTGTCGGCCAACCCGCGGCTGGCGTCCTGGCTAGGCGCCATTGTTGATTCATGCTCAAAAAGCATCGGTGATTTTGTACAACACTCGATTGGATTCGCCTGGCACATACAGCGCGCCCGCGTCATCCATCGCTATGCCGTTGAAAACCTGTGACGGCGGCTGGTCCAGACTTGCCGCTTGCGACCCTGCTGGCACGTCGGCCAGGACCAAGTGTTCACCCTTTGCATTAATCCGAGTCACCTGACCCAAGTCTGCCTCGACAACGACAAAGGCCTCGCCCCTAACCACGAAGCCCTCAGGGGTTGTCAGGCCGGAGGCCACCACACGATAAGGCGATAAAACGGCGCCCGCCTCTGCCAACTGCAAAATCTGCCCCAGCGCACGATCACTGACAAAGAGATCACCGCCGTTTGACCACAACCCAGTCGGCGCTGGCAGGCCTTCGGCATAGACGAAGGCTTCGGCGCCATTAGCATCAAACCCAACGACCCGACCGGTTCCATGCTCACTGATCACAACCTCCGCGCCAAACCGCACTGCAGCCACGGGTCCGGCCAAGCCGGCTTTACGCCATGTTTGGCGCTGCTGACCTTGATCCCAAAGCCGAACGTCGCCATCAACCCATGAGGTCAAGATGAGCTGGCCATCATCACTGGCAATATTGAGCGCGCCGCCCATAACGCCCGTACCTAAAACGTTTCGGGTGGTATAGGCCTCCTGACCATCAAGTTCAAATCCTCGAATACTGTGCAAATCAGCGACAACCATGAGCCCATCGTGAAAGGTAATCCCGCCGGCATGTGCCATACCGCCGGGCAGTAATTCGGTGATCGTGCCGTCAACATTCACTCGCTTAACAAACCCATCAACAAAGCTCGAAACAAAGTATCGCCCGTTCTGATCAATTTCAAAGTTATCAAGCCCAGGCGACAACTGCGCAACCGAAACCGCATTCTCGCCTTGCATCCGAAATAACTCGCCGGTGCCTGTGTCCAAAACATGAAGGCGACCCTCTGAGTCAAACTTCACCGCGGCCGGCGTATTAAAGCCGGTAGCTTCCGTGCGCATTGACTTGGTATCCACATCAAAACTCACTACCTCATTATGAAACCATCTGGGGCCATACAAACGATCGTCCGGCCCCCAGTCCATGCCATTCAACCCGCAACCTGGCCCGAGGGTGTCGCTAATCAATCGCGCGGGCTTTGCACCTGCCGGATCAACTTCATAGAGATTCACCCCAAAAAAACATTGCGCCACAAACAATCGATTACCGTCCGAAAAAGTAATGGGATTAACGCCTGCGGTTAATTTGGCGGCAATCACTTTGTCACCCGCGACATTAAAACCGGCAACCTCCCCGGTCATAATAGACGTCCAATACAGGGCGCCATCGCTTGAAAATGCCACATCATCCGGCCCCACGACGCCCTCCGAGGCCCCATAGACGCGTTGAACATCGCCGCTGTCTGGATCCAACACCGTAATGTTTGAGCCGAGAACAGAGGCAACATAAAGCAATCCGTCCGGGCCCAGCGCCATGCCATTGGCGCCAGCAATCTGCGCGCCGGTAGCAATGACCTCAACTTTGATGGGATTCGCAGCGTCCAAACTGGACGTCTTAATGATGGGGTCTGACTCAGAGCAACCGACTGCCATAACGCACCAAAGCAGGAGCACGAGCCCCTTAAAAGCCAGCGCTCCACCGTTTTTTATTGTATTCATCATTGCTATGCCTCCTTAAAAAAATTCTCTACTACCGCCGACACCACCCTACATTTACCGCAACGTTTTATTCATACAACCCAAATTTGTCTCAACGCGCTTTAACCGAACGCCATTCAGCGGCCTAAGGCTTTACCCTGAGCTGACTGCTCTCCAGCTTGAACACCAGCGGGAGTGGCCTTCAAGAATCATCTAACTCAATCCGGATCGCGCGGCATTCTTGCCCTTGATTGATAGCCGTTTCGATATGCCCTTAAGGCACAAACTCATTTGATCTGACACCGGATTGGTCACGATGCCGTCGCTTAAGAGCCCACCAGAATCGTCATCAAAGGTCACCACAATCGGGCCTGGGTCCAAGCAATCAAGAAGGTGGTCGTCCGACTGGTGCGCAGCCTTGGGTATCGGCTCGACCGAGCCAATAATTTGTTGACGAACCCGGACATCTATATTTTTTTTGGACCATTGCTTTGGTGATCGGTTCATTCGTCTTCATCAAGAAATGCCTGCAGACGATCGTTAGCGGCTAAGAAATCTTCCATAAAATCGAAGACCACCTGTTTCGCCGAGATGGACTGGGTCATGAGACCAACGCCCTGCCCAACCCAATAGGTTGCCAGCTGCCGTGCGCCTGCATGACCTGACTCGGCAAGTTTATTGACCTTATTCAATGCCGGCTCACTGACCAAAGACTGTAGCGGCATCGGCAAGGGTTCTGGCGCATCTTCACCATGTTCCCAAGCATCGGTCCAGGGCGAACGAACTTGCCTCGAGTATTTGCCCGTTCGACTTTTCGACCGAACCGTTTGGTTCGATGCAGCGGCCAATAACTTTTCTTTAATAATGGGGGACGTCTCGGATTCGATGGTGGTTAACCAAACGGAGCCAGTCCAAACTCCATGGGCCCCCATCGCCATCGCAGCCGCCATTTGCCTACCCGTCACAATGCCACCAGCAGCAAGGATGCTCACGTCTTTGAAACTTGCGACGGCGTCGGCAACCTCAGGCACTAACACCATCGTCGACACTTCACCGCAATGACCACCGGCCTCTGTGCCGGAAACGATTAAGATGTCGACGCCAGCTTCAGCTTGCTTGACGGCGTGCTGCTTGGTCCCAACCAAAGCGCCCACCGGCACCCCATGCTGCTTGCCAAGCGCGAGCATGTAAGCTGGCGGTACACCAAGCGCATTCACAATAATGCTAATCGGGTGTGAAAACGCAACATCCAAAATATTGGCAGCCCGAGCTTCTCCCAAAAAGCCACCCGAGCCCCCGGCGACCTTGTCGTAGAGGTCTTTCGTGTCGATGTTGTGTCGAGCGAGGATACCCGAGGCAAATGCCTTATGGTCATCCGGCACGAGGGCTTGGACCTCTCCCGGCGACAGCTGCTCATCTTTGTTGGCCATTGTCGTGGGGACAATCAAATCCACGCCGTAGGGCTTACCGTCAATATGGGCATCGATCCAGGCCAGCTCGATTTCGAGCTGCTCGGCGTTGTAACCCGCCGCACCTAACACCCCCATGCCGCCCGCTTTTGACACAGCGCAGACCACGTCCCGACAATGGGTAAACGCAATTAGCGGAAACTCGATGCCCAATTGTTCACAGATGGGTGATTTCATGCTGACTCCTGATTCGATTTTTCTTGTTTTTAGGTTGCGCCGTTTTCAAGCCTGGGTTTTGGTTCTGGTTTTATAACCCTTATTGCTTTTGTGTTTTGTCTGCATTCTTCAAAAGGCTGCGTCCTTCAAAAGGCTGCGGCCAAGCTTGCCGTCATCCATCCACTTCATGCCGACTGATCCGCCACGCGGTTGAGGCGATTGCCCCAACCTTTACGCATCCTGCGGCTAGCCCCCCGGCAACTCAGCTGAACGCTTCTCAGTCAGAGACTGTTTCTCTTAGTCAGCCCTTTGGCGCTGCCTTAAGATCACCGAGCAGATCGCCCAAGGCAGTCTCTGACAGGCCTTCGGGTTGAATCGAAAGTCGATCCACAATATCACCATAACGCGCGAGAAGCTGTGCGCCAATTTCATCGGGCGCACCGATGACTGCAAACTCAGCCAAGACTTCATCATCGACTAGTGCTGCCATCTCATCGGTTCGCCGAGCCTTCATCAATCGGTTTAGGGCCTCTTGCAGGTCCCCCCAACCATGGTGGTCGAGCACCATCTTGTACCCCGGCGTTGAACCGTAGAAAGCAATCCGGCCTCTCACCCGCTCAATAGCGAGCTCAATCGCCTCATCAGATTCACCGGTTGCAATCAACGGCGAAAAATCTATCGTGTAATCGGAACGCTCGAGCTCAACGGCTTCTAATCCTCGCGTGATTAAGGGCAAGTTAACCTTGCGAATATAAGATTCCGTGGAAAAAGGGTGCATGATGAAACCATCAGCTGTTTCAGCGGCAACCGTTGTCATGAGCGGGCCGGTCGCCGACAGAAAAATCTGTGGCCGTCCAGCCTCGCTGTCAGCTGGCTTAAACGTCTTTGGCATCAGGCTGTGTTGGTAGTACTCGCCAAAGAAATTGAGGGGGTCACCATCGTAAAAGTGATCGAAAATATGATCCAGCGCCTCGATGAACTCGCGCATTTGAGCGGGCCCATTATGCCAGGGCATACCAAACCGCCGGGTAATGTGCGCTTTGACTTGCGTGCCAAGCCCGAGGATGAAGCGCCCATTGCTGAAGGCGTTAAGGTCATGCGCCAACTGAGCGGTACTCATCGGGTTCCGCGCAAAGGCCACGGCCACGGACGTGATCAATTCCACCCGATCGGTATATTCAGCCGCCAGGGTTAATGCCAAAAACGGATCATGGTTTAATTCGGCAACTCGTAATCCGTCGTAGCCCAACGCCTCATAGTGTCTGGCTGCACGCCCGACGGTGCTCAAGTTTGCACTGATGGTGGCATCGATTTTCATGTCTTTCCTCCCCCCAGATCTAAACCGCTTGGTTCAATCGAGGCATGTCTGACGCACAAAAGCGAGCTGATATATTTATGAGGGCAACGGCCCCGTCAGCGACGCCCGCTGCGAGAGCTCGATCCAATTGCCATCTGGGTCTTGGATAAAAGAAATTCGCGCCGTTTCTCCCAAAGTCACAACTCCTCGGCCTTCCGTTGCACCCAGACTCAAGGCACGCCCATGCTCATAATCCACATCAAACACTTGCGCCGTCAGATACCGATAACCAAGCCCTTGCATAACATCACAGTAACCTTGGCTTACGTCTTCCGATACATACAGCCGCGTTTCACCCCAAAGATAACAGCGATCACTGATCTGCTCCAGCGCCAGCACCTCTGTCAAAAACTGGTGGTGGACCGCCAGAGATCGAACGCTTAGTTCGATCGCGATTTGATCAATGCCGTCGTAACCCTGCGGCACTAGCGTCACCCGGTTACCGTCCGGATCCATCATCGACACTGGTTCATCCACAGAATCCTCTGCGAGGATAAGTCCTTGGTAGCCCGTTTTGGGCAGGCCTTGAAGTGGCGCGCGCAAATGATTCAGTTTAAACACCGAGCCATTACATTGATGCCGAAGCTGATGCGTTCCGCCACCGACTTTTAACAACTCTTCAAACTCAAGCCCAACCGTTTGACCCCAGAATGACAACATGGACGCACGCTGATTGGTCTGTACGCCCACATCAATAAAAGGTTTTGCCAATCTCATAAACACCCCGAATGATTAATTTTTTACGGTTTAATCGCAGTTTTTCAGCCATGGGCTCGTGGCTCACGATCAACGCTATTGGGAATCCCCTCCTCGGCCAAAACGGCTTGTACCGCTGGTCGTTGCTCCATTCGAGCTCGATGCGCAAGAACGCCCTTCAGTCCACGGGTATCCACCCGGTCCATCTCCAGCCAACGGGCAAAGGTATAAAGGTAAGCATCTGCAATCGAGAAGTCGTTCCCCAAAACCCAAGGTCCCTCCTGGAGCGTTTGTTCAATTAATTCAAATGCAGACAACATATTGTCTGACACTTGCGCCCGCATATCTTGCAAAGCGCTTGCCGTTTTGGCCCAGCGCTCCCCTCGTGGGCCGTGAGCATGCGCCACGTGCACCGTCGCAGACAAGAAACAGTTGAATTCCCGCATTTTCGAGAGCTTAGCAGGGTCCTTAACGGGCGCAAGCTGGCCCTCAGGCGCGAGCGACGCGACGTACTCAAGAATCGCGGGATTTTCCGTCAGCGGACCAAACGGGGTAATTAACAAAGGAATTCGACCCTTCGGATTCAAAGCCAGAAAATCGGCTGAGCGCTGCTCACCAGCACCCAGTGCTACCGATTTCACTTCGAACGGGATCTGTGCTTCTTGCAGCGCGATGTGGCTCGCAATCGAGCAAGCCCCCGGCGCATAATATAATGTCAGCGACACGGTCATTCTTCTGGCTTCCTGCTTCGATTGAGATCTGAAGTCTATCATCATCGAGATACCTGAAAAGATTGCAGGCGGACGCTCTGACATTCTACTGAGCGGGTCGGTAGTCTGAAGAATTAATCGCAAAAGTGCCTTGCGACACAGCAAGCCTTTGAATCAAAATCATTTGAACGGGTCGTACCTGAGAGCATCCCAATGACACAGCGTGAGACGAAATCGCCATGACACCGCCTGCTAGCGACCCCTTCCCTGAAGTCATTTTAGGCAACGCCAATCGGCGGTTTTCTGGGGTCACCTCGACCATGCTGCAAGTGCTCGCACGCCAACAAACCAAAGCATCCTTGGTAGTGCTCGGCGCCTGGCACTTACCAAGCGCAGTGCGGCGGGTACAATTTTTCACCTTGTTGCGGCAGCTTCGCAGCCAGCAGGCTAAAGGGCGCATCGTCGTGTTTCACGCGCGTCGAAACAACGAAATGATTCAGGGTCTGATCCTGCAATATTTCGCCCGCTGCACCGTGCGGCTTTTATTCACCTCCACCGCCCAGCGACACCACACTCGGTTTACCCGCTGGCTCATGAGACAGATGGACAGCGTGATCTCAACCTGTAAAGCCGCCGCCGACTACCTCAAAATACCGCCAGACAAGCTGATTCCGCATGGCATAGACACTGTTCGGTATCAGCCAACAATCGGCCCGGTTGCCTTGCCGGCTGACTTAGTCGCCCCAGCCCAACACTACATTGGGATCTTTGGGCGGGTTCGGGCACAAAAAGGGGTTGATGTATTGGTCACAGCAGCACTGCCCATCCTTGCCCATCACACCGATTGGGCCTTAATTATTGTTGGCGAGATCAAACCGGAGGAGCAACCCTTCGTCAATGACCTCAAACTGCAAGCCGAGCAAGCCGGCGTGCTGGATCGCGTCGTGTTTACCGGCCCGCGGTCCTTCGAGGAGTTGCCGAGACTCTTTGCCTGCATGTCGATCGTTACCGCTCTCAGCCGAAACGAGGGCTTTGGCTTAACCGTTCTTGAGGCCATGAGCAGCGCCAAAGCCGTGATTGCCAGTCGCGCCGGCGCTTGGCCAGATATTCTGACCCACGAAGAAGACGGCTTACTGGTTGATATCGGCGACGTGCCAGGCACTGAGGCAGCCCTTGAGCGACTGGTTACCGATAATGATCTTCGGTCACGATTAGCGGCCAACGGACGGCGGACGGTCCTTGATCGATATTCGGTTGACACAGAAGCCCAAGCTTTACTGGAACACTACCGGGCAATAACTCAAGGATGAGCTTTCAGCATTAGGTTAGCTGATCAATCCCAGCCGGCGTCACGACAATTTTATGGCGACGCACGTCCGCTCGAATCCCTTGATTATGCGCCCAGCCCTCGGGTGACTCATAGCTCCTAGGATGGTCCAGATGCACCGTTATGGCGCTATATCGAATTTGCTTTGTCTTGATACCAGCATTGACAAGTCGTTCGCCAAACTCTCGGTCTAAGCCACCATATTGCAGACGCTCATCAAAGCCATTCACTAATAAAGCATCAGTCTTCCAACAGGAGGCATTATGCCCATTCCAGGTTGCCTTCGTCGGCGTCAATCGATTCAAGACCTTTGATAACAAGCCTTGAGCCCTTAATTTTAGTGATTTAAAAGGCATCGGCATACCTTTGGCCTTCAACCAGGCGGGATCAAAGCAACGCTGCGCTACCACATCCTCGTGCGTGATAGCCCGACTGACCGGCAACGCCAACTTAAAATAGCCACCACTCAAAAAGAATCCTGGCCGAGCGGCCGCCCGATGCTGGCTCACGAAATCCTTGCGCGGCACGCAGTCCCCATCCGTTAAAATCAAATAATCCCCAGTCGCTGCCAAAATGGCCCGATTTAGGATTTGGCACTTTTGAAAGCCGTGATCTTCATGCCAGACGTGACGCACATTCGTCTGACCTTGAGCACGCGCGGCATCCATGACGGCCTTCGTTTCAGGACCAGAGCCGTCGTCCGCAACGATCACTTCAAAATTCGAATCGGTTTGATTCGCGAATCCCCACAACACTTTCTCAAGCCATTTCGGGGAATTATAGGTTGTAAAAATAACGCTTATTTTCACTTTTCGTCCTAAGGACTTTATTGAAACCGCATTATGGCGGATCTTGGCCATAAAAAAAGGGCGTGAGCGGAATGTATCACTAGGGTTACCGCATCAGTCCCCTATTGAGCTTCGTCTTGATCACAGTATGATCTGTTCCACAATAATAAGAATTGATCTTTGTAACATGTTGAAACCCAAATCTGGCGGCCCCGCAGCCGCCAATGGCAAAGCCATCGGTAGGCGATGGGATGGACGGCGCAATCAAGCGGCCAACCGAGTACCTGCGCGTTGCACCACAGCGCTTTGAAGATGCAGCCAACAATTGGGCTCGTGATTGATCCTTGGGATTTTCCATTCAATGGCACGGTGGTTTCGACCCGGCGGTTTGTGGCAGCCCTTTCGAATCAGTTTCACTTCAAAATTTTAAAAACGGGCAATGCGCCACACCAAATTGCGAAAAACGAATTTCATTTTCCGAAGCTATCCATTCCAGGCGCCAATCGGATTATTGACCAGATGCAAGCCCCACTGGCGCGTCCAAACCGTCGATTACTCGAGGTCGTTATCGCCGATTGTGATCTGATCCATGTGCAATACCCATTTCTTTTGGCACACCAAGCCATCAGAACAGCACGATTGCTTGGCAAACCCGTCATCAGCTCCTTTCATGTTCAGCCTGAAAATATCCAACGCAATCTCAGGCTTAATCAAGCCTTTGTGACCCGTTGTCTCTACAGACTGTTTGTGAGTCAGTTTTATCAAGCATCGGATCGCGTCATCGCACCCTCTGAATTTGCTAAAACCCTCTTGACCCAACACGGCGTATCCCGGCCGATTGATGTACTTTCTAACGGCGTCACCTCCGATTTTTTTGCCAGCAGCCGCCGCGATATCCGATCTGATCAATTCCAAATATTAAGCGTTGGCCGCCTTGCGCAAGAGAAGCAACAATCGTTATTACTCAAGGCGGTCGCCCGGTCACAGTATCGAGCCAAAATCCAGGTGACACTTGCAGGCACAGGCCCCGCCGAGATGGACCTCAAGGCGCTCGCAGCAAAACTCGGTGTAAGGGCCACAATCGGCCGTGTAACGGACGACCAACTTCATGACCTCTATGCAACAGCCGACGTCTTTGTGCAGTGTAGCCGCGTTGAATTAGAGGGCATGAGCGCGCTGGAGGCTATGGCCGCTGGCTGTCCAACGCTACTCAATCGAACCGAAACCAGTGCCTTATCCGAGCTCATCCAAGACCCACTTAGCGCCTTTACCGATGAAGCGCCCATTATGCTCACGCAAAAATTAGATGCGTTGTTATCGAATCCTGACGCGCGGCAATTTCTGACTGACCGCAATAAAGCTTTTGCTCTGACCCGCCGTCATGAAGAATCGGCAGCTCAGCTGGCCAACCTCTACCGGCACACCCTACTTGGCGAGTCAAATTCCGTTGACGGCGAACGCGTTGCCACCGACGGTCAAACCTCATGACGGGGCGCTTAACCCGTTGGCTCACAGCTGCATTAACCCACGCTAAACTGCTGGTGTTCGTTTGCATCATGCTAGGCGTTTCCGGCGCGAGCTTATTTTTACTTCAGGGCCGGCTGAACGCCGATCTTGGCCAGCTCATTCAACCCAAGGGTGATCAAGACTGGTATCAAAGCAACAAAGTCTTCGAAGCTGCTTTTCCCATATATCGACAAACCGCTGTGGTCGTGGTTCGCAGCAGGGATGCGTTTGCTGCGGAGACTGCAACCCAATTGCTCAAAGCGGCGTTTGAAGCACAAGGTGCATTTGACCAAGTCTTCGCCCCCGCGGTTGAGCCCTTTATCCAAACCCGCAAACTGTATTTTCTTGAGCCCTCGGACCTCGATAAATGGTTGTTGGGCACTGAATTTAATTTCGGCGTACTGCAGCGACTCAGTGAACAGCCGACACTTGCCGCGACGCTGCTCATTATTGCGGATATGCTGGGGGTTCAAAGCGGGCAGCCCATGCCCATAACCCTGCAACACTCAATAGAGGGTCTGCTCAAAGGCAAGCCCAAGGTTACGAGCTTTTATCCGCTTCTGCCCACCGAACAAACTGAGTTTTTCAACCTCATTATCGTTAACGGCCGTCAGAGCCTCAATGAACCGCTACCGAACCAGCAAATTGTCAGGGCGCTGCAGTCGATTATTAAGCAACAAGTCTTGCCCGAATCGGTTGCGGTTGAATTAACAGGCGAGGTCGTCTTAGCGCATGAGGAAATCAGCGCCGCTCTCAACGGCATCGAAATAGCGGGGTTCGCATCAATCCTGATTTTGGGCGTTATATTGCTCGTCGGTATCGGCGACGTCAGAATTATCACGGCAATTTTTTTAGTGCTCCTCACAGGGGTCGGCTTGACACTCGGGTATGCAACACTCGCCGTCGGCAGCTTTAATACGCTATCGATGCTCTTCGTGGTGATGTTTTTTGGGCTTGGCGTTGATTTTGCAACCCACCTTGCCTTGCGCCTTCAAGCCGATCAAGCAACCAATGCCGATGCTATGATCACAGCAATCCAAGACATGGCGCCAGCGCTCGCACTCTGCACCCTGACATCCGCCATTGCCTTCTTGTCCTTCACGCCAACGGCCTACACGGGAATGGCCGAGTTAGGCATTATCTCGGCCGGGGGTATGGTCATTGCGCTCCTGTTGACCTTGCTGATGATTCCGGCTTTGTTGACCCTGTGGCCGTCCTTAAAAACGCCGCCGCCTTTAACCTTTTTGTCCGTAAAGTGGCTGCCAAAGTATCAAACGCTTTTAACCCTTGTCCTTCTGGCCGTCATGCCTGGCGCACTATATTTTGCCAGCCATTTGGAATTCAATTACAGCGTGCTCAGTATGCGCGACGCTGACTCCCCAGGTATGAAAGCTCTCACCCGCTTACAGGAGAGTGGACAACAGACCGACTATAGCGTCATTTTACTTGCAGACACGGCCGAACAAGCCAGCCGACTCAAAACACGACTGACCGCACTCGAATCGGTTGCCAGCGTCCAAATTCCAGCAGATGTCATCCCAACAGGGCAAACCGATAAGTACCAGCGGATCATGGCTGTCGCCGAGCTCTATCGTGATTTATGGACGCCGCCCGAACTTGATGAGCAGACACTCCCGTTATCGAGCGCTCGTGAATACCTTGAAGCCCAGATGCCCAGTTTAAAAGGCCAACGTCTTCAAATCGCGCGGCAGATTGCTACCTTCGCCAAGACCCTCGAAACCGATCCAACAAACCTCGCTTTATTTGATGCATCCCTTGCCCAACAATTACATCGATCAAACCAAGATCTGATGGACCTCCTTGAGGCGACGCCCTTTACCTTCAGCGCGCTCCCCAAACCGTTTCAGGAGCGACTCATCAGCCCGCAAGGGCAACACTTGGTTTCTGTACAACCCCGAGTCGCGCTGACCGACAAGGCCAAGACCGACCGGTTTATTAATGACATTCGCTCTGTCGAGCCAATGATTGCAGGGCGCAGTGCGGTTGAATGGGGCATTGGTGAGGTCGTGGTCAATGCCTTTCGAGAAGCCATTGTCCTGACGCTATGTGGGGTCATGATTTGCTTAATCCTATATTTTCGAAACGTTTTGACTGCGTGCCTCGTTCTGGTACCGATTGCATTCACCTTAATCCTCACCTTTGCTGTGAGCAGTTTTTTGTCCTTAAGTCTTAACATGGCCAACATTCTCGTCGTGCCGCTCATCATAGGGCTCGGCGTTGACTCCGGAATCCACGTAACCCACCGATTCTTTAAAGGCGGCGCACTAAAACATCAACGAGCCACCCGTCGCGCGGTCCTCATCAGTGGTCTGACGACCCTTGGCACCTTCTTTTCGCTGATTTTAAGCCCACATCAGGGCGCTGCCTCAATCGGCCTGTTACTGACAGTCGCGATTGCTTGGCTGTTGCTACTGAGCCTATTTTTATTACCGAGCCTTTTGTCCTTTTTCAGTCATCGCGGTTTACTCCAGGCACGGGCTGTATAAAGCGGTGACAATGAGGAATAATTGCACTTCATAAATTTTTAATGGAAAACCACCATGCCAGTTGCCTTGTCTGCCATATTTGTAGGCCTTGCAGGATTACTGATTTGGTTTGGGAATCCAGCCATTGCCTTTTTAATCGGCGCTGCCATCGCAGGCACCGGCGGCGCACAGGGCTTGGTCGATACCCGCGTAATCGGCCGATACAGCCTGCAGACCGGAATCGTTTTATTGGGTTTGGGGATCCAGGGCGAGCAACTCCTACGCATCTCGAGTGATTACACTTGGGTTGTGGCGGGCTACGTCCTTTGTGTTGCGGTCTTGGGACTGCTTGGCTATCGACTGTTGAACCTACCAAAACGTCAAGGCCTCTTGGTGACAGCTGGCAGCGCGATCTGCGGTGGCACCGCGGTCGTAACCCTTTCGCCCATCATAAACGCCAAGCCGATGGAAACCGGCGCTGTTTTAGGTCTCATTTTCACGATGAATGCGGTCGCCTTACTGACCTTTCCTGCAATTGGTCAGTTCTTAGATCTTAGTCAGGCCCAATTCGGAATCTGGTCAGCGCTGGCTATTCATGACACGGCGAGTGTAGTTGCAACCGCACAGCTCTACGGAGACGAGGCAGCCCGAATCGCAACAACCCTCAAGCTCGGCCGAACACTCTGGCTGATCCCGACCGCGCTACTGCTCAGCGTCGTCTATCGTCGGAAGGGTCGCGGCATCGGGCTACCACCTTTTGTGTTGCTATTTGTCATCGCCAGTATGGTGGGTTCCCTAATCAGTCTGCCACCGCAAGTGCTTGCCAGCGCCGCTTGGCTCTCAAAGGCACTATTGGTTTTGGCGTTGTTTCTAATCGGCCTGGAAATCTCGGTCGCGACCCTGCGAAGCATTCAGCCAAGACTATTTTTCTTTGCGATCGGATTATGGTGCTTGGTCGCACCAAGCGCCCTAATGCTGGTGATCACCCTCGTGCCCTAGGGTATTGAGATCTAACACTCCGTCATTGTTAGCGTCCTTGGCGCTAAGCATAGGCGAAATCGGTATTTCTCCGCTTGGCGCGCCTTGATTACTATCGCGGTCATGAAATTGAAAACACCCCTCATTGACACCCAAGCTCTCATTGCTCTGACAGTATTTCTGGCGTATCTAGCCTTTGGCTTCCGGGGCTTAGTTTTTTAGCACGCTGAGATTTCAGAGCCGCCAGAGACCGGGCACAGCCTTCACCCCGGTTGCGAGCGTTAGAAACTCTATGCGACTATCTACGTCCTTGCTCAGGCAGATAAGCTATGAAAATTCTAACTGGCGTCCCCGCCGAGCGACTCAATGATATCCCCAGCCTAGCCCAAGCAGCAGAACGCAACGGTTTTTCGGGCTTATCAACACAAGAAAACCGTCACAACCCGTTTTTACCGCTGGCCATAGCGGCCGTACACAGCCAGCATCTTGAACTGCGAACCAATGTGGCAATTGCATTCGCCCGCAGCCCGATGGTAGCCGCCGGTCTAGCGTGGGATCTGCAATTCGCCACCGCCGGCCGTTTCGTCTTGGGCCTGGGTAGCCAAGTGAAAGGACATAACCAGAGACGGTTCAGCGTCGCCTGGTCTCCGCCCGCGCCCCGGCTTCGTGAATATATCGGAGCAATTCAGGCAATTTGGTCCTGCTGGCGGGATGGCACACCGCTGAACTATGAGGGCAAGCACTACCAATTCAGCCTTATGACCCCAAATTTTACACCCGAGCCGCTAACTGGTGCCTTACCAAAATTACACATTGCGGCGGTCGGGCCGGCGATGATGAAAGTTGCTGCAAGCGCTTGCGATGGCGTGATGCTGCATGCCTTTTGCACGCCAAAGTATTTAACAGAATCCATCATACCAGGCTTAAACCAAGGCCTCACCGCTCGCGGGTATGCTCGCGCGCAATTTGAGATCTCCGGTGGTGGTTTTGTGGTCACCGGCGCCAACCAAGCGGCAATCGACAAACAGTTTGAGTGGGTTCGAGCACGAATCGGGTTTTATGGCTCAACACCCTCTTATTGGCCTGTGCTTGCAAGTCATGGCCTGCAAGACTTAGGAGAAGAGCTCAATGCTTTGTCTAAAGCAGGCCGATGGGATGACATGACACGACGGATCTCGGATGACCTAGTACATGAATTCGCAGCGGTTGCGCCCTATGACCGCCTCAAAGCGACCATTGAAGCGCATTTTGGCGGACTGGTTGATTGCATCAGCTTGCCTGCCGATACCCCACCGGAGCTTGTTCAGGATTTGAAGACTATTGCCTGCTTGTACCAATCGAGTCCGGCATGAATATCGGCGTGCTCGGCGGTGGCAGCTGGGGAACCACAGTTGCGCATTTATTGTCTCGTCGATACAACGTCACACTTTGGGCTCGAAATTCCGATATTGTGACCGAAATCAACGCCCACCATACCAACCACCGCTACCTTTCATCCGCGCAGCTATCGCAAAAGCTGCAAGCGACCGATCGGTTACAGGACGCAACAAACGGTCAATCGGTTTTGGTTATGGCCATTCCAGCGCAAAATTTTAGAGCGGTACTGACCGACGCAGCGGATTACTTAGACCCTTTGACGCCGATAGTGTCCCTTAGCAAGGGCTTAGAGTTTTCGACCGGCGCACGGATGACCGAAATCATTCAAGCCGTTTGTCCCGAACATCCTGCTGCAGTTCTAACCGGACCCAACTTAGCTCGGGAAATTATGGCTGGTTTTGCGGCGGCAAGCGTTTTGGCAACCCCCAACGCAGCCGACCAAAGCCACTTGCAAAGCATTTTCCACTCCCCCCTGTTCCGGGTGTATACCAATGATGATGTCATCGGTTGCGAGCTTTGCGGCGTTCTCAAAAACATCATTGCGATCGCTGCGGGCATGAGCGATGGCCTAGGGGCTGGCAACAATACCCGTGCTGCGATTATTACGCGGGGCTTGGCAGAAATGACCCGCTTGGGCTTGGCGATGGGCGCAAAATCCGAGACGTTTTCTGGGCTGGCGGGAATGGGCGATTTGGTCACAACTTGTACCAGCGCGCAATCTAGAAATCACACGGTCGGTTTCAAACTTGGGCAGGGCGACAGTATCGATAACATCATTCAAGAGATGTTCATGGTGGCCGAAGGCATTAAAAGCGCGCCGGCTGTCATGCGGCTGGCTGAGCAATTTGGTGTGGAAATGCCCATTGCGGCGGAGGTCATGCAAGTTGTTACAGGACAGCGCGACGTTCAGGGCAGTTTCAAAGCTTTGCTTCGAGCCGGCGTGGGCCGTGAGGACGAACCCTTCTAGCGAAGGCATCGATTCAAAACGCTCCACGCAATCGGGCCCAAACCGATTAAGCCCATCCATTAAACTCGATCGGACTTTTTATCGGGGACGGACTTCGGGAGGCGCCATCAAATGCAATTGATAATCATTCTTATTTAGATTATCATCCCGCTCTTTGAATTTCGAACTGCCGCATCATGTCCAATCTATTTCGCTTCATCGGCTGCTGTAGCCTCAGTTTTCTCGCCATCCACAGCGCAAGTCTCGCGGCCGCTGCTGATGCGTCAGACCGTGAAAGCGCTCAGATTGAAGAAATTACGATTGTCGGCTCGACCGCAGGTGCAAAACAGATGACCGGCGCCGCACGTTTTATCGGCCCGGAGCGTTTGGAAGCTTTCCATCACTCAGACATCCAAAAAGTATTACGCGAAGTGCCTGGCGTTTCCCTTCAAATCGAGGACGGCTATGGCCTGCGTCCAAACATCAGCATTCGGGGTGTTGCCAGTGAACGCAGCAGCAGAATTACATTACTCGAGGACAACATCCTGATTGCACCGGCGCCTTATTCAGCGCCTTCGGCTTATTATTTTCCGACAATGGGCCGGATGCACGCAGTCGAAGTTTTAAAAGGACCCGCTGCAATTTCGCAAGGGCCTTACACCATCGGCGGTGCCCTAAACCTGGTTTCAACCCCCATCGCCAACCGCGCGAAAATGGACCTGTTTGCAGAAGCTGGAAGTGACGCGACCCAAAGGCTACATTTTACTGCGCAGCAACCGCTGAGTGAACAAGCAGTCCTAATGATGGACGCGCATCATTGGCGCTCTGATGGCTTCCAAACAATCGACCGCAGCGATCGCGAAACAGGTTTGTCCATAACCGACTATACGGCCAAGCTTCGGGTGCGATCCAATGATGCCAGGCATGAATGGGTGGCAAAACTGCAAACGACGCAACAGTCGTCCAATCAAAGCTATTTGGGTCTGACGGATCAGGATTTCGGACAATCCCCCACCCGCCGTTACGGGTTATCAGAACTGGATTCCATTGAGACCGATCATAAACAGCAGGTGCTCTTCTACCGGTTTCAAGCAACGCCAACAACCGAGCTAGAGGTCGCGCTGTACAATAACGAGCATGCTCGAAATTGGTTTAAGACCGAGAAACTTGATATTGATGGCAGCCAGAACGCGGATTCTTTCGCTGGCAAAAATTGGCTCACGGTCATTCAGACCATTAATACGGCTGCTGATTCGGGTCTTGCAGAACCCTATCAAAGTATTTTGGACGGCGCAGCGGACACGGCTCCGGGTAGCATCGGACTTCGAGCCAATGCCCGCGAATATTTCTCCCGAGGCGTTCAGGCCAAGCTCACCCACAGCCTTCAAACCGGATCGATTGATTATGATTTTGAGGCCGGCCTGCGCCTGCACAAGGACGGCGAAGACCGACTCCAACGCGATAGCACCTACCACCAAAGCGGTGGTCAACTCCTGCTCGATGACCTCGGGCGCTGGGGTAATGCGGGCAATCGATTACAAACTGCTGAAGCTGTAGCCGCCTATTTTCAAAGCCGTATCACATTCAAGTCCGTTTTGATTTCACCGGGACTACGCCTTGAGCGGATTCGCCAGGATCGAACGCGCTGGGAAACTCGCGCGGATCGAACAACCGATCCCGCAGACCGCAGCCTTGGTAACCTGCGTGACCAGCGCAGGAACAAAGTGCAGGTACTGCTGCCCGGCGTTGGTTTGCTATGGCCGCTCTCGCCAGCAGTATCCGTCGTTGCAGGCGTGCATAGAGGGTTTACGACGCCGAGTAATGCGCCAGGGGTAGAGCCCGAAACCGCGCTGAATTATGAATTGGGCTTTAGAACCAGTGGGCGAACAGCGATCGAGGCAATCTATTTTCTCAGCGACTACGACAATCTACTTGGCCAGTGCACGGCATCCTCAGGTGCACAATGCAATCCGGGCGACAGCTTCAACGGCAATGCTGCAACGGTTCGGGGCCTTGAACTTACGGCGCAACGCGATTTCGCAACCCAAGCCGGACTAACCTTTTCGGTGAATCTAAACTACACCTACCTTGACGGTCATTTTGACACTGACATCGCCGACACAGCCTTCTTTGGCGACGTCCAAGCAGGGGATCCGATCCCCTATTTACCGCAACATCAGTTGCATATTGGCCTTGGTTTCCTAACCAGTCACTGGTCACACTATTTGGACTTTAGCTATCAGGATGCCGTGTGCGTCAAGGCGAGCTGCAATCCGTATGAAACTACCGAATCGCAGGCCACGCTCGACCTGTCCAGCCATTATGAGTTGAACGCTCGAACCTCGATTTTTGCAAAGATCGAAAACTTGGCGGATCAAACCAACTTAGTGGCCCGCCAACCCTATGGTGCACGACCGAACCGAGGTCGCACTATGGCCTTTGGCTTCAGCGTTTCGCTCTAGCGAGCGACCAATGTTGCGTCGGGCAGAGCCTCTAGGTTCGTTTTTTCGAACAAGAAGTGTCCGACCATCCAGGTTTCCCCGCCTTGAACCGCAAACATTTCCTGACAAGCCATCACAAACATTCGCCACCTCTGCCAAAGGATTGACGCAGAGTCTGGGTTATCCGAGGCCGCCAACGTCTCTAAGATTTCCGCTTTATATTGATCGAGGTTGCTCAACCAGGCCGCGCACGTTTTCGCATAATGCTGGCCATTCACCAACCACACTTTGCGTTGCTGCAACGAGCCCTCGAACAGTTTCGGCAAGTCCAACGATGGCATTAATCCGCCCGTAAAGAAGTGCCTCGCCATCCAATCTTCTTCGCTGTCATCTTCGAAGAAATAGGGCTGATTACGATGGCAAAAAATATGGAAGAACAATAGTCCGTCCAAGGCTAGCCAGCCTGATACCTTATCGAAGAGGCGCTGGTAGTTACGCATATGTTCAAACATTTCAATCGATACCACTCGATCGAATTGGCTGTCTGGCTCAAAGTCATTCATATCCTGCGTTAACACCGTAATATTGGTCAAACCCCTCGCCTGCGCCTCAGCCTCAATAAAGAGCCTTTGCGAGTGCGCATTACTCACTGCCGTAATATTGCTATCGGGGTAGGCTTCAGCCATAAACAACGTGAGTGATCCCCAACCGCATCCCAGCTCTAAAATTTGCTGATTCGGACCTAATTGGGCGCGCTCGCAGGTTAGTTTCAGCATCGCAGCCTCTGCCTCAGCAAGGCTCGCATTCTCTTGCTCAAAGAGCGCACAACTGTACTTTAGATGGGGGCCCAACATGCGCTGAAACACGGCAGTTGGTACTTCGTAGTGCTGGTGGTTCGCATCCGTTGTCCCGACCGCCAAATCAGACGCCCTCATCGACTCGGCAAAGGCCGCCTTGCCTGCGGCCGTCGCATTCACCTTATCTTGTGCGAGTCGCTTAACCAGCAACCGCCGCATCCCAAACCTAAGCAATGGGTCCGGAATCCAACCGCGTTCCGCCCAGTCCACTAAATTAATCATGTGCTGCCACCTCAAGTTGAAATCCCGGTAAATGTAACTGCATATGAACGCAGCCGATTGCCCGCTGCCGAAACCCAGCTTCGCAATAACAAAAATAGTATCGCCACATGCGCAGGAACGTCTCGGACAACCCCAGCGCTTTGATTTCAGTCAGATTGGCCTCGAACGCGTCACGCCATCGCGACATGGTTAAAGCATAGTGCGGCGTTATATCTTCTAGTCCATAAACTCTAAAGCCTGCTCGCTCTGCAGCACTCACCTCCACCAACGTCTTGACGCACGCCAGTGCACCGCCCGGAAAAATGTAGCGCTGTATAAAATCAACCGAGTGCTTGGCGGCCTCAAATCGTTGTTCCGCAATTGTTATGGCCTGCAGCAACATGCTGCCACCCGGCTTGAGGAGGCTCGCGCAAACCTCGAAGAACTGCGGCAGATAGTCGAGCCCCACTGCCTCAATCATCTCGATTGATACGAGCTTGTCATAGCGGCCTTCAAGGCTTCGATAGTCCGATTGTAATAAGGTCACTCGATCCTCAAGACCTGCGGCGGCAACGCGCGCCTTGGCTTTTTGAAACTGCGCATCCGAAATCGTGGTTGTGGTTACTTGGCAGCCATAATTACGCGCAGCAAAACAGGCAAACCCGCCCCAGCCCGTACCAATTTCTAAGAGATGGTCCGAGGCGCACAGCTTAAGTTTCTGACAGATCAGATCCATTTTCTGTTCTGACGCCGTCCCCATCGATTGCGTTGCATCTTGAAAATAGCCTGAAGAATACATCATCGTGTGGTCTAGAAATTGTTCAAAAAAACGATTCCCAAGATCGTAATGCGCTGCAATATTACGCCTGCTTTGCGCAGGCGTGTCCCGGTTGAGCCAATGCTGCACGCGCAACATAGGCTTTTTAAAAACGGCCCAACCCCCGTCCAAGTTACCCATCACTTCACGATTCTTTAAAAACAACTCAAGGGTAGCCAGGAGGTCTGAACACATCCAATCGCCATCCATATAAGCCTCGGCTGCGCCAAGAGAGCCACCTAACGCCATCGATTGATAGGCTTTTGGCGACAGAATGGTGACCGTGATCGATTCCTGCTCTGGCGCAGATCCCACGTCAAGCAGCTGGGTCTTTCCTTCATAGAGCTTTAACCGTCCAACCATTATTTTTGATAGCACGGTCACAACTCGTTGCCGCCAGAAACTGAACGCCAGGTTCTTGTCAGCCGTTACGACCTTATTGTGATCCTTATCGATCGTCATAGTTTCACCTACCGATTCTGATTAGGGTGACCGTGAAAAGGCACCTGCTTTAAAAACAATTTAAACGCTTGCCAATAAATTCTACCGATGACCTGTGCCGCGTGAAATGGACGGCTCAAACAATATCGACTGATATTCCTTGATGAAAAGCGCTGTGCCACAAGGCTAAATTTGGCGCTGAAAAATACCTGCCCCAATCGACTCACTTGGATCTGGGCGCGGCAGGTGGTTCCAGGCGCAGATAATTGCCAAAGGTATTGGGTATCCATGGGCATAAATGGCGAAACATGAAACTGTTTTTGGGACGTCATGTCAGCACTTATGGGCACCACATAAACGTATCGCTCATTCCAGGGCGTGTTGTGCACTTCCGCGACCACCTGAATCAAGCGATCATCTTGAAAGCAGTAAAACAATGCAATGGGATTCAGTAACGTGCCAAAGGATCGCCAATTGGCAAGCAACGCAATCTGTCCATCGAACGTGGTACCGGTTTTTTCCTGAATTTGATGAACGACCTCGTCTCGAAGCGTGCGATGCGAGGGTAGATAATCTTGACGATGGAAGCTGACCCAATTGAATCGTTCAAAGGATAACAATCTCGAGCGAGCGCAGAGATCAGGAATTTCCTCAAGATCACAATAAAAAGTCGCAAAGTTATAATCAAACCGGTGCGCTTTCGGTGAGCTCCTGACGTGGGTCAGCGCGCCTTCATAGATAGCGGCGTCAAGCACCACTGGCGACCAAAGCATCAATCACCCGAAGGCCACTGACCACCCCATCTTCGTGAAAACCATATCGCCAATAAGCACCACAGTAATGAGTGCGACCGACACCCGAAATTTCCCCATGGCGGCCTTGCGCAGCCAGCATTGCAGCATCAAAAATAGGGTGCTCGTAATGCACGCGTTTCAGCACAAGGTTCTCATCAATGGTGCCCGCATCGTTCATGGTCACCAGCACCGGTTGAGTGGACGCAAAGCCTTGTAGCCGATTCATATAGTAAGTCAGGCTGGCTTGGGTTGCGCCGAGCGGTGCATGATAGTTCCAGCTCGCCCATACCTCAGGGCGCACCGGCATGACACTTGCGTCCTGATGCAGGACCACTTCATTACCCGAATACCCCATCGTACCAAGGACTTCGCGCTCCGCCGACGAAGCATCGGTCAGTACCGCGAGCGCCTGCCCTGAGTGGCATGCAAACACAACCTGATCGAACGCTTCGACGGTTTTGGTTGCGCCAGACGTAACCAAAACGCGGGTCTTCTCACGCGTGACGGCTAGCACGGGACAACCTAATCGCAGGTCCTGTAATCGATCCCCAATAACTTTGACGTATTGATCAGAGCCGCCCTGAACGACATACCACTGAGGACGATCCACAAGGTCCAGCAAACCATGATGATTAAAAAACTGGCTCAGCATACCGATTGGAAACGCTAAGATACCGTCATCGCCCGTGGACCAAATAGCGGCCGCCATCGGCACTAAGTAATCAAATATGAAGGCGTCCCCAAACTTCTCGCGCCGACAAAAATCAATCAACGGTTCCGGGTCAGTCGCGAGCACCAACCGAGCGATGCGGTTAAACCTTAAAATATCCCGCAACATCTTCCAAAAACGAGGCCTTAATAAATTCGTTTTTTGGGCAAACATGGTTTTAAGGCTGTGACCGTTATATTCTAAATTTGGACGCTTTAGGCTAAAGCTCATCTCAGTCGGCTGACCCTTGCAGCCCAGGCGCGCTAGCAGCGCCATAAAATTCGGGTAGGTTCGATCGTTGTAGACAATAAATCCCGTATCGATTGCCCGCGAGGACCCGTCAATTTCAAGCCGGTGAGTTTGAGTATGCCCGCCTAGATAGTCATTTTGCTCAAAGAGCGTGACCTCAAATTGATCTGCAAGTCGCTCTGCAACGGTCAGGCCCGAAATGCCGCCGCCCACTATCGCAATCTTTTTCATCAAACAACCTTTGTAGCGCCAAGCTTTATGACCAACGAACCCGTTCATTGTGCCTGACAGGCCCCGAATCACAACCCCTTACCGGCCAGGTTTTCAGAAGATATCACGGTTTAAAGCTCGCAAAATTCGCGGCGGCAAAAACACTCACATGCTGCGCCTATCACAGTGTTTTAGCGCACTTAACGCCACCGGCCTAGCAGCGATTATCACGCCGGCGCCCTAAGCGCTTACCTGTGCCGTTTCTTCGAGCGTAAATGCTTGTTGGGTCGTGCCCGTCCGCTCGCCTTTACCGGCATCAAACAACGCCCAGAAAATGCTCGATCACTTGACCCTAATGGCGACCCACTTATACTGTTGGTATGCATGGATTAACCCAACAACAACTGAACCTGGTCACGCGAAAGAGTTCAGCCCAAGCCTGGTTCATAGTACTCTCGGATTGGATGCTTATCACAAGCGCGCTCGGCGCGGCGGCGCTCCTGCCGAATCCAGTCACCATTGTGTTTGCAATCCTTGTGATTGGCTGCCGCCAACTAAGCCTAGGTATTATTGTTCATGAGACTGGCCATCAAACCTTGTTCGAATCAAAGCGTTTGAACGATTTCGTGGGCCGCTGGCTATCCGGCTATTGGGTGTTTTCAAGCAAAACCGATTACATGAAGGGCCATTTACGACACCACCAGCTTGCCGGAACCCCTGATGACCCGGATCTAAAAAACTATGCTGCGTATCCCGTGAGCAGAAAGAGTTTCCGACGCAAAGTTTGGCGCGATCTATCCGGACAAACAGGCTGGCGACGCCTGCGGTCTATTGGCCGTATGATTATTCGGTACAACACTTTGAACACTGAGGGCCGACGCGTTATTCGAGGCGGGCTCATTACCAACCTTGCCTTTTTGGGTTTGGTCACTTTGCTCGGGCAACCTTGGCTTTACCTGCTTTGGGTGGCCGCATTTATCTCAACACACATGCTGAGCACTAGACTGCGACAAATTGGCGAACATGCGGCCGTGCGGAACCGACAAAGTGCAGACCCGCGAGACCATACCCGAACGATTTTGACCCGATGGTGGGAGCGGCTTTTGATCGCACCACATCAAATTGGCTTCCATCTTGAACACCACTTGCTGCCGTCGGTACCCATTTACCGGCTGCCGACGCTTCATAAGCTGTTGGTAGACAACGGCTATCTCGCAACCGACCTTTTGATTACCGGTTATCCAAGTCTGATAAAGCGCGTCACTCACGAGCCTTCAGCCTAGAAAAATTGATTGCAGGATCATTGGCGATCGGGCGCTTTATTGGGCTGCGTTACGTTAGCGGCCCAACACTCTCCTTTCTGCGACTAAGCCGCTAAACGCGCAACGGCTCTGAGCCATTCGGCGGGTTTACGCCTTGGGCCAACAATCCTTAGCGGCACCGCTTGTATCAAAAGGCGGGTGGACGGCAGTCCAACGCTTAAAAAGGATCCGGCGGCACCAGACCCACCGACCGGTTGAGCCTAAAGTCAAGATACACTCACTTGACCTGGGACGCGTCACTCTTCTGATTCAGCGCGCACCTTGTTTTGAACTTCCTCGCGGTGAACTGACACCTCTTTAGGCGCCTTGATACCCAGACGGACTTGGTTTCCCTTAGACCCTAATACCGTCACCTCAATCTCACCACCGATGACAAGCGTTTCACCTACCTTTCTGCTGAGAATGAGCAATCTAGCCTCCTTTGGCCTGCGCTCTGACATTACCTGCTGAAAACAGAAACCATCGCCTTATTTCGATCCTAACCGAAATAAAGCCGCCTTACACGGCAGAAATTGAAAGAATCAAAGCCTATCTAAAGCGCAGTCAGCCTAAGACTTTTGCGCGCGCAAGCGCGATTGATAGATGGTTTATGCCAACGATGGACACACAGCAGACCGCTAGAGGCCTTAGACTAAATCCCTGATAACTTGCGTGGTTTTACGCCGGCTCCGCTCCGTGATCCGTCTCGAGACAAAAACCTGCGTGCAAGGCCCGAACCGCAAGCTCCAAGTACTTTTCATCAATCACGACTGAAATCTTAATCTCAGACGTTGAGATCATTTGGATATTAATCGACTCCTTCGCCAAGATATCGAACATCTGCGCCGCAACCCCGGCATGAGACCGCATACCAACGCCGACGATCGACAACTTCGCGATTCGTTCATCGCCCAAAACCTCTTCCGCGCCAATTTGCTCAGACACCGCTGTCAAAATAGAGTGTGCCAATTCGAAATCAGCACGCGCCACGGTAAAGGTAAAGTCTGTACTAAAATCAGCGCCTATATTTTGAACAATCATATCGACTTCAATATTGGCCTCACTGATGGGTGCCAAAATACTTGATGCGATTCCAGGCTGATCTTTCACACCTCGCAAGGTCAACTTCGCTTCATCCCGGGTAAACGCGATCCCTGAAATCAAAGGCGCTTCCATCATAATATTATCCTCGGCGGTGATTAGCGTTCCTGCAACATCATTAAAACTAGATAGCACTCTGAGCGAAACCTGATTCTTATTCGCGATCTCAACGGCCCGTGTGTGCAATACCTTGGAAC
>JAQWWC010000095.1 GCA_029249645.1 Pseudomonadales bacterium
CGGCCGTTTTAAGTGCGTGCTGAGCGGAATAGAAAGGCGGTGATCTGGGTCCGGGCAATTTATTCAGCGGCGTCGCTCGCGCCTCGCCTGAGCATTGATCGGATCTGTCGCCACAATTAGCCCGTTGCAACGCGCTATGCTAAATGAGAGACGCAACGATGAAGGCGAGGTCATCCTCACTGGTGGTTGGATTCACGATGCAAAGCCTCAAAACGGTTTCGCCTTGGTATTTCGTTGGCATGACAAAACCCTCCCCACGCTCAAGCAGTTGTTGACTCCACTGGGTGTAGGCGCTGGCATCCCAGCCGCAGCGCTTAAAAATGACGACTGAGAGGTGTGGTGGCAGTATCAGATCAAGATGCTCACTGGCCTCAATGAGGTCAGCAGCCTGCTGGGTTAACAGCAAGGTTTGCTCAACGGCTGCCGCGTAAGCATCGGTGCCGTGGGTGGCCAGGCTGAACCAAAACGGTAAGCCGCGAGCGCGCCTTGAGAGATGATGTGCGTAGTCGGACGGATTCCAGATGCCATCATAGAGCACTTCTAAATAGTCGCCGTGCTGTCGGTGCGCCTGGCGGGCGTGTTCGGGTGCGCGGTACAACAAGGCGCAGCAATCGAAGGGGGCAAACAACCACTTGTGCGGATCAACAATGAAGCTATCGGCGCGTTCTATTCCCGTGAATTGGTCGCGGATACTGGGGGCTGCGAGCCCTGCCGCGCCATAAGCACCGTCAACATGAAGCCAAATAGCCTCCTTGCTGCAAATGTCCGCGATGCCCGCGAGATCGTCAATAAAGCCAAGGTTTGTTGTGCCGCTGGTGGCAACTACTGCAAATACGCGCGCTCGCTCGTGTGGGGTTAGCTCGCAGAGCGTTTTCGCCAATTCAGATCCCAGCATGCTGCCATTACAGGGCACCGCCTTGATATCCGCATCCATCACAAACGCGGCTTGGGCGACCGATGAATGCGCGCCTTCAGAGGTTACGATGAGGCCTCTTGTTGTGTTCGTTGGATCTTTTCGCCATTGGCTGCGCGCTGTAATTAGGGCGCTGAGATTGCCGGCGGTGCCGCCACTTACAAAAACGCCCCCTGCGTCGTCTGGAAAGCCTGCAAGATCGGATAGCCAGCGCAAGGCGTCGTTTTCGGCCATTACAGCGCCCGCTGCCTCAAGCCATGACGTGCCGCAGATGCTGGAGGCACCAACAACTAGATCAAACAGGGTCGCCGCTTCAGTCGGCGCGGCGGGCACAAAGGAAAAAAACCGGGGATGGTCAACTGAGATGCAGGCGGGTGCCAGCACATCGGTAAAGATTCGGAGCGCTTCCAGACCGCCTAGGCCCTCTTTGCCAATAGTATGACCAACCATGGCGCGTAAGGTTTCCTCTGGTTTGGGGCCATCGAGGGTCGGCGGGTTCATTCTGATCCGTTCAACGGCGTAACGCAGAATAGCTTGAGTTAGGACCTCGGTGCTTGAGTCTTGCTGATGCATCATGCGCGCCTTTTCTAGGGGGTCGTTGGAATTATAAATTGAATCGGATCGGCTCGCCTATCTTTGCCATCCCTAAAGCGTGCTATAAAAGAGATCAGGGCATTTTTGGAATTGAGGAGTCGTAGAAGATGGAACTACAGGATAAGGTCGTCGTTATTACTGGTGGTAGCGGGGGGATTGGTCAAGCGATGGCGCGCGCCTTCAAGGCCCAGGGCGCAGCGGGGATCGTACTGGCAGACCTTGATCTAGCGGCGGTTGAACGGGCGGCCACCACCTTGGCGTGTGATGGCCGAGTCTGCAATGTCACTGATGAAGACGACATCGTAGCGCTCGTCGACTGGGTGATTGATCGGTATGGCCGCATTGATTTGTTTTGCTCGAACGCCGGGGCCGGTGGTGCAGGCGTCTTGACCGATGCGGATAATGCGGTTTGGCAGAATCAGTGGGAATTGCATGTGATGAGCCATGTTTACGCGGCCAGAGCGGTCTTGCCGGGCATGTTGGCGCAGGGCTCAGGATATCTGCTGAACACCGCCTCGGCGGCAGGGTTGTTAGCAGCGCTCGGGTCTGGCCCTTACTCTGTGACCAAAGCTGCAGCGGTAAAGTTGGCTGAATTTTTGGCGATTACGCATGGCGATGACGGTATCGGTGTGTCCGTGCTTTGCCCGCAAGGTGTGAACACGGCGATGGCACCGAAGCGGTTGGGGGATGGGCAAACCGATGGCATCATCGAGCCCGAGGTTTTGGCGCAGTGCGTGATTGACGCGCTCGCCGAGGAGCGATTCCATGTCCTGCCCCATGCCGAAGTTGAGGACTATGTTCGGCGTAAGGGCGATGATATCGACCGCTGGCTGAATGGCATGCGCCGGCTTCGACGCCAATCTTTGTGATCATGCTACAGGGCTTTGTCGGCAGACTATGACGTAGGCAGATCCTTGAGGGGTTTTTTGTTGCGTAATAGGGTGATGGGGATCATGAACAAAGGCATGAGCTTGTCATAATGCATGGGCGAAATGCGTTGAGCGAGGTCCATGAGTTTTGCATCTAAGCCGATAAAAATTCTGCTGCGGCGACGTGTAACACCGTCCAATATGACTTGGGCTGCCCGACTGGGGTGCATGCCATTATCCCGGAATAAATTACTCATTTCGGTTTGACTGCCATTGATACCAAGGAGACTCTTCTGTTCGTCCTCGCCATCATCGGTTTCAGTAAAGCGTGAATTCTTAATGATGTTGGTGCCGATGTGACCAGGATGTACACAATGTACAGAAAGGTTTGATCCTTTAAATTCTCGTACGAGACCTTCTGTAAAGCCCCGGACTGCAAATTTAGTTGTGTGGTAAACCGACTGTTTGGCGACCGCGATCATGCCGAAGATCGATGAGGTGTTGACGAGGACCGCTTCCGGCTGTTTTTTTAGGTAAGGTAAAAATGCTCGAGTGGCATTCACGACGCCATTGAGATTGATATTCATGACCCAATCCCAATCCGCTTCGGTCATGGTTTCGAAATCTGAGCCTACTGTCACACCGGCATTATTAAACAAAAGATCGACCTTGCCATGACGAGCGATCACCTGTTCAGGGAGGGCCTCCACAGCCTCTTTGTCGGCCATATCTAGGGGAATTGAGGACACTGCCACGTTGAAACGCTGCAACAGCTTCTCGGTTTCAGCTAAGGTCTCGGTGTTGACATCACAGATCACAACATCGGCGCCGGCTCGAGCAAGTAAAATGGCAAGGTATCGTCCCATGCCAGACCCTGCGCCGGTAACCACAGCAACTTTTTGAGCGAAACTTTTCATAGACGAATCCTTGGTAGAAAGAGCAGTAGAACCTATTGCCTTTAGCCTTTCAAGATGTCGCGGTCAGACCTGTCTGAACATGGAAGTTCGGCCGCCGTGACGCTCTGAACGCAGGTCTGCTATATCGTTCCTTAGAGGATCATGGACTGAGGCGGCACGCGAGATTGCTTTTTGGGGCGTCAACAACCAACAACGAAACGTCAACAAAACGAAACTAAACAAAAGAAAATAAAACCCAAGACTGAGCACCCTATTCGCCGTAATTGCCCGCATACCGATAACAGTTTGTAACGATCGTATTAAGGTCTTTTGCGGGTTTGCTGAAGATGGGCTTTTCGGTCTATAAAGAGGCGGCCCAGTCCGATATTTCTTAAGTTTTGAGGTGGCCCCGTCGGGAGATATTGTGAGGTCTGAGCGGGTGTCGGTTAAAAATTAAAGGGCCTTGACAGCAGGTGCATGATGACGCCAACAATCTTTCACTTAGCGGCGCAGCGCGATTGGGAGCAGGCTGAGGCCAAGCGTCAAATCTATTTCCCGCCGACCTTTGCACAAGACCAAATGACCCATGCAGCCTCGGATATTGCGACATTGATCAAAGTGGCGAATCAATTTTATCGTGATCTTCCGGGACCTTGGTTGATGATAGGGGTGCGGGTCGCGGCCCTTGAAGCCCAAAATATTTTGGTTAAGTTTGAGCCGGCTGCACCAGTTGGCGCGCGGGACGATCATTTTGAAGGCAGCGATGCCATATTGTTTCCTCATATTTACGGTGGTATTCCCGCCATTGCAGTGGGGTTTATTGGTGTGCTGCCTAAGAACGATCTGGGTGAATTTGTTGATCCGGGAGATCTGAATCAATACCGTAAGCCGGATTAGGATAAAAAACTGATTCTCCTAAAGCCGATTAAGGTTTTTAGATGATCGCCGGTATGGGCCAAGACCAATGGGCGATGGTGGCGGGCGACGTCCACTCGGGCGTTCCATGCTAAATTCTCGGTCACCCATGACGAGCCCGCTTTAATCGAATCGGTTTGACATTGAATTCGGTCAGAGTGTTGCACTGTCTCACTACGTCGAACGCTAAGGCGAGCACCAGACATTCGCCCCTCGCACACACAACCAAACAGAAATTAGCCTATGCCGAAAACGATCGATGATCTGTTTCGACTGGGGCAGTCAACCAGGCTCTAGGGTGCGCCGGTTCTTTGGCAAGTAATGCCGCCTGGGTTGGATCTGATTCGGCTTGCAGGTTAATCTGCAGCAGAGTGTAAGGGCAGGCGGTCTGCTGCATCGTGTGTCTGGAACCGTCATGGCCAGCGTCACCGCGAAGAGCCCCAAGTTGAACTAAGGACAACAATGAACGTTTTGAATGCCGAACAACTGGCTTACTGGGATGGCGATGTCGGGGCGACTTGGGTTCGAAATCAAACCCATCTCGATCAACTGCTAAGTCCTTTCACGGAAGCCCTGATGGCCGAGGCCGGACGCGTGTCTGGTAAAGCGATCTTAGATCTTGGTTGCGGCTGCGGCGAAACCACTTTGCGGCTTGCTGAATGGGGCGGCCAGGTCACGGGTATTGACTTGTCCAGAGACATGTTGGCGCGCGCAATGCTGCGTCGCGGCGCGAAGGCGAATCCTCAGTTCGTCCAAGCCGATGGGGCTGTTTTCGTGGGTAATGATCCTTTTGACTTAATCGTGTCGCGGTTTGGGGCGATGTTTTTTAACGATCCAGAGCAGGCGCTGCAGCATCTTCGAAGCGTCTTGAGGCCAGCTGGTGAGCTGCTGCTCGCGTGTTGGCAGGCCCCGATTCACAATCCCTGGATGTCGGTTGGCGGTCGTGCAATTGCACCGTATTTGCCGTCATCAAACGAGGTGCGCGACCCAAAGGCACCGGGTCCCTTTGCCTTTAGTGAGCAAGCCTATGTGACCGAATTGTTAACAAACGCAGGATACGAAAACATGGAATTTAAATCAGTAGTGAAGCCGCTTACCGTGGCGGCGACGCTTGATGAAGCCATGGCCTTCCAGAATCAGATTGGTCCAGCTGCAAGTGCGTTCAAGTCGCTGCCTGGAGCGGTTGTTGCCGAGGCAAGTGCTGCGATGCGCGCAGCACTTGCGCCTTTTTGTACGCCGAACGGGGTCGTGATGTCGGGTGCGATATGGTTGATTCGCGCAAGTCGCGGATAACGAGCCATCGCCGATTTTGATCGGGGATCGGCGCTGTCCATTGAGCTCAACTGGTATTCTTCATGCCCAAAAGAACGATTTTAAAAGGAGTTTTGTTGTGGATTTGAGTCAAGTAGTTTGTATTGTTACCGGTTCATCATCTGGGGTAGGGGCAGCGACGGCTCGGTTACTGGCCAGTCGAGGCGCCCGAGTCGTGATTAATTATGCGCGCAGTGCAGAGGCCGCAGAGGAAGTTGCGGCAAATTGTCGCGATTTGGGTGGCGACGCCTTGGTCTGCAGAGCTGACGTTAGCCAAGATGCCGATTGCCGTTCGCTGGTTGCTCAAACACTCGCTCAGTGGGGGCGGATCGATGTCTTGGTTAACAATGCCGGCACAACAAAATTTGTCGCCCATGGTGACTTAGATGGTCTAGATGCAGCGGATTTTCAAAATATATACGGGGTGAACGTAACAGGGGCATTTCAAATGGTGCGTGCGGCCCGATCGGCTCTGACCGCCTCAGGCCGTGCAGCTGTAGTGAATGTGGCATCTATCGCGGGTGTTAAAGGCGTTGGGTCGTCAATCGCCTATGCAGCGTCCAAAGGCGCTTTAATTACGATGACCAAGTCGTTGGCCCGCGTCCTCGGACCCGAAATCCGGGTCAACGCGGTCTGCCCTGGTTTTATTGAGGGGGAATGGCTAGCTGAGGGCATGGGTCAGGCAGTTTACGACCAGACTCGGGCGTACTTACGTCAGAAGACACCCCTGCAAGTAACCTGTACGGCTGAGACCGTTGCGGAGTCGATTTTATCGTTTATCGACAGTCATTCGGTTGTCACCGGCCAGCACTTGGTGCTGGATGGTGGTCATTTACTGCTTTAAAGCGTTAGCGATTACCGTTAACGGCGGGTCGACCGCGGTCGCTGGGCGAAAAAGATCGTGTCCGGTTAGGTGAGGACCTTTTCGGTGGTGGGGACTTAACATTGCCATTAACGTTATTGCCTGAGGATTGATTGCTCGCGCGGTGTGAATTGCCCGCGGAATTACCTGCGGAATTACCTGCGGAATTACCCGAGGAATTACCCGTGCCCTTGGATCGCGGCGATCGCGTTTGGCTGCTTTGATTTCTACCGCCTTGCCTGGCGGGTCTACCTTGTCGTGAATTGCTCCTTGGACGGCTCGGAATGGAGCCAGATTCAGGCACTTGATGATCGGGCTCAAAGCCTTCAACTTCAACCCGCTCAATGGGTTTTAAGATCAAGCGTTCAATATCGCGCAGTTGTTTAAACTCATCCGCTGCAACGAGCGAGACGGCGGCGCCAGAGCTCCCAGCACGGGCAGTTCGGCCGATTCGGTGGACGTAATCTTCCGGCACGTGAGGGAGATCGAAGTTAACCACCCGGGGTAACGCGGCGATATCGATCCCGCGAGCCGCAATATCGGTGGCGACCAGGATATCGATTAGGCCGTCTTTAAATCCTGACAACGCGCGAGTTCGTGCGCCTTGGCTTTTGTTACCATGGATTGCATCAGATTGGATCCCGGCTTTCATGAGCTCTTTCACCAGCTTGTTTGCGCCATGCTTGGTCCGGCTAAAGACGAGTACCTGGTGCCATTCCTCAGACCGGATCAAATGAATCAAGAGCTGCGTCTTGGATTTTTTATCAACGGGATGCACGACTTGCTGGATATTTTGCGCGGTGGTGTTGCGAGGCGCGACATCGATTTCAACCGGATCCGTGAGCATGGTTTTCGCCAGTTTTCTGATTGGATCTGAAAATGTGGCAGAAAACATGAGATTGTGACGACGGGCAGGTAGTTTGCCTTGGATTCGTTTAACGTCCGGAATGAAGCCCATATCGAGCATGCGATCGGCCTCGTCCAGCACAAAGATACTCACTTGGTCTAACTTCACCGCATTTTGACCGACCAGATCGAGCAGCCTGCCAGGCGTGGCAACCAGAATATCGACGCCGCCCCGCAACGTTTTCATTTGCGGGTTAATGTTTACCCCACCAAAGACGACAGCAGCGCGAACATCGAGATGCTTGCTGTAAGCCAAAACGTTCTCATAAATTTGCGCCGCGAGTTCTCGGGTTGGGGTAATGATCAAGACTTGGGTGCGGTTGGCGGCACGAGTCGCACCGCTAGCCTTGAGCCTTTGTAATATTGGTAGAACGAACGCGGCAGTCTTACCCGTGCCGGTTTGTGCAGAGGCCATGAGATCCCTGCCTGACAGGACGACCGGGATGGCTTGTGTCTGAATCGCAGTAGCTTCCACATAGTTTTTTTCGGCCAGTGCCGTTTGTAATTCGGGCAGTAACCCGAGGTCTTGAAATTGAGTCATAGTAGTCCTGTTGACCGACGATTAGACGGGCAGTGAAGCGTGTTTGTCGTTGAAGTCTGGTCTTTGCAACGGGCAGTGCCATTCGATGGCGTGATGAAAGCCGGCGACACCCTTCGAATTGAAGACCAGGAGGGTCTGGTAACCAGCGAGGCGCACCTTACGAGTTAAGGTGCGGAAATGCAACCGTTTATCCGAACCGGGGCGAGCTCAGAACGGTCCGATGACAATGGTTTGGACCGGACAAGGAACGGTTGGGTTGCGGTACGCACGCAGCGGCGGGCGCTAAACCGTCTGGTCGATGATTCTTCCGACGAGTTGGTTGGTTGACTTTGCAACCTCAACGCTCGCTTGTAATTGATCCTCAGCCTGTAAGCGCTTGAGCATCATGTCTTCAAAATTTGCTTTTCTACCCTGATCGACTTGACCGTTGGCGTTATAGGTTTCAACCGGTACTTCCGGCGTCTGTCGAGGGGTGATTTTTTGACTAGGGGATTGCGGCATAACCGAAAGGTCAGGCTCGCTTGCGGTCGATAGTTCACTGGCGCGTTGCGCCATATCAGCCAGACGTTGGGTAGCGTCTTGAATACCGCTATAGGCTGGGGAGGTCACGTTCATACTGCTGAGTATAGCGCTTATTCGGCCGGAAGAAACCCAGCGCTGGGATCCATGTTGATAATGGATCAAGGCGCTGCAAGGGTCGAGCGACGCGTAGCGAGCAGTCAGTTCGGAAGGGCCTAGAGTGTTGGCCTTTGGCGCCGAGCAGCGCAGAGAATCATAGGCGTGCCGTGTGGGAATTGCTTTGTTGATCTTCAAAACCCAGCCATCGGCGATAAAGTCAGCGGTTTGAGTACGGACCTGGGTTGGGTCGGTTCAATATTATTTCAGTATTGCGTTATGGCGCGGAAACTGGGTCTTGGTTTGCCGGGTCAGAGGCTTGACACGTCAAACGTATCTGCTGGCAAGCCCACCGCCTTCAGGCTGTACTCCCAGAGCTCGGACCTAAGCGGTCGATCCTGCGCGCTGGGCGAAGGTGTTTTGATGACACATTGATCAAAATAGGTGCCAGTAGTCTCCTTTAGGTCCGGGTCGGACGCGAGCAGGATGCTGGTTTTAGCGCCAGCCTCGGGGGTGATGAAGATCAAACCTAAAAGTTTCCGGATGGGCCAAGGCAAGTCACGAACGATATCGGTCGCGACCCCGCCCGGATGTAGGACATTGGAAGTTACCTGAGTACCTGAGAGACGGTTTGCTAACTCAACTGCGAATAAGACATTGGCCAACTTAGACTGGCCGTAGGCGCGTTGTCCGCTGTACTGTGTTTCGGCTTTAAATGACGCAAAGTCTAGCTTCCCTTTTTGGTGCATCATCGAAGACACGGTCACGATGCGGGCGCTGGGTTGTCCAAGCATGAGTGGTAATAGTAATTGGGTCAGCAAAAAGTGGCTGAGGTGATTGACCCCGAATTGCATTTCGAAGCCTTGTTGGGTTAGCTGTTGTTTGGTTGGGAAAAGACCCGCATTGTTGATCAGTACATCGAGTGTGCCGTATTCGGCGAGATACGCATCAGCCAGCCGCCGAACGCTTTCTAGGTCCGACAAATCTACCGGCAAATGGCGCGCGTTGGGGCCTAATGCGGCAAGGGCTGCATCGGTCTTCGCCGACGCTCGACTGGCAATAATCACGTCAGCGCCTTGGGCAATCAGCGCTTTGGCTGTTTCGAAGCCAATGCCGCCGTTTCCCCCTGTAATCAGAATTTTCTTACTGTGCATCGGATAGCGCATTGTGAATCCCGAAAAGTTAGGCGGCGGTGAAAAGTCTGTTAAAGCTTAACATGTGGCGATCATTTGTTAAGACGTCTCGCATTGACTTTGATTCGGCCCAGATCTATGTTGCACGGGTAAAACGATCCGTTAAAAGCGATAAGGAGATAATATGAGTCAGCGCGTCAAAGTAGCCGGTGTCGGCATGATTCCATTTACCAAGCCAGGGGCCAGTGATGATTATCCGGTCATGGGTGAGACGGCTGCTCGGTTGGCCTTAGAAGATGCAGGAATCGATTATAAGCACGTTCAGCAAGCCTATGTCGGCTACGTCTACGGGGATTCTACCTCCGGGCAGGCCGCGCTGTATGGTTTGGGATTAACGGGTATTCCGGTCGTAAACGTTAATAACAACTGCGCCACGGGCTCATCGGCTTTGTTTCTAGCGCGACAAGCTGTTGCCGCCGGTGTGGTCGATTGCGCTTTGGCGCTTGGTTTTGAGCAGATGAACCCCGGGGCCTTAGGGTCTGCTTTTTCTGACCGTCCCAGTCCGCTCAAACGATTTTTTAAAGCGCGAAAGGCGCTGCAGGGGACCGACAAGATGGCGCCGGATGCTGCGCAATACTTTGGTGGCGCGGGCAAGGAGTATGCTGAGCAATATGGTACGCGAGATGAAACTTTCGCGAAGATTTCAGCCAAAGCGCGGATCCATGCGGCAAACAATCCCTACGCTGTATTCCGAGACTTACTCAGTGTTGAGGAAATCATGGCCTCGCCCCATATCTATGGACCGTTAACGCGATATCAATGTTGTCCGCCCACCTGCGGCGCTGCAGCAGCGATTATCTGTAGCGAAGATTTTGCTCGCAAGCATGGGTTAAACAACACGATCACCATTAAAGCGCAAGCTATGACCACCGACTTTGAAAGCACGTTGGCGGCTGGGTCCTTGCGCAAGCTAGTTGGTGTTGATATGGCAAAGGCCGCCGCCGACCAAGTGTACGAAACGGCTGGGATCGGACCGGAAGATATTCAAGTAGTTGAGCTCCACGACTGCTTCACCGCGAATGAACTTTTGACCTACGAAGCCCTCGGATTGACGGCAGAGGGTACGGCTGAAAAATTTATCTGGGACGGCGACAATACTTATGGTGGTCGGGTTGTGACCAATCCATCGGGCGGACTGTTATCCAAAGGTCATCCGCTCGGTGCGACAGGCTTAGCGCAATGCACTGAGCTTGTTTGGCAGTTGCGGGGGGATGCAGGGCCGAGGCAGGTACCGGGCGCACGACATGGTTTGCAGCATAATTTGGGGTTGGGTGGCGCGTGTGTTGTTACTTTGTACAGTGCGGATTAAATGCTTTTAGCGGATCTTGCTTGATGGATTCATCGCGAGCGCCTGCCCAAGGCCAGCAATTAAGGAGCGTGGTCGATGCCCAAACTAACTGCGGCTGAGCAGCAAGCGCTTCTCACAGAGTCTGGTATCGTGATGCGAATTGGTGTCATAGATGACACTGGCGCGCCTTATGTGACGCCCATTTGGTTTTGGTATGAAGATGGGTTCATTTATTTTACCCCCCGGCAAAAATCGGCTTGGTTTAAAAGCTTGAAACGAGATCCCAGAGTATCGCTTTGTATTGATGAGCAGGCGCTGCCTTATCGCAAGGTTTTGATTAACGGGAATGCCCAATTGCAGTTTGATGTTGGCAAGGACGCGCTTTGGCGTGCGACTTACCAAAAAATGGCCGCAAAATACGTTGGCAGCAATGGTGCTCAGAAGTACGTTTCTGACACGATTGATCAACCTCGAGCCTTGTTCAGGGTCCAGCTTGCGGAAGCCGTGGTGAGTAGTTGGCGGATGCCCGTTGCCAATGAGCCTCAAATGGGCATCTGGGCTAAGCGTTATTTCGTCCCAGGCACTGAGTTCTGATCCTTCAATTGTGCGGTGCCCAGTAGCGGGCTTAGCATCTCGCCAAGGCTCGACTCCTCGCCAAGAAATGGATTTCGTAGTCGATGCACTTCGCGCTGAGCAAGGTCGAGGGCGCAGAGCTGCGCGCCGAAGTGCTGCTCGAACAAGTTGAGTAAACCACCAGCGTGTTGATGTTCATTTAGGGCAGCCGTCAACTGCGCCTTCAGGGCAAGGGCCTTTGGGTGACAGTAAAACTGTAATGGCATCGGATAATACAAGACCTGTCCGGTCGCGATGACGAGTTCTGGAAACGGTTTGCCGTAGTCCTCAAAGACTGCCTGCACCTCGTTCGCGCCCAGACACAGGTAGTCCACTGCGCCGCAGGCAACTTGCTCGAAGCAGGCTTCAAGGCTTGGTTGAGTGACTACGCGATAACCATTGGCCTGAAAAATCGGCACATCCGCCCAGTCTGCCGGTAGGGCGATGGTTGCCGCTTTGAACGGCGTGACATTCTTAGCATGAATGCGTGCGTGTTGATCCCGCCGATAGATTGGAATCCGGCAACCTAAGATGCCAAAGGCTATTGGGCAAGAGATGATCAGTTTTTGAACGGCGTCAAATTTCGGATTACCGGCGACCGTTACGAGTACGTCAAAACCTTCGTCAAAAATATCTGCTTCAGCCCGAGCGGTTAATCGGTCGCTGTGATCCACTTGAAGGACAATGTTCGGGTCGATGAGTGACAGTAATTGTTGCGTCAGGTCGGCTTCGTAGCGGCGCCGAGGCGCAGATTTGTTGCCATTCCAGAACCGAATGGGGGCTGGCTTGGTGCTCATAAATGGGGCCTGCGGATCAAATGGTTGCCGGGCGGTTGAGCGCGTTTCATTAAAACGCCAGGCTGACAGGGTTGAGCTGCCAAAGCGCCCAGTTTAGTGCGGCAGCAAAGGTCACCCATAGTGCATAAGGCACCAGAATAAGCGCGCTTAGACCATCTATTTGGCGGGCGCTTTGGATAAGGCGCGCAATTACGAGCAGTAATACTAAAATGTTGATTAGGGCCAGCGCTCCCCAATGCCAGACAAAAAATACCCAAGACCACAGACCGTTTAAAAACAGCTGCCCATAAAACAGCCTTAACGCTGGGTGGGTAAAGGCTAAAGTTCGCCGCCAGATAAGATAACCAGAATAGGCCATCATGATATACAGCGTTGTCCACACCGGGCCGAACAGCCAAGCCGGTGGTGCCCAAGTTGGCTGGGTGAGCGCGGCATAAAAGCTGCTCGCTTGGATTGATCCGGTACTGCCAATAGCCGCCGTCAGGCTGGTGACACCGAAGAGCATGATCCCGGCCTTGATTCGAGATCCGCGCGAGACGATTGGGTTAACGGCAAGCATAAGGCTGTCCTTGTGGGGTTATATGACGATACGCTGCATCACTGCGCTTTTCAGCAGGAAATTTGTCTTTAATCATCGGATGCTCATCTCGATCAACAGCCCAGGGGGCAGTCTAGCCTCAAAGTCAATGCCGAACAAAAAATCGCCCAGAAGGGGCGCCTTGACGCGCCAATCGGGGTGTTTAGGCTTGCATCCTGTAAGGTTATGATTGCAATGAATACGATCCCGCTTGCCACCAGACTGGCGATCAGAAAGAGAGACCAAATTAAGGTCAGGCAAAGCGATGAGCCTTATCGCCGCCCTCCTGGTGGATGCGAGGAAAATCACGACAACGGGTGTGATTACACGGTTCTGAGTACTCAAGCTTCCTAAAGCGGTCCGCCTCCTGATCCAGCGGCGATTTAATGCGCTGAATAGAGTGAACCAGTCCGTTTATAAGTCTGAATGTGTTGACGCACGGTTTGTGACAGTGGTTTAGTTAAACCTATCATCATGGTCTGTTAACGAGTGGCCGTTTTGACTCAAAAATAAAGCGGTGAAGCCGCATCAAAGGACCTTCAATGACCTTACCGGGAACGAATGAGACGCTTCGAGAAGCGTTGCAAGATGTGAATACGCCTAACCTGTTGCTGGTCTTGGCAACCATTACGGGCGATGATATTTGGCTGAGCGAACGATATGCCCCTGCACCGATCGAGGCGCCTGAGGGCAGTCTGTTTCCGGATGACTCGGGTGGCTACAGCTCTGAGCTCACCTCCGATATTCGCGAGCAGGCTATTTCAATCCTAGCCGAGGTTCGCGACGGACAACGATCGGTCGGCCAAGCGCCCAACCTGACCCGTTTTCACCAGATGTTGGCTTTCTCAACGGGCGAGGACGTTGAGATTGGAACCGCAGAAATGTTGATGGAAGAAACCCGCTTTAAAAATCGCGATAGCCAGTGGTTGCCAACGCTACAAGCTGCTGTTGGCCAGGGCCAGGCGGCTGATTTTCGCGTGCTCATTGTTGGCGCAGGCATGTCCGGTCTGGGCACGGCTGCCAAATTAAAAGAAGCAGGCATTGCCTTTACCATTCTCGAAAAAAATGACGCAGTGGGTGGGACTTGGTACGAAAACCGATATCCGGACTGTGGTGTGGATACGCCGAATCATTTTTATTCTTACTCGTTTCATCGGAATCCGAATTGGTCGGGATACTTCTCTAAGCGAGATGAGCTTCACGCTTATTTCGAGGAGTGTGCGGATGAATTTAATATCCGAGAGCATATCCAGTTTGGCTGTTCTGTGACCCGCATGGTCTATGACGAAGGCCTTAATTCCTGGTCAGTGTCCTATTCACGCGGCGGTGAACAGCAGACCGAGACGTTTAATGCGGTGGTCAGTGCGGTCGGTCAGTTGAATCAACCCTCGATCCCGAATATTGAGGGTCTGTCGTCCTTTCAGGGCGCAATGTGGCATTCCGCAAGATGGTGCGACGAGGATCTTGCTGGCAAGCGCGTTGGGGTGATTGGAACCGGCTGTAGTTGTGTTCAGCTCTTGCCAAAGACGGCTGATCGCGCGGGGCATACCTCTGTCTTTCAGCGAACGCCGCATTGGGTCGCGCCGGCGCGAGACTATTATAAACCCGTTGAGCCTGGCTTAATTTGGGCGTTGAATCACATCCCCTACTATGCAGAATTTCATCGGGCTCGGATGATCCTGATCTTTGGTGACCGGTCTTGGCCCGCGGTGGTGGTCGATCCTGCTTGGAAAGATCAATCTGTTTCTGTGAATGAGGCAAACCATGCCATGCGTGAGGTGCTGATTGATTTTGTTAAAACGGGCTTAGGACCGAAACAAGACTATGTGCCCCATTGTGTCCCAGATTTTCCCGTCTGGGGAAAACGGTTGATTGTTGATAATGGCTGGTATGAAACCCTCGCTAGGGCCGATGTCAGTTTGGTTGCCGATGGCATTGCCAGGATCACAGAAACCGGGGTTGAAACAAGCAATGGTGAGCACCATCCGATCGATGTGTTGATCCTTGCGACGGGTTTTAAGTCCAATGAGTTGTTGTCACCCATGCAGGTATTAGGGCTCGGCGGGCAGGACCTAGCAGGCGTCTGGGGTGATGCTGCCAACGCCTACAAGGGGACTAATATGCCGGGCTTTCCAAATTTGTTTTTCTTGTATGGTCCCAATACGAATATCGTGCATGGTGGCAGCATTATTTATCAAATCGAATGTCAGATTCATTATGTGATGCAGTGCTTAGCGCTCCTCGTGTCCAGCGATATTAAGGCGCTGGATGTGCGCGAAGAAATCAACGATCAATACAATAAAGAGGTCCAAGCGATCAGCGGGCAGCTCGCCTGGGGGCATCCGAGTGTTGAGAGTTGGTATAAAAATCAATCGGGGCAGGTGATCAATAATTCGCCATTTAGTTTGCAAAAATTTTGGGCGGTCACCCACGACTTAGAACCCTCGGACTACAGGCTGTTGAGAGCTGGCTCAAATTCTTAGCGCTTTTTTAGAGGCGTATTTTCGGGCCTTAAACGAGGTTGAGTAGTACCGGTGCCACACTGAGCAGTAGCAAGGCTGCTGCTATGCGATTAAACCAAGCAAGCCGACGCTGGCTGGTGAGCTTGCGTGCGATAAAAGCGCCGGCGCCGGCCCACAAGACCACCGAGCCCAAGGTCACCAAGAAGAACAACGTGATTAAAATCGAGACCTCACTCAGCACAATGCTCGCAGGGTCGGTGTAGGCGGAAATTGCGGAGATGATCACAACGACGCCCTTAGGATTAATCCATTGGAATAAGACCGCTTCGATAAACCGCATCGGCCGCTGGGCATTTTGGCGATCAAGCGTATGGCTGATCAACAGTCGGTAAGCGATCAAGGCGATCAGGACGAGGCCAAGTAACCTTAACGTGATTTGTAACATTGGAATTTCGGTGAGCAGCCAGCCCAGGCCAAAAGCGGCAATGGCAACGAGAAGGGTGAAGCCAATGATGACGCCTGCCATGTGAGGCCAGGTCGCGCGTAAGCCAAAATTGGCGCTTGAGGCGGCAAGCAGGAGGTTGTTGGGGCCGGGCGTAAACGCTGCAACCGTTGCAAAAATCGACAGAGAGATCAGTTCGGTCAGTTCCACTACGCGAGTCCTCTTAAGAGCGCGCAAGTATAAAGGAATTGGTCAGCAGAATTTGATTATTTACGGTCATGGTGCACGCGGCGCGGCGCTTTTAGGACAGCAGCGCGGCTTGGGGGATCAACACCTTGAGTTGAACAATCGCGCTCGAACGACTAATCAACCGATCGCTTATAGGGCGTGGGAGGGTCTGCCCGGGTACGGTTATGACACCGCCATCGGCTTCCATGACATCGATGCTGAAATCGTGGTTAGTCAGTTGATAAACGATTGGGACTTGGCACCAAGTGAAGCCCAGGGCATTTTTACTAAGGGGCAGCGTGTGCCATTGATCGCTTGCGTCTAAGAATTCAAAGGTCGTTGCCTTTTCGCTGAAGGCTGTTTTTGTAAGAAGCCGTGGATCAAACGTAACTTGCCCGCTCTTGATCCGAAGGCCCAGCTCCCCAAACCGGGTTAGGACTTCTTCTTTAACCTGACCTGTCATGCCTGGCTGTTGGGCGCCCGCATGTTTTGGCGTGTGCGAATAGGGATCGGTTGGAAAGGCACCAAAATCTTGGGGGCTCTTGTTGAATCCGAATCCGGCTCGAATGCGGTAGTAATGGTTGGCCAGCTGGCTCAGTAGGTCCGTATCAGCACCTTCATCAACCGCCGAAAAGTAGGTTTCTTGAACGGCAAGCAGTAATTTTGCAACCATATGCCAATAGATACAGCCCAAGCCTTCAAAGCCAAACATGCCACCGGAGCGCCCGGTGAAGGCATGGTGATTGAAGACGTTTTCAAAGCAGGCGTGCACTGCGTCGCGCGCGCTTTGCGGCTGATCTAGCGGGTAGTCCTTCATGACGCTGTTGAGTCGCTCGTTCAAGGCATCGATGTTGGTGCAGTCTGGATGAAATCTTAAATCGCCATTTGGGTCTTTGATCAGCAGTCGTTGATCCTCTGCTGCAAGCATTTTTTGGATGAGGTCATTGCCCTGAACAGACGCTACCGAGAAACGGTTTTTATCGAGGAAGTCAGTCAGCGATCGATCCGGATACAACATAAAGGTCTCTTGATCCGCTCGGTAGATGTCACTCGAAAACAACGCATCCAGGACTTTGACAGCTTCTGAGGGTGGCAGTGTTTTGGCACTTAAAATTGCGACTTGCCCTTCAAGCATCGGGTGCAAATGGGAAATAGTAGTCTGCTCGTTTTCGGTCTTCAGTAAGTTATAGGTTTGAAATAGTCCATCTTTGCGTTGGTTTTCGGCGATGGTGCGCTCAAAAATCGGTAGCGCAGAATCGATGAGTGCGTCGATAGAGGATCTTTCAAAAACACCCTTCTCGAGCACTTCAGCTTGATAGACCTCCGCTCTGTATGCGCTTGCAGCCTGGCCAAGCGCTTTGAGGCTCTTGAACCGCTGCTCTGGATTAAGTGGCTTATCTTGAAGCTGGGTTAAAATATTGGTTAGCACCTCATTGGTGCGTGTGAGCCAGTCACCAACCGCTTGGGTAAGGTTGATCTGTTGAGGGCAGCTCGCCAGAATCGTTTTTAAAAATTGCGCATAGCGCTGCAGATAGCACAAAGTGACGAAGGACACGCCGGAGCCGACCAGCGCATTATTGCCATCATTCCATTCTGGCCGTTGGGTATTGAGCCAGATCCCGCCGCCGACAACCAAGTTCGACAGTTTACTGAGCATCGGTACAAGCAGCTTTTCGAGTAACGTGACCTGGTACACCTCATGGTCTTGGGTCAAGATCAGCTTACCATCTGCGCCCAATGCCGAGACTCTGCGTTCAATCTGTTCGGCGAGCGCCTCATCATATAAGACCGTGTTCTTGGAATCTTTTACGATCTCATCAAAGGGCTTGAGCCGGTACGGGACATTGGCGTAACTGAATAATGGCTGGATCATTAGCTCGGTTAAAAGACCCGGATAGAAGGCCTCGGAGAGCTCAAGGAACTTCAACAGGTAGATAATTTGGTGATCGCCCCAGTAGCCAATATAGCTCCAAGGGTCTTCCAAGTCTTCGACTTCCCAATCGATCCCATCTTGGCTTACGCGGTAAGGATTGTAGCCATCGATGGTGGAGGCGTTCACAAATTTTGCAATCATGCTTGGGATAAAGTCCGGATAACTGAGGCTTAACGCTTCCCAGTTTTGAAAAATATCGCGCCAATTGCCCTCATAAGCGAGCAATCGCTGCCCGTCATTGTCTTTGAGCTTGATTTCGAAATGATTCCAAGGCCGGGACGGATCGCCATGCCGTCGCCCGAAGCTAATGGGTAAATATTCTAGCGCTAAGCGGTGGAGTTGCGGTGAACGAGCGTCTTTGATGTTATCCATCAAAGCACCGTGAGAAAATTGAGCAGGCCGGTCTTGTAGCGCCTTCTCCGCCTCGCCGTGTAAGGCTCGGTTGAAGGTTTGCACGGACTTCAGGAAATCGGTTTTGGTAATCAACCCACGGTCGATAAAGGTCCCGCCCCGCATAATATTGAATAATACGTTTGCGTAATGGTGCACGGTCACAGCTTCTTCGCCTGAGGCCTGCAGGCCATCGCTGCCCGCGACCAGACGGGCCAATTCTCGGCTGCCCAGTTCGACATCCTGATGGATCATACGTCGCAAGGCTGCGGGGTCCTGCAAATAGGCTTTCAGGGCAACGATTTGGCTTTGTGAGTTTTGGGTGTCGGCCACTAGGTCCCAGGACTGATTCTGATTCGTTGCCAGGATAAATCGAGCGTGTGTTAAGTGCAGGCCTCGTACGCCTTTTGTTTCGGAAGTGGCGTTCAGTCCCTCATTCATCAAAAACTGTTGAAGTTGGTCGTTTGAAATCAGTGTTTGCGCGTGATCGAGGCCTAAACAAAAAGCAGTATTGGCTCTGAGGGACTCGTTAGCCTGAGCCCGGTCGGAGATCGCGGAGTATAAGGTATAAAGTCCAAGGCCTGTTTCAGAATCGAGTTCGCTGCGTTTGTAAGCGTCAACGAGATTGCTTGACGATTCTTGAATCGCTCGGGGAGTGTTGGCCGGCAAAATATTCTGCAACCCGGTGAGGAGCGACAACTCGACCGAGTTCTGGCCGTGATTCAGGATTTCGCCGCTTGCAACAAACCCAAATCGCTCGCTTGTAGACCAAGTCAATCGGAAGGTCAGTTGATACTCATGGTGAATTTCTTCGAAGCAAATTTTGGTACCGAGCGTGTTTTTATACAGATTGCGGGTGCAACCGCCTTTCCAAGGCTTTTGGTGAAAGAAGGGGGACCAAAATCGGGTTTGACCGCCGCTGTGTACTTTGATGTGGGTAACGGAGCCGGTGTGTTGATGGCTTTCATGGATTCGGTCTACCGGAACATATGGAAATAGCGCATATTCTGGCGCACTGCGTCCGGCGGTCAGTCCCGATGAGGATGAGATAAACAGCCAATGATCGCCTCTCGCGGCGAGGCTGATGAAAAACGGGGGTAGGTCATCCACATCACAGATCTGGTAGTAGCGTTCGCCCGCAAAGGTGACGAAACCGCCGAAATCGGGCTGAGTGTTTGGGGTTGTCAGTTTTAAATATCGCATCGCCCTGTCGCCTGGCTTGTACCAACGTTGTCTATAAATCTTTCGATCGAGTGCCTTTGGGGGTGATGCCAATCTGATCTGTCAGATGGACTACGCTCCCTAAGGTTCCGGTCGCATCGAGTGCACGAACAGCGTGTGTTCGTGTGCTCGCTGTATTCAGACGCACTATCGGTTCGTGCCCCACAGAGTGTCAATCCAAAATGCGCTGAAACGGCTATCCTATAAGAGCAATTGGGCATTTCCGGAAAAGCAGGTGTTCAAAACGGCGGTTCATCCTGGATTCTGATGCACTGAGTATCTGGCCCGCACGCGCTTCAGTACCCTGTAGCGGGGCGGCTGGAAGCTCATTTCTAGGAGCGAGTGCGACGCGGCGCTGCCAATATGGCGTCCACCGTCCAGGGTGGGCGTCATCGATTAAGGGACAGGCAGGGCGCTTGAGATCTCGTTGGCCCGTAGTGCTGAATTGACCCAAAGCGATTAATGATGAAATAATGACAGCGTTGTCAATTTTGGAAAAAATGTGCCCAGCATAATAAGGTTAGCGCCATCTGACGTCCTGCTGGCGGTTTTACCGTCGCCTTAGGGCGCGGAGATAGGCCGAGGCCAACGGGCGGTTAGTCCGTGGTCTTAGACCTGATTGCGCTTTAGCGTTTAGGCGATGCGGGTTTGGAGCGGTCTGACGCAGAGCGCCTTCGCTTGGGCTTAGAAACGTGCTTGAATGCGGTTAGGCTCGAGCAGTGGCCAAATTTGGCGGTCCGGGTAACAGGGCCATCACAACTCATCAACCGAATGAAGTAACCCATGACCGATCAGGATCAAGCACCAAGACGCCGAACCGCAAAAGCACCCACCATTTTCGATGTCGCGAAGCGAGCCGGGGTTTCGATTAAAACGGTCTCTCGGGTCGTGAACGCCGAAATCAATGTCCGCGAGAGTACGCGCGAAAAAGTTCTCGCCGCCATCAATGACCTTCATTACAGACCGAATACTGCCGCTCGCGTGCTGTCGGGCAAACGCTTTTATGTGATTGGTTTAATTTACGAAAATCCGAACGAATTTAGCTATGTGCAAAAGGTTTTAAATGGTGCCTTAAAAGCCTGTGAAGCTGGGGGCTATACGTTATTGCTATTGCCTCTGACGCTACCCAATCCGGATCTGATCCAAGATGTTCGCCGGTTTGTATCACAATCTCGGCTAGACGGCGTGGTGCTACCGGCACCGATTGGCGACTTCACCTCGATTCAACGGTTATTAACGGATCTGGAAATTCCGTTCGCCCGAATAGCCCCGCGAATGTCACTCACTGATGAGCTCAGTATTGACTGTAACGATGAACAGGCCAGTTTTGATGTAACACAGTTTTTGATAGATCAAGGGCACCAGCGGCTTGGTTTTATCAAGGGAGACCCGATTCATGCAGCGACAGCGCATCGATTTGAAGGCTATTTGCGCGCGTTGAAGGCCAATGCAATCGAATACCATCGTGAGTACGTTCAAGACGGGCAGTTTAGTTTTGAATCAGGAAGATCTGCCACCCGGGCGTTGCTTGATCTCAGGTCTCCGCCTTCCGCCATTATTGCGAGCAATGACGACATGGCGGCGGGCACAATTTTTGAAGCCCGAGAGCGGGGTTTGCGAATTCCTGAGGATCTCTCGGTGGTCGGCTTTGACGATACGCCGATTGCTTCCAGAATCTGGCCACCTTTGACGACGGTTCGTCAGCCCATTGTCGAGATGGCTGAAGCGCTAACGGGATTGCTGATTCAGAAACTCAGGGGTGAGCCCGTTGATTCGTCCGAACGCTTGTTCGAGTGCCATGTTGTGACGCGCGCTTCAACCGGTCCGAGATTGGCAAATTGATCGGCCTGCGCTATCTGATCACTAAACGGTTGGGGCATCGACACACTGCGAGCGATCAGAACCCGAGCTTTAATCGGCATCAGGGTCAGGTTATGAGTTTTTTGATGTTGCTTTGGCTGAGCCTTTTGGGCTGTGCGGCGTCAGACGGGCCGATTAAGGTGGAAGTGGTGGGAACGCCTGGGGCTTATCAATTGCACCGAGGCGGCCAGCCCTATCGCCCAAATGGTGCCGGCGCCGTCTCGGGCTCCTTAACCAGTTTGAAGGCGCATGGGGCAAACTCGATTCGAACTTGGCATGTGGGTGACGGTCAGATTTTAGACGATGCACATGCTCTGGCGTTGACCGTTTCGCTGTGTCTGGATGTGGGTCGTGAGCGACTTGGCTTTGATTATAACGATCAGGCGGCGGTTGCTGCACAGCTACAACGCTTTCGGCAGCAGGTTGAGCGATTTAAAAACCATCCAGCTTTACTGACTTGGATTATTGGGAATGAGCTGAATTTAGAAGCAATTAATCCAAAAGTTTGGGATGCGGTGAATGAAATTGCGGAGATGATCCATGAGGTCGACCCCAATCATCCCGTGACCACTGCTCTGGCAGGGTTAGGGGCCCAGGATGTTGCGTTGTTACGCACACGGGCGCCGGCACTAGATTTCTACAGTACGCAAGTCTACGGCGGCATCATGGGCCTAGAGCGAGCTATGGATGATTTAGGACTAACCGAGCCGCTCATGGTGACTGAGTGGGGAACCATTGGTCACTGGGAGGTGCCGAGCACGGCGTGGCAAGCGCCGATCGAGTTAACGAGCGCGGCAAAAGCGGCTCATTATGTCGCGGGCTATGAGCAAGTGATTAAGGTCAATCCGGGGCGCATCATTGGAGCCTACGCCTTTCTTTGGGGACAAAAGCAAGAACGGACGCCAACGTGGTATGGCACGCTCATGGAAACGGGTGATCGAACCGAAGCGGCTGATGCCTTGCAGTATATTTGGCGCGGTGACTGGCCAAGCGATCGAGCGCCAAACGTTGGTTTAATTCGGCTAGCAGGCCAAACAGCGAATAAAAGCGTTGTAGGCTTGGCCGGGACGCGACTACAAGCTGATGTTGTGGCGTTGGATCCGGAAAACGTGGCGTTAACCTATCGTTGGACCGTCCGTCCGGAGAGTAAAGCCAAGGAGGTCGGTGGTGATCCGGAGGTGGTGCCGGCGCCTGTGCCTAATTTAATCAGTCTGCCGAGCGGCGCAAAAGTAGAGGTCTTGATGCCTTCTCAACCCGGCGCGTATCGGTTGTTTGTTGAGGTGTTGGATGATGCGGGTGGCGTGGGTCATGCCAATTTGCCGTTTTATGTCCGCGAGAAGGATTAACGAGTAGCACACTGGGTCGCACGGGGTAATGGGCTTTGAGCGGCCCCGCGATCTCGCGAGAGAGTCAATGCCAGCGCATTGATTGCAGGATATGATGGTTTTGAGGTGAGTTTGAGGGACAACAGCGGTGAGATTGGGGAGACGCGGGTGAATAAATTAGATCAACTGAAAACGATGACCGATGTTGTGGCGGACACCGGCGATATTGAAGCGATCCAGCGGTATCAACCGCTGGATGCGACCACCAATCCGTCGTTGCTGCTAAAAGCTGCGAGCTTGCCCGCCTACGAGGCAACGCTTGGTGCGGCGAAGTCAACCGCTAGACAGGTTGGAGGTGCGCCGGGCGTGCAAGCGGCTTGCCTGCAGTTTGCGGTTGATATCGGATGCGAGATTTTGAATATCATCCCCGGCCGTGTGTCTTCCGAGGTAGATGCGAGGTTGTCGTTTCAAACCGAGGCAACCATTGCTCAGGCGAAAACAATGATCGAACGCTACGATCGAATGGGTATTTCGTCGGATCGAATTTTGGTAAAAATCGCGAGTACGTGGGAGGGAATCAAAGCCGCTCAAGCCCTTGAACGCGACGGTATTCAGTGCAATTTAACGCTGCTCTTTGGTTTCGCTCAGGCGGCCGCTTGCGCCGATGCGGGTGTATATCTCATCTCGCCCTTTGTTGGCCGGATCCTTGATTGGCACAAGGCTAAGACCGGGATTGACTATAACGCCAACAATGACCCCGGTGTCCTCTCTGTGCAAGAAATTTATAAGTACTATAAAGCGAACCATTACCCAACCGTGGTCATGGGGGCAAGTTTCAGGAATCTAGGCGAGATTGAGGCCCTAGCAGGTTGTGACCGACTGACGATTAGTCCGGATCTTTTGAGCGCACTAGCCGCTGATTCGGGTCCGTTGCCGCGGCAACTCACGCCTTCGATGGATTCTGGACGCCCTCAGTTAGAAATGAATGAGTCTAGTTTTCGGTGGTCGATGAACGAGGACCCCATGGCAACCGAAAAGCTTGCAGAAGGCATTCGAAATTTCGCAGCGGATCAAATCAAGTTAGAACAATTAATCCAGTCATAGAGACTAACCCGCTGGTGTTTTTGAAGCGTCAGGCGCTGTTAGCCTAAAGCTGCATCTTGTTGAAATAGTATTCTTTCGATGACGAGGTCGTTGGCGAATTGTTGATTCTTCGCAGGGTGCAAGTTCCCATTAGCGCATCGCGCCGATTGCGTGTTTTTAGCCCTTGTTGACGAGTGCCGCCGCAAGCGCTTTTGCTGAGACAAAGGCCGATTCCGCCCCTCGAGTTCCGCCCCAATCGCCACAGGCGCCGAGTTGAAGCGTAGGGTGCAGCCAATGGGTGTGGGCGGCCGGCTCGATGACCTTTGCCGATCGCCAACGGTGAAGTTTTGCACTGTCAAGTTTCCCGTTTAGGAGGCCCTCGGTCGCGCGCCGCAACGTTTGCTCAACTCCTGCCAGCTCTGAATCTATCTGCTCGCTCGCCCACTGGTCTTGGGCATGGACCACAAGCGTACTGGGGTGGCGGCGGCTTGGACGACGTCCAGACAGTATCATCTCGGCAACCACCGCATCTTGGCAGACCGCACGATCCCAGCTGGGATTCAAAGTCGTTTGGCATAATAAGGTAAACCCGGGTTGGTAGCGCGCGGACAGATCAAAGTTGAAGCGAGTAAAAAGGGCCTGCGTCTGCGCCAGCGGCGTACTGGACAGGACCCAGTCAAAAGGGCCATGAGCGCGCTCGGCGCTGGCAAGGTACCACTGGCCGGGCTCGCCATAAATCGATTGGATCTCACTTTGTGTTTCGACGGCATGCCCAGCAAAGAGGGTTTTGAGCCACTGGTTCATGGTTGGTTGGCCAATATAATGCGGCTCGAACCAGGTGCGTTTATAAGACTTTTTGTTAAGGCCGAGTGTTGTCATCTTTGGATGCCACTCGGTGAGGGTTTGATCCGTTAGGAATGGCTGCAAAAATTGCTTAAATCCGCTGTCTCGAGCAATAAAGCATGGTGCGCCGTGATCCCAACTTGCATCGGTCCCTTGACGTGTGGCCATTCGTCCACCAATCCCCCTTGATTTTTCAAAGATGGTTAAAGTGCCCAATGTGCTCAGGCTTTGACAAAGGGTTGCGCTGGACAGACCGGCGCCGATAATCGCGATGTTCATAGTGGTGCCGTGATAATGTCGTGGGTTGGCTGGGGAAGGTTACGATGTTGTGATCAATTGAGTTTGATCAGTCTGATTTAGATGGGATTGTCGGATTTTGGATCCCGTTTTAAAAGTGCATAAAAGGGCATGGCCGCAACCAGTAAAATGAAGCCGAAATATACGGTTTCCTGACCGGCGCCGATGATCACAATCAGGGCATAGGAAAACGCAAGGCCCGCAGTGATCAGTTTTTTCCTACTACCTGGCTGACCTCGAAAGAGAATCATGGCGGTAACGGCCGCGAAGGCGAGCGGGATTAAAGTGGTTAAGGTTGATAACAAAATCATCATATTGAAGGCTTCCACGAGCCCTTTTTGATAGTTCATAACGACCAAAAGACTCGCCAAAATGCCGGAAACGATCATTGCTTTCGCCGGTGTGCCGCCTTGATTGAGTTGATCGAGTCGTCCTGGGAAAAGTCGATCCAACGAAATAGCGCGAACGAGCTGGCCCGATAGTAGGATCTGGGTGTTGAGTGCACCAAAGGTTGCCATGATCGCGCCGGCTGCGATTACGCTCGCGCCGGATCGGCCGAGCACTAAAACCGAGGCGTCTGCGAACGGTGCATTAGAGTTCGCGAGTGTGGCCGCTGGCAGGAGTAAGACCACGCCCAGATACGCTATCAGATAAACTGTGAGGACGGTCAAGGTGCCGGTAATCAAAATTTTGGGGATCAATCGCTCGGGATCCTTCATATCGGCGGCGGGTACTGTCCCGCCCTCTAAACCAACGAAGGCCCACATCACCAGAGTTACACTGGTTGCAATGACGGCAAGGTAAGACCCACCGGTGGGGTTCAGTGCTGGGATATTCTCACTCGACCCCATCGTCAAGCCCAAGCCGCCGACCAACAATAGGGGCAGAATTTTTAGAAGTGTGGTGAGTAGTTGGACGTTACCGGATGCGGCTATGGACTGGCAGTTGATCAGCACTAAAGTCCAGATTAAAACCAGCGTCGCCCCAGCGGAGATGAGGCCGTTTGACGCGAGAACCGGAAAGAAAAATGATAGGTAGCCGACACAAGCCACCGCAATGGCGGCGGTTGCGGCCCAAAGGGCGATCCAGTAGCCCCAGCCAATCCAAAAACCGATGAAGTCGCCCATGCCGGCGCGCGCGTACGCATAAGGCCCGCCAATAACAGGCAGGGTACGCGCCAGGTCGGACAGCATGAGCGATAGGACCAAAGCGCCCGCGCCTGCGATTAACCAACCTATGATGCCCAGGAGTCCGAATGGTGCGAGTAGGGCGGGTAACATAAAAATGCCCGAACCAATGGTGCCGCCAACGACTAAAGACCAGCCGCGCCAAAATCCAATGGCTTTTTGACTGTTGGCAGCTTGGTTTGTAGTGGCGATTTTTGGTTCGATGATTTGCTCCTGATGCTTGCACGGCGTTTGGAATCAGTCTCTTGCTTAAACTCTACCGCACATGGGGTTGCTCGGTCATCCAATATTCCGTGGCGGCCAAGGGGTTTAAAGCGAATGCAATCGAGCGCGGGGTTTGGCCTTGATGCTGGAATGTGACGCGATCGGTCCGCGGCCTTTAGGGGTTGCGGGCTTGCCGCATGTTGGTCTGAAAATGGGCTTCAGAAAGCAGTACGCCAAGTCTCGCCAGCTTCAGCCTTGACGGTGTAGAGTAGGGTTTAAAGAGCCCGCGCCGAGTCGGGATTAGGAGAAGAAACGAAGGCATAGGCGCCGCCGAGATTCGGATTGAGGTCGCCAACGGAGTTGAAAGCAACACGAGGAGGAGGTGAAAGATGATCAAACAAGTTGTATTTTTAAAGCGTCGCAAGGATCTGGATCTGGCCACGTTTAAAGATTACTACGAAGCCCATCATCGAAAAATCGGTGAGCGCGTCTTGGCCGGATTTGCTGCCTCTTACATTCGGCGGTATTTAGATCCCGCGCACCTGTCCGCCGCTAACCCCCCGTTTGATGTGATCACAGAGATGTGGTTTTCGGATTGGGCCACGCAAAAAGCGTGCATGGCGCACCTCAGTGAGCCTCTGATTGCGGCAGAAATTCAGGCGGACGAAGCAAAATTGTTCGACCCGGACGCGAAATGGGGTGGCTTCTTATCGGAAGAGGTCTCGATGATGCCGCCCGTTCAACGGCGCTAAAGCTCGATGAGGCGCCAAGATGAAGCGCCTTACAGCGTCGTCCGCAATCGGTAGGTGAGTACTCGGTTGGGGGCAAGATCGACCTGCAATCCAACCCACTGCCCAGAAGGACTATAGTCGACAGCGATGGTTTGATCGTCAGTAACCAGTTTGTAGCGGATCCCTGAGCTTTCAGGTGGCGCCGCAACTGTCGACGGCTTGGGCATTGGCCCAGGGTTCAAGGAGTTTGCCTCGATGGGCGGGCGGCGCTCGAACGACACGGGACTCATTTGCCCGGTTTGGCCATTCATCAGTTGCCGTTGACTGGTGAAGTCTTTCCGCCAATAGGCGTAGGACCAAAGGCAAGGTTGTGCATCCAATGTAAGCGCTTTAGGTTCTTTTAAAGTTGTTAACGCGTAGCCCTCAGGGCTGCGGGTTAGGGTGAGCTGCGCCGACTTGCCGTTGATTTGTGTACTGGTGTTCAAAGACTGTAGGCAGTTGCCATCCCAGATTTCCCGATGCTGATGCTGATAGCCAAAAAACGTGATGCCAAGCAATTTTACCGTATAGTCGGCGTCGCCTTGTACAACTTGACGCCCGCGCTCATCGTCGGAGAGTGTGATCTTGTGATGGCCGATGGCTTTGCCGTTGAGCAGAACCTCAAAATCAAATGTGTCCGCGAGGCTGGGCAATGCATTCAAACAAAGTAGTACCAAAAGCGCTCGGATCATAATGCGTACCCGTTTTTACTTCGGTTACGTTTTTGAATTCAGGTTGGATCAGGGCGGATGGCTTTGACCGTCGCCCAACCTCCGTATTTTGTCGACTCGCCTAAGCTTGGTCGTGCGGCGGTGAAAATCGAGAATTTAAAATGGACTGCGTATCAGGAGACAAAATCCTGCGAATAAAAGGCAGCGGCATAAAGGGGGTTTAGTACAGATATTCAATTTCATCATTTACGAAGGTATATCTTGGGTGCTTATACCAGCCATAGAGAAGCGTGTGTCTGGGCTCTTTATGAACTTTGGTTTGAAAGACTTTGAGCACGCCATCGACGGGCTTGAGCCAGAAGTCCATGTCGTAAATTTTCTCGTCGTTGCCCTGCTCATGAAAATCCGTACAAGCAAAGTAAACGCCTTGATTGATTTGTCGGACTGGGTCGTGCACCTGAATAAATTTTAACACCAGTTCATCTAGGGTTTTGTCATCGACGGTATGCCAATAGCCATCAACCTCGGTTAACGACTGGATGTGCTCAGTCATCGCCGCTTTGATATCGTCTACATAGAACTGGGTTGGTGGCGCATCAATTGGCGCTGCTGACAGCGCCCCGCCTAGGAAAATCAGGCAAGACGCGGTGAGTCGGCAGCACCAGCCAACGAGGGTGCTACTGCTGCCTACACGAGATGCCGGTGAAGCCATTTTGCCAAATACAGCGAGTTAATCGCGTTACTGGTGATTCGGCTTTTCTGAAGCAGGCGCGCCACCGTGTTCGTGCGCTTCTTTTTCAGGGGCGGCTTTGCCGCCATGCTCCGCATCGGATTTTTCCGCTGCGGCCTTGCCGCCATGTTCTTGATGCGCTTTTTCAGGCGCGGCGGTGCCGCCGTGTTCTTGCTTCTTTTCAGGTGCTGCCGTACCGCCGTGCTCGGCCGCCAGTGCTAAACAAGGCAAAAGACAGGTAATTAAAAGTAATTTCTTCATAAATTGCTCCCACGTCTGTGATGGTAACGAGTCGTTAATCTTATTTGTACGTTAACAGAAGATCCAGCGATCAGTGAAGGCTAATCTGCTTGACGGCTTTGGCTCAGTCCGAGGTTCTGGTTTGAGAAGGGCTCGGCCAGCCAGTGTCTCAAGGAGGCTGTTTGCGCCCTGGCATCTGGAAGTCCCAGATCACCTTCTTTTATTTGGGCTTGCGTCAGCGCGCTAGCCTTTGTGCCAAAGCAGGGGTCCCAAATACTGAGCAATGTTGAGAAATTAGCGTCTCCGAAGCGTCGGTCAACGAGGTGATGGGTGGCATGAAAACGGGGCGTCACCCAAATGCGGCTTACAACGCGTTCGAGACTGTCAGGAAGGTCCCAGTTAGCATGATGGGCTTGGGCGAACCAACTGACCAAAATCTCGAATAAAAACCAAGCTATGGCCGATGGTCCCCAAATAACGACCCAAGTCGCTTTAGCGAAGGTTGACAATAATAACTCCCCGGGGTGAAACCGCAGGGCCGTCGAAACGTCGATTGAAGTGTCTGCGTGATGGGCTTTATGAAAGCGCCATAAAAACGTTATGCGATGATTGGCGCGATGCCAAAAATAATCAAATGCGTCTAGAACAACAATCGAGATAATAAATTCAAGCCAGCCCGAAAGCCCGAGCCAGCGTGCCAGCCCCCAGCCTTGCTGCTCAACGTAAACCAGCCAAGCCAGCATCGGTACAAAGGTAAGGGTACGCACAAGCAGGGTGTTTACACCTGCCATAAAGCCGTGGGTCAGTAATCGCCGATACTTTGCACCTTTTAAATGGCGCGCGGGCAGGAGACTTTCAAGGGCTAGGAAAAAGCCGAAGCCGGCAAGAAAGACGATTAATCGCCCAGTATCGAGATCAAGATTCATAAGGTAGCTTAGCGAAATTTTTAAGTATTGATAACGGTTTTTATGGCGCGCACAGCGCAGGATGGGCGGGTTTCGCACGACCTGCGCTCACGCGCCGCGATCTTAATGGGCGGATCCTTTCCTTAATAGAGGCTATAAGGTTGCATCCTGCTGGATTCCTTGAGGCTTTTGGGCCTGAATTGCGCCCCTTTGGCAATCTTGATAAGGTTCGCGGCCAAGCAATAACAGGAAGCGAAACATGCAAAAAATAGGCGTTTTGGGTGCAGGAACCATGGGTGCGGGTATTGCTCAGGCGTTTGCTGCCGCAGGGTTGGATGTGGTCTTGCGGGATGTTTCGGAAGCGTTGGTGGACGGTGGCCTGAACATTGTTCGGAAAAATCTCGACCGACAAGTGGCAAAAGGCACTTTGCCTGAAATTGAGCATCAAGCGATCTTGGGTCGAATTAACGGGGCGACGGAGCTCGCAGCAGTCTCAGATTGCGATCTGATTGTTGAAGCCATCATAGAAAGTATGGCCATTAAAAAAGTCGTGTTCGGGGAGCTTGATGCGATCTGTCAACCATCGACCTTATTTGTTTCGAATACCTCGTCGTTGTCTATTACCGAGATTGCCAGTGCGACGAATCGCCCCGATCAAGTGATGGGCATGCACTTTTTTAATCCAGCACCGGTCATGAAACTCGTCGAACTGATTCGCGGCATTGCCACGGCGCAGGCAACGGTTGATGCCGTGCATGCGGTTGCGATTCAAATTGGTAAGCAACCAGTTGAAGTTGCCGAGGCACCCGGTTTTGTCGTGAATAGAATTCTCGTGCCAATGATTAATGAAGCGGTGGGTATCCTCGCGGAAGGCTTGGCATCGGCGCAAGATATCGATGCTGCCATGAAGTTGGGCGCGAATCATCCAATGGGGCCTCTAACCCTTGCCGATATGATCGGTTTGGATGTTTGCTTGGCCGTCATGGATGTATTTCATCAAGAGTTTGGCGATTCGAAGTATCGCACCCACCCGCTTCTACGGAAATACGTTCGTGCGGGCTGGTTGGGCCGAAAATCCGGCAAAGGCTTTTACGACTATTCCTAAACGGGGCTCAAAGCGTTGTATTCATTGCTGCGGCGAGTCGTCCTGCTTTCAGAGGACGGGTATTGGTTAAGACGATGTAGTGTGGCGCGCTTGGTTTAAAATGCGTCTCCGGTCATCTGGCGCGAACGGATTTAACCGAATCGGTTAGCAGGCACTGCAAATAAACTGTTTTGCAGTGACGGGTCTGGCCGGCGCCGGAACACGTGCGCCTAAGTGGCGAGAAACTGGTGCACTGCATCAAACAGCTGAAAACGGCGGTTCTCGAGCAACAAGCTATGGGTGCCACCACCGATGAGGGTAAATTGCCGCGAATGCGCTTGGGTCAGGCGGCTAAAAACGATGAGACCTTGTTCAGGTGTTGTCTCGATATCCAGATCGCCGACCACGATAAGGGTCGGTGCTTGGATTAACTCGGGTTTATACCAATCGATACCTGTTTGCGCGCAATGTGCAAAATCCGCGCGAACGCCGGTTGGTGCCCGAAGAAAAGCGTGCTTTGCTGTGTCATAGTTTGGGTCAGTCTCAACCATTGTTTGACACCAATCGGCGGCAACCGCCGGCGCCACAAGGGCCTCAAATTCCATCGGGTCCAGGCCGTGCGCCCACCGACTCAATGCGCTGTGAGCGGTGACCGTGCGATAAGCTGGGATGCTGCTGGATTTAAAATCCGCTTGTTTTTCAACCCATAAGGCGCCGTACAATACCAAGCGGTTTACCCGCTCGGGACATTGACCGGCGACGCGACCGCAAATGGCAGTACCCCAGCTATAGCCCAACAAGTCAACGGCATCATGTACGCCTTGCGCGCAAATGAACTCAATCGCGCGTTGAACGTCTACAACTGCATCATCGGTTTGCACGAGCGGCGCATTGAGGCTTGCGGGCTCTGCCATCGCCCCTGGACGCTCAGATTGTCCGTAACCGGTCAAATCAAGACACCAAGCGTCGAAACCTTGATCCGCCATCTCATCCATCCAAGAGCGGCCGTCGATGGCGTAGTCAAAGGTTTGGGTCGCCCCGTAGGTGGCGCCATGGACAAAAAGTACTGGTGTGCCTTGCGCCTCGGTTGTTGCCTTGTGGCGCAACCGAATCTGGCAACCTTCATGATGACTGGGTAGGTCGTGGTTGAATTCGGTGAGCGCCATAATAGATCCTTATTGTCCTGTATCGACGGTTTGGGCCGAGTGCAGCAATGTCGCAACAAGTTTTTGATTCGGGTCGTACAAACGGCCTTCGGAGGTTGCGCTTTTTCGTCCGAGATTGATGATTTTGACCTCAATATGACCCAAGCCCTCCGGCATTGGGCGATGAAACAAGATATGTAAGTTGGTCGATAACGGCGCTTTTTTGCGATCGTAGCCTTTGATCATGACCAGCGAGGTTGCATCATCAAGGGCCGCCGTGATCATACCGCCCTGCACAAACCCCATTGGATTCAATGCCGCCTGAGGAAAGGTGACCGTAAAGTAAGTCGTTTCCACGTCGCTTTTGATATGGGTTAACCCAAAAAAAGTCATGGTCGGGCAAAAAGATGCTTGATTCAGTTGTTGATAAACGTCGGTCACATCGAACTCCTTGCGATAGCCAAATACTTTACCAAAGTTACTGGCGTTGGAAACCAACTGCCGAAGGCATGATCGGGACGGAGATGGTCAATATCTTAGATATGCGCTAGTTTTAAGCGAAAGGAGGCGAGTTATGCAGATCGACCCACTTTCAGCACACGACTTTGGTGCGAGAATCTCTGGAATTGTTTTGAGTCAGATCGAGGAACAAGACTTCAAGGCAATCTATGGGGCCTTTTTAAAGTATGGTTTTATCGTGTTTCCAGATCAGGCGCTGACCGAAGCCGAACAAATTACCTTCGGTGAACGCTTTGGCGCCCTTGAGTTCGGAGGTCTACCGTTGGCGAATCAGATCAAGTTGGATGGTGGTGGCTATAGCGAAATTTTCCCGGTTGCCAGTCAGCGAATGCAAACCAACCTAGGCAACGAAGCGTGGCATACCGACTCGACCTATTGGCCTGTCAGCAGCAAGTGCGCGCTACTGACTGCCGTCAAAGTGCCAGCAAAAGGGGGGGAAACCGAGCTGGCCGATCTGCGGGCGGGTTATCGGTTCCTTCCAGATGCCATGAAAGCTCGTATCAGCGGCCTCAGCGCCTATCATTCGACTCAGTATTCCCAAGCCAATGATCTTGGACATTATCCCGATCAACGTACAGGCAGTCTTTATCACGGTGAGGCCTATCTTCGACCCTTAGTGAAAGTGCATCCGGAAACCGGCGTGTTGAATTTATTTATCGGCCGCCATGCTTTTGGGATACCGGGCTTGTCTCGAGCAGAAAGCCGCGCGTTGCTGCGGGATCTGGTTGGTTTCGTGGTCTCAGATCCCGCACGGGTATATCAACATCAATGGCGCGTCGGGGATACCTTGCTGTGGGACAATCGGGCCTTACTTCACAGAGCGAGACCCTACGATTATGCGCAACCCAGGGTGTTGATCGGGACCCGTGTTGCTGGCGATGTTTCGACAGAGCTGGCGTACTATGATTCTGATCCAGAAGCCGAAGCAGGGCGCGCGGCCCTTAAACGGGAACTGACGGCGCTTAGATCTCAGTCTGAGAAGGCGAAAAATTAAGTCGCTTGGCTCGACATAATGACGTTGGTCTGGCCCTGACGGCCGCTGCTTGGGGCATCCTTCGGCAGTCCGCTGCTGCAGACCAAGTTACTTACCGAGCCTGTGTAAGCTTCATGGTTGGCGCGCGTCTACAAAATGGTGCCATCGAAATAAAACCATTGCCCCTGCTCCCGAACAAACGCACTGCGTTCATGCATTTTGTAGGCTTTGCCCTGGTGCTTGAAGGTTGCAATAAATTCCACCTCACCTGAGGTATGGGACGCCCCGCCCTGGCTATGAATCACCTTGAGTCCAACCCAATGGGTCAACGCGTCAAACGGCACCGTCTTGGGCCGAGTTGATGGATGCCAGCTCGCGATCAAAAACGACTCATTGCGTTGCACATAAGCGGTGTATCGCGCGCGCATCAGGCGCTCGCAGGTTTCTGCTTGCTCGTCCCCCGATAGAATGGCGGCGCAGCAGGCTTCGGCGACAGTGGGTTGGCCACAAGGACAGGTAGGCACTTGGCATCTCGAAATGGAATCAATCAAGTCTCGCAGCTTCGTGCGAATTTGCCTAATGAGTCCAAACGGAGCCTCTCAGACCAGTTCTCCTCTCTGGCGCTACCCGT
>JAQWWC010000096.1 GCA_029249645.1 Pseudomonadales bacterium
CGTCGCAATCAAAGTCACTCTTTGGCTCCTCCCGGAGTTCGTTGGGTCAGGGTCTGCTCGATTAACTTAGTGCGGAATGGCCGGTGTTTTTCGGCGTCGCTTCGGATTGAAAATGGGGCCGTCAATCACCTTGCAGGGCGCGAGTAGACGCGTCCAATGAAGTTCGCGCTGATAGTAAATCTCAGCCACGTATTCCGATCCAATCGCCCCTTCGGGCATTTCGAGCTGGGCAAAGGCAATATTCGATTTTGCTGTTGGGCACCAAGCCGCTGAGGTGACCGTACCAATTTGGCGATCACCCTTCATGATAAAAGAGTGCTCGGCGGGCTTATTCCCGTCAACATTTAAGATGGCAAACCGATACCGTGAGCCATTGGCCTTTTCCTTGAGCAAGGCAGTTCTGCCGTTGAAGAGGGGTTTTTCAAGATCGACTAACCAACTCAGTCCGAGCTCAAAAGGGCTGCGCGCGCGGCCTGGGCGAACCATCTCTTCAGCGGGCACAAAGTCAACGCCGGCTTGGATAAATCCCGTTTCGATACGCGCGATGTCTAGCGCGTAGCTGCCAAACGGTTTGATAAGGTATTCCTTGCCCGCATCAAAGAGCTGATCCCAGAGGGTTTCGGCTTTCTCTGGTGAAACCCAAACCTCGTACCCAAGGTCTCCGGTAAAGCCCGTGCGGCTCACCATCAGTTTCTCACCTTCAAAATCATAAGTGCGCATCCCGAACGGTTTGAGCGTATTGAGATCGGTCAGGCCCATTTCCGTTAGCGACGTGCAGGAGGTCGGACCTTGAACGGCTAGCGCCGCAAGATCTTCAGTCTCATCCGTAATGGTGACATCAAAGCCCATGGCGCACCAAAGCAGCCAGTCGATGGCGCGCTGGTAAGAGCACAATCGGTAGTCTGATTCGCCCAGTCTAAAAATAGTGCCGTCATCCATGACCATACCGGCATCGTTGCACCAAACCGTATAACCCACTCGGTTGATACCGATTTTGGAGATGTTTCGGGTGGCCATTCGGTTGAGATAGGCCTCAGCATCAGGTCCTTGAATCCGATACTTGTTCATCGGGGAAAGATCAAACACGCCGGTCGTGCTTCGAATTGAAAAGTACTCGAGCTCAACATCGAAGAAGGCGTTGGGGGTTGTGTAGCCCATCCAATTGCCCCAATCATTGATCTCACAACGTTCAGCAACCCGGGAGTGGAAAGGGGTTTCTAGTAGCATGGTGGCGCGTGTGGGTTGGTTCATGCCAGTTCTCCCTGTCGAATAATTTCCTGAGCTGAATTCTTGCCAGCCAAGCCCATTAGGCCGCCGCCAGGATGACTGCCGGCGCCGCAAAGATAGAGACCGTCGATGCCCGTTTGGTATTGGCTAATGCCGGTCGCTGGACGGGTCATTAGCACCTGATCCATGGTGAGTTCGCCGTGATGCCAATTGCCGCCGGTCATGCCGAAGGTGGCCGCAAGGTCAGCCGGGGTTAACAGTTCTTCAGCCGTGATCAGTGATGCGATGTCAGGCGCGTAGCGCGTAAGCTCCGCAATCACAGCGGCCATGAAGGGTGCACGTAAAGCCTCCCAGCCGCCTTTAGGGTTGAGCGGGGCATACTGCACGATGGCGGACAAAACATGCTGCCCATTCGGCGCAAGACTTGGGTCGTTAATCGATGGAATGCTGATATCCATTACCGGCCGCGCAGAGCTTTCATCATACTTCAACGGGTTAAACGCGGACTCCAGAGCGTTCAGACTGGGTGCAATCACCAGGCGCTGACCGAGTGTGCTTGGATCGAGCCCGGCGAAGGTCGGGAGGCCGGAAAGGGCAAGGTGAACTTTCACCGTGCCGCTTTTAAAGCGAATTTGTTCGATTCGACGAACTAGGCCCGCTTCCATATGTTGATAACCCAACAAGGATTTAAAAGTTGTCTTGGGGTCCGCGCTGGACACGACGAGCTTGGCCGTTATGTGCTCGCCTGAGCTTAAAGTGACGCCGGTGACCCGATCAAAGGTTTTGTCGATACTCGCAACTGAGGTGTCGCATCTAACGACCGCGCCGAGGTCGGTGGCAGCATTACTCAAGGCTGCGCCTAACATCCCCATGCCGCCTTTGACTTGGGTTGCGCCCTCGAAGCCGAGCACTTCGCCGAAGAAACGATGCAAATAGGTAAAAACAGTGTTGGGGGATCGCGGACCCATTGGGGTGCCGATAACGGCATCCAGCGCGAGGGCCGCCTGTAGCTTTGGCGACTGAAAGGTTTCTTTCATAACGTCGAATATGTTGATCAAGATTAGACGCATGAGATCGCTCATGTCGTCTTTGCCCAGTAGCTTCATGCCCAGTCCAAGTTTGGCGAAGGTCATCTTGTCGTGCAGATCATGCTCAACCAGTTTCGGGGGGCGTGTGCCATAGGCCGTTTTCATCAGTTTTGCGTACTTGCGCATTTTCTTGCGAAACAACCCGTAGGCTTTTTGATCTTCGCTGGAGACCCCGCCGCCTGATGCCAAATCACCCTGTAAACGGAGGTGATCACCGGCTTCATCAAGGGCGATGGTGGCGAGGCCTTCTGCTGCATAGGCCAAGCCGTGTTGCATCAATTTCAAGTCTGAAACAACTTTTGGACTGAGTTGATACAGCCATTGGGCGCAGCTTGAAACATTGAACCCGGGTGCGAATTCGTGGGTTGCGGCACAGCCTCCGGGCACCGCGCGGGACTCAAGCACCAAGACCTTTTTACCCGCTTTGGCGAGATAGCCGGCGCAAACCAGGCCATTGTGACCGGCCCCTATTATGATGGCATCAAAATCAGTCATCGGCGTAGCCTCCCGGGACAGTATTGGGTTTGTTCAAGTCGCGCAAAATTTCTCTTGCTGCATTTGCGCCAGGCGCAGACATCACACCACCACCGGGATGGGTCCCAGAGCCGCACATATACATGCCGGTTACAGGCCCGCGGTACTGCGCGTACCCCGGAAAGGGGCGGTTAAAGAGTAGCTGATCAAAGGTTAACTCCCCTTGAAAGATGTTGCCTTCTGTCAATCCGACTTCGGCTTCAATATCTTGAGGTGAGCGCGTTTCACAGTGCAGAATTAGGTCCTTGAAGTTCGGGCTATAGGTCGAGATTTGATCAATGACGGTCTTCTCAAACCCCGCTTTGTCTTCGGCGGTCCAGTCACGGCCATCTATTTTTGGCGGTGCATATTGTACGAACACGGACATCATGTGCTTGCCGGGGGGCGCCATAGTGGGATCGGTGAGCGATGGGATCATCATATCGAGGTAAGGATCTTTCGACCAAGTTTCGTTCTTCCAATCATCATAAGCGCGTTCTTGTCGCTCTAATGAGTCAGTGAAGTGCAAGTCGCCCGCCATCATGGGATTCTTAGGATCTAGGCCGTTGAAAATCGGCAGTCCGTCTAGCGCAATGTTTAATTTTCCGGAGGAGCCGCGTATCTTGAAGTTTTCGGCTTTTTTAACGACGGCAGCAGGCAGGTCCTTGGCATCCATGATGTCGAGAAACGTGCGTTTCGGATCCAGGTTCGAAACCACAATCGGCGCGAGATATTCGTCGCCATTGCGCAGAGCGACGCCGGTCGTTTTACCGCCCCGCACCATAATTTGATCAACATCGGCATCGCAAATGATCTCACCGCCGTAGGATTTGAAGGCTTTCGCAATGGCGTCCGCG
>JAQWWC010000097.1 GCA_029249645.1 Pseudomonadales bacterium
GTACTCGGTCTTTGAGACACTACTCTCGCCGCCAGGTTGTTCTAAGCCTGGCGGCGTTGGGTCTGTCGCCCTTAACTGGCCTGGCTGCCGATAAAATAGCGCTGAACATCAGCAACACACAACGTCCCCGCAGTGAGCAAGCTTCGGCGCTGTCGCCTAATATTGCTCAAGCACTCGCCGAATCGCCTTTGGTGTACCTCACGCCGCTGCATCGCAATGGTCACCCAAGCCGCTGCCAAGCCGAGATCTGGTTTGTGATGGTCCAGGATGAGCTATTGGTTTGCACCAACAGCGAGAGCTGGCGCGCCCGCGCCGCGGTTACAGGAAGACATGAAACTCGAATTTGGGTCGGTGACGTCGGCGTCTGGGAGACAGGCTTTGATCAACACCTCAAGCTGCCTAGCCTGCACGCGACGGCGCGCGTTGTGCAAGAACCGCGGCTTATCAATGCGGCACTAGAGGCCTTTGGTGAGAAATATCCGATCCAATGGTTGCTGTGGGGCAATCGATTTCGGCGTGGGTTATCGGACAGCTCTCGGGTAATGCTGGCTTATCGGCCAAATATAGCCTAACCCAACCTGCCCGAGACTGTGTGAACTCACTGATAGGGCAGCAGGCGTCTGGCCAGATCCGGTGAACCCTCGCAGCTATTCGCTCGGACAATGTTTCCTTGGCGCGTTAACTCAGAAAAACCGCCGCATTGAATAAAACTTTTTTAATACGGCAAGCCCATCAACCAAACGCTGATTAAAATCAACTACTAGGTCCCAGCTAGGACGCCGCGGTCGCCTGCTCAATGGTACGCGTCACTTTCCTTCGCTCGATGGCCAAGCGAAAGGGGATACTTGGATCAGCAGGCAAATCATCTCTGACTGGAACACCAATTTTCGGCAGCGGCGCCTCGGCAAAAGCTTTGGCCGCGATATCCGGTAGACCCAACATTCGCAAGATGTGCCTCAAAGTCTCCAACACGGCGGTTTTTGGCAGTCGGCCACGTTGAATTTCAAGCGCTACATGATTGGCCATGCCTGTGATCAAACTCTGGGTAATGGCGACACTATCGCTTTTGAACCGTCCGCCGCGGACACCAAAAGCGATATCATCACGGCACTGCCGCGGCGATTGCACCAGAACCTGCTTATCGGAGAGGCCAGCGTTGATCACAAAACTTCGCCAAGCTTCATTGTTTTGAGACTGCGTGAAAAAATATTTAAGCGAGACCGATAACCGCATCGCAGGGTCTTTTAATCGCAGACGGGTCTCGGACAGGTGGGCCTCGAAGACCTCATGAAAGTCGTCGACGATCGCTGCAACAATGGCCGCTTTGTTTTCGAAGTAGTTGTAAAATGATCCTGCAGCAACACCCGCAGCATCGGTGATGTCCAAGATTGCGACGCGCTCAATACCCCGGTCATAGATAAGATCTCTCGTCGCCGTCATTAACTTACGACGCGTTCGCTCTCTCTTTGTTAGTTTTATAGGTTCCGCAGTTCCCGCATTTAAGACAGACACGTTGCGTGCATTCCTTTTATTCAATGATTTTTAGCGATCTCTCGATCGACAGTCCGGTACTTAAGAGATATTGCTCAAAGAGCATAGCCTTAATTTATGGAAGACTGAAGCGGAAAAAATGGAAGCATTCTTCAGCAGAACGGCTTCGAAGTTTTGCGAAGTTCTACAAACTCACTCATACTCGACGGCAGTCGGAATGTCTCAGAACAGATCGAAACGTCACTAAAAATGAAGGCGGGCGCCCCAATGAACTTCGAACTCACAGATGAACAACAATCCATCCAAACGGCCATACAAAAGGTCTGCCAACCATTTGATGATGCCTATTGGCTGGCCCGGGATACCGATGGCGCTTTTCCCGAGGCATTTGTTAGGGCGATCACAGAGGGCGGATGGCTGGGGATCGCAATGCCCGAAGCCTATGGTGGCGCTGGTCTTGGCGTGACCGAAACCGCGATTATGGCACATGCGATTGCGCGCTCTGGTGCGGGCATGAGCGGGGCGTCTGCCGTGCATCTGAACCTATTTGGCCCAAACCCGATTGTTGTTTTTGGAACTGACGAACAAAAGGCGCGGCTGCTACCGCCGCTCATTAAAGGCCAAGACCGGGCCTGTTTCGGTGTAACAGAGCCTGATGCAGGCCTTAACACCACCCGTTTGGCCACACGCGCTGATCGAGACGGCGATCACTACCGAATCAACGGCCGTAAGCTTTGGACTACGACGGCGCAGACCGCCAATAAAATTTTGATTATTGCGCGGACCCAGGATCTGGCTGATTGCAAAAAACCCACAGACGGTCTGACCTTGTTTTTTACCGATCTCAACCGAGACAGCATTGAAGTTCGATTGATCGATAAGATGGGCCGAAAGGCCATTGATTCTAATGCGCTTTTTATCGACGATTTAATTGTTCCGGTCGCTGACCGTATTGGCGAGGAGGGCGATGGCTGGAAGTGTTTGCTGCATGGCCTCAACCCCGAACGGATTCTGATCGCTGCTGAGGCCGTTGGCCTAGGCCAAGCTGCCCTCGAAAAAGCGTCACAATACGCGCGAGAGCGGGTTGTTTTCGACCGCACGATTGGCAAAAATCAAGGAATTCAACATCCTTTAGCTGAGAATTGGATGGAGCTCGAAGCTGCGCAATTGATGGTTTTCAAGGCAGCCAGTCTTTACGACCGCGGTCTACCCTGCGGCGCCGAAGCCAACGCGGCGAAATATTTAGCCGCGAAAGCCGCCTTCACAGCCTGTGAGCGCGCCGTGCTAACCCACGGCGGCATGGGGTACGCCAAGGAGTATCATGTGGAGCGGTACTTACGCGAAATCATGATTCCGGTGATCGCGCCGATTTCCCAAGAGCTCGTTAAGTCCTTTATTGCTGAGCAGGTATTAGGACAAGAAAAGAGCTATTAAGCCCGCGCCGCAAGGTCAGGGCATCAGACCAGCAGAATTAGGGGCCAAGTCGCCCTCTAGCGTCAGCAAGATAGCCGCTCACCTCAGAGGCATCACCCCGGAACACGATGCGCTCAGCCTTCTGATTCAGCTGATAGGTATACATCGGATCGTAATAGTTGGACAAGAGGTATTCGATCCAACCGAGATGACCGTGCGTATCGCCATGAGATTGTAAGGCTAGGG
>JAQWWC010000098.1 GCA_029249645.1 Pseudomonadales bacterium
CAGACGGGCGCGCCAATCGTTGTGTTGCTCGGCGGTATCATTGGCGCCGAACTTGCGCCGTCGCCGGGTCTAGCAACCCTGCCGGTTGCATTGATGATACTAGGAACAGCAGCCTCAACGATTCCTGCCTCGTTCATCATGCGCCGCTTTGGTCGGCGCAAAGGGTTCTTATTTGCAGCCAGCTACGCCGTGATTGCCGGGTTGCTCGCGGCCTTTGCGGTTCAGACGGCGGCATTTTGGCTGCTCTGCATCGCGACCTTTCTGATCGGAAGCCATAATGCCTTTGTTCAGCAATATCGCTTCGCGGTTGCCGAATCGGTCCCGGCGGCACGCCTAGGTCGATCGTTATCCGTCTTGATGTTAGCCGGCGTGGTGGCTGCCTACCTAGGACCTAAAACCGCGACGTTGCTACAAGATCTTGTGCCGAGTGCGGTCTATGCAGGGTCCTTTTTAGGCTTATCAGTCCTAATGGCGGGCGCTGGGATGGTTTTGTCCTTTTATGTGCCGGATTCCTGTGAGGCAGAAGTCGGTGGTCAGGGCGGTCGGTCTTTGTGGCAAATTGCGCAACAACTTGATTTCAAGATCGCGATTGTGGCCTCAGTGGCCGCCTGGAGCATCATGAGCCTTTTAATGACGGCGACGCCGGTCGCAATGCATCGCTTGGATCAATTCAGCCTGGTTGATACCGCCTGGGTCATTCAAAGCCATATTATGGCAATGTTTTTACCCTCATTAGTGAGCGGCCTGTTATTGGACCGCGTCGGGCCGCTTCGTATGATTACGGCAGGTGCGGGGATCTTGATCGTGTGTTTGGGGGTTGCGTTTGCAGGGCGGCACCTGATGCATTATTGGTGGGCGTTGGTACTGTTGGGGATTGGCTGGAACTTTATGTATTTAGGCGGAACGGCCTTACTGACTCGAACCTATGAAGCCAACGAACGGTTCAAGGTTCAGGCCTGCAATGATTTCGTTGTCTTTGCAATGCAGGCGGTTGCGGCCTTGTCCTCCGGGTTTTTGTTGTTCAGCTTTGGCTGGTCCTGGTTAGTCTATCTCAGCGCCGGGGTGCTTATTGTGCCCCTGGCGCTAGTGGGCTATAAGCAATTAGCGCTTAAAGGCTTCAAAGCGTGAGGTGGACGGACGGGTTGTTCTCGCCTACTTAAAAACGGCAATTAACTTCGGATAAAGTTGCGCGAGTTCCTGGCTGAGCAGTGCAAATTGCGCATCAAGTTCGGCAAGCGCTGCAATTTCTGGCTCTAGCCCATCTAAGTCGTCAGCTTGCTCGGTGAGCGCCTCGTATTTGATCTGACTCAGAACCAGGTCTTTGTCCAAGGTAAACGATAGGCTCTGATCCCAGGTTAGCTTGAGTTTGCTGCAGAGCTTACCGGTATCAAGGTGCGCTAGAATCTCTTTGCTCTGCAGCGCGACCTTTCGGCAGGTAATGCTCGATCCGTCCTCTGGGTCAAAAAGATCGCACGCATTGCCAAGGTCGAAACCCGATGGTGGCTGATTTCTTTTCAGCCATTGGGTGAATAATTGACCCGCTGATTGCTTGGATTCGATGCGAGTGACAGCAAGCGTGCCAAGGGTCATTCGAAGATAATTTAAAAAGGTGTCGACGTCGGTGGCGGACGCGCTATTGATCACCAGCAGCCCGGCCGCTGGATCAATGTAGCCGAGTATCCGTCGGTGTTTGCTCAGCGCTCTTGGTAACAGCTCACTGAGGGCGGCTTCTTTGAACTGTAGCCGCTGTTTTGAGGAGGGTTTTTGACCTTCAAGGTTTGTCCACTGACTCGATTTCTCAGAGATGAGCTCTTGTAGGGCACTGGTTGGAATCACTTTTTCCTCGCGTTTACCGCAAAATAACACCCGATTGCCAAATTGACGGGTGAGGTCAGTAAAACCGTCGGGCAGCGGTGAAACCCAGCCAAAAGTACTTTGACTGAAGGAGCTGCAGGGCTCGAAGGCTTCATTGGCCAACAATTCGTCAAAGTGCTCTGGTAGGGTGTCTGAGAAGCTTAAAATGGTCGCGCTGGAAAACAACATGGAGATTACTCAAAAAATGAAAAGCCAGTATACGCGAAACTTCCATCGGATCATGGATCACATTTAGGGCGTCGCATCGTATACTTCACCCATGAGCCAAGAGAAAGCCAAATGCTGCAGATAGAATCCTTAAGCTGCTTTCGGCAAGATCGCCATCTTTTCAAAGACTTAAATGCCAAGGTCCTGCCTGGGCAGGCGTTGCAAATCGTGGGAGAAAACGGCTCTGGTAAAACGACTTTATTTAAAATTTTGGCTGGATTATTTGAAGAGTACGAGGGGCGGGTGATCACCTCGGACGCCGCCCAGCTGCTTTACCTCGGTCACCGGTATGGCGTGAATGATCAGTTAACGCCGATTGAAAATTTAAAATTTTTGCTCAAGCTCAACGAAAACCAGTTGGCGCCAGACGTGCTAGAGGCAGCATTAACACGGTTTCAGCTACGTGCGGAACTGGATCAGCCCTGCGCGTCCCTGTCTGAAGGCCAAAAGAAGAGAGTCGCGCTGGCAAGGTTGATTTTAACGTCAGCCCGCATATGGCTGCTAGATGAGGCCTTCAGCGCTTTGGATGCACCCGGGCGCGCTGTTTTGTCTGAGGTCTGTCAGGGGCATCTTGCGTCCGGTGGGATCCTGGTTTTCAGTAGTCATCAGGGAATCCCAGAGTTCGCCTCTGCGGCGCAATTACGCCTAGCGGCAGGATCATGATGCTGTTGCGTCGAGAGCTTAAAATCATGCTCAGGTCACCGGCTGGGGCCATCCAGTCGCTGATGTTTGCCGTAATAGTTGTTGCGTTGTTTCCGTTGGCGATTACCCCAGACCCTAGCCAGCTCGAACCGCTAGGGGTTGGCTTGATCTGGGTAGTGACGTTGCTGGCATGCTTGCTAGCGGCAGATAAAAGCTTGGTGAGCGATTACGCAGATGGCAGTTTGGAACAAATGGTGTTGAGTGACTACCCGTTGTGGTGGGTGTGTTTGGTCAAGAGTATAGCGCATTGGGTGAGTTGCGGACTGCCGTTGTTGCTGATGGCCCCGATGTTGGCCGCGATGCTCGCGATGCCCTCGGAGCGCGTTGTTTGGCTGATGGCCTCACTTATTCTGGGGTCCCCGATTTTGAGTTTATTTTGTACCTTGGGCGCCATGCTGACGGTTGGGTTGAATCAAAGTAGTGCGTTGCTGCCAATCTTGATTGCCCCATTCCTGGTACCTACGTTGATACTTGGGACTCAGTGGGCGACAACGGGAGGTGAGGCTTTTTATGGTTATATGTTGTCAGCCCTGCTATGCCTATCGCTTGTGACCCTGCCCATTGCAACGGCCGTGGTCGCAAAAATAGCGGTTAGTCGCTAAGTCTGTGGCCACAGACCTGTTACAATTGTTTCTGAAGTTTTAAAGGTAGATCGATCGTGTGGCGCTGGTTTCATCAATGGGGTAGCCCCAAATTTTTTTACCATCGCAGCGGCGCGCTGATACCTGTTTTGGCGTTGGCGAGCGGTTTAATTTTAGGCTGTGGCGTGTTTTGGGGGTTGTTGATTGCGCCAGCAGACTATCAGCAGGGCGAAAGCGTTCGAATTATGTATGTCCACGTGCCGGCTGCAATTTTGGCGCAATCAAGCTATGCCATGATGGCGGTCATGGCGCTTATTTCTCTCATCTGGCGGCTCAAGATCGCGGATGCAGCCGTGCAAACTGTGGCGCCCATCGGGGCTTGTATTACGCTTTTAGCGTTGGCAACCGGATCGCTGTGGGGCAAGCCTATGTGGGGAACCTTTTGGGTGTGGGATGCACGTTTAACGTCGACCCTAATTTTGTTTTTTTTGTTCGCCGGGGTGCTCGCGCTGAGAAATGCGGCGGGTCAAAGCCAGACAGCCGGCCGGGCGGCATCGGTTTTAGCAGTGATTGGGCTGCTTAATCTGCCGATTATAAAATATAGTGTTGATTGGTGGTTCACGCTGCACCAGCCAGCAAGTTTCACGCTGACCGAGCGCCCCGCAATGCCCTTTTCGATGTGGGGGCCCCTTCTGATGATGGTCGTCGGTTTTTATGCCTGGTTTTTTTTGGCTTGGTTGATTCGTTTGCGTCATGAGCTCGTAAAACGAGAAATCCGTTCGGATTGGGTCCAGCAGACGATGAAACAATGAATTTTGAAACGATAACTTCCTTTTTGGCGATGGGCGGGTACGCAACCTACGTCTTCGCCTCTTATGGCCTCACGGCGCTGACGCTCGGTGGTTTGCTTTTGGCTGAGTCTCGTCGACACCGAGTCTGGCTGCGTCGGCAGGCCGCGCTGCGGCGTGTAGAGGAGGCTTAAAGCGGTGAAACTGGGTGCAATGAAACCGCAACGACGGAACCGGCTTCTGCTGATTTTGGGTTTAGTAGGGGGCTTAGGTTTGGCCCTCATGTTTGTTCTAAAGGCGTTGAACAGCAATATCAATTTGTTTTATACACCAGTACAGGTCATTGAGGGTGAGGCGCCCATAGGGGCTCGCATTAGGGCTGGTGGTATGGTGGAAGCTGGTTCGATTCGTCGTTCCGATGCGTCGCTCGAGGTGGCCTTCAACGTCTCAGATTTAGCGGGCGCCGCTTTTGAAATTCGTTATACCGGAATTCTGCCGGACCTGTTTCGGGAAGGACAAGGCGTTGTCGCAACCGGCAGGCTGAGCCAGGACGGGGTTTTTTTTGCCGAAGAAATTCTTGCAAAGCATGATGAAAAGTATATGCCGCCAGAAGTTGCGATGGCGTTGGACACAACCAGACAGGATTCTATGCAGCCATGATTGTTGAGTTAGGCCACTTTTGCGTTGTGATCGCATGCCTCCTGGCGTTTTTGCAAGTTGTGCTGCCAAGCATTGGATTAAAACAGAATAGTCTGCAGCTTATGGCGTCCGCGTCGAGCCTAGCTTACGGCGTTTTTGTTTTCACGCTACTCGGGTTTTTAGCATTGATCTATGCCTTCTTGATGGACGATTTTTCAGTTGCGTATGTTGCGAGTCACTCCAACACGCGATTGCCGCTGCAATTTAAGGTGTCGGCGCTCTGGAGTGCGCACGAAGGTTCATTCCTGCTGTGGACGCTGGTGATGTCAATTTGGACAATGATGGTCGCTCGGTTCTCGGCGCCTCTAACCACCGATATGCGAGCGCGGGTTTTGATCTGTTTGGCGGCATTAGGCTTTGGTTTCTATCTCTTTTTATTGCTGACCTCGAATCCCTTTGAGCGCGCGTTACCATTTTTTCCTGCCGAGGGCGCGGACTTGAATCCACTTCTTCAAGATTTTGGGCTCATCGTGCACCCACCACTGCTCTACATGGGATATGTTGGCCTGTCGGTGCCCTTTGCGTTCGCTATTGCCAGCCTGTGGGGTAACACCTTGGACGTGAGTTGGGCGCGTTGGTCACGCCCCTGGACGAACTTGGCGTGGGCGTTTTTAACGATGGGCATCACGCTTGGGAGCTGGTGGGCGTATTATGAATTGGGTTGGGGCGGCTGGTGGTTTTGGGATGCAGTTGAGAATGCCTCGTTTGTACCTTGGTTGATCGCAACCGCTCTGATTCATTCTCTGGCGGCCACCGAAAAACGCGGCGTGTTCAAGTCTTGGACGGTGTTGCTCGCAATCTTTGGGTTTTCGTTTAGTTTGCTGGGCGCATTTCTGGTGCGTTCTGGCGTTTTGACGTCCGTTCATGCCTTCGCGGTGGACCCAGAGCGGGGCGCTGCGATTTTGATGTTTTTGGTGCCAGTCATTGGCGGGTCGTTGCTGCTCTACAGTGCTCGCGCCTGGGATCTGCGCAGTCGGGTGTCCTTCAAACGCTCGGGGCGAGAGAGTTTTATTCTGGGGAATAATGTGTTGCTAACGGTCAGTGCGGCGGTGGTCTTGCTCGGCACGCTCTACCCCCTGGGTTATGAAGCCCTGACCGGCGGGGATAAAATATCGATCGGCCCACCGTATTTCAACGCGGTGTTTGTGCCCCTGATGCTGGTGCTCATGGCGTTGATGATTTTGAGCCATCGCAGCCGTTGGTGGGCCACAGAGCGCTCGCTGTTGACTGCTGGTCAGGGCGTCTTCTCAGTGATTGCTGGGGTCGCGGCGATTGGGCTCTCCGTTGCCATGGGGCCCATCAAGCTTTGGATCGTGGGAGTTGCTTGGCTCGCGATGATGATCGTTTTGAATCTCGGGTATGAGCTTTATCGGCGCGTGAGGCTTAAATCGAATCCAGTCAGGCGATTGTTAAGCCAGCCTCTGGCCGTCTATGCCATGGTTTTGGGGCATGCTGGTATTGCGGTCACGGCCCTCGGTATCGTGACAACGGTAATGATGAGCGAAGAGGCGGATCTGTACATGGCGCCGGGCGATCGGGCTGAGTTGGGCGCTTTTGACGTGCGGTTCTATGGGACCAAGAATGTCGAGGGCCCCAATTATGTGGCGGATAGAGGGCGCGTTGAGGTTTTGCGAGAAGGGGAGGTTATCGCCACCTTGTATCCCGAAAAGCGGCGTTACCTGGCCAGTCAATCGATTATGACCGAAGCGGATATACATGTGCGCTCATTGGGGGATATCTATGTTGCGCTAGGGGAGCCGCTAGAAAACGGTGCTTGGGCGGTGCGCGTGCACATTAAGCCATTGGTACGGTTTATTTGGTTTGGGGGCGTGTTGATCGCGCTTGGAGGCGTGCTTTCAATCTTTGATCGCCGGTATCGGGTGCCGATGTTACGGTCATCAAAACAAGGGACGCTTGCCCCGAGCGTGGAGGCAGCGCATGGCTAAGCAAAGCGTGCTGATTCCCGTCTTCGTGTTCGCAGGCATCATAGTGTTGCTGTGGTTCGGGTTTCAATTGTCAGATCCGCATCTTTTGCCCTCGCAAAAACTCAATGATCCGGTGCCCGATTTCGAGCTGCCGAACCTAATGCAGGCCGATCAAACCCTCACGGCGGTGGATCTAACCGGTGAAGTCTCTCTGCTCAATGTCTGGGCAACGTGGTGTCCGAGTTGTATTGCGGAACATGGGGAGCTCACTCGGATTTTTGAAACAACCGGTCTGCGCATTATCGGAGTCAATTACAATGACGATTCAAAGGCGGCGCGCGCATGGTTAAAGCGCTGGGGCGACCCTTACGCTTTCCATATCGTGGATGAATCCGGAACGCTTGCTATCGATCTGGGTGTATATGGCGCGCCTGAAACCTTCGTTGTGGATGCAGACGGCGTTATTCGTTATCGGCATGTTGGGGTTGTCACTCAAAAAGTTTTTGAAGAAACCCTTACGCCGTTGATTCAAAATTTAAAGGATGCATCATGAGCGGGCGTTGGGTTTTAGCCGTGGCCTTGCTGTGGTGCTTGAGTGCCCCGGGTTTGGCCGCGATTGAAGCGCAGGCGTTTCCAGATGAGACGGTCAAGGCGCGTTACTACGACTTGATTGCGACATTGCGGTGTCCGCAGTGTCTGAACACAAATCTCGCGGGATCGGATGCAATGATCGCCCAAAATTTGCGTGCAACGGTGTTGCGCCTACTCATTGAAGGCAAATCCGATGCCGAAGTAGAACGCTTTATGTTTGAGCGTTATGGCGATTTCATCCTTTACGAGCCGCGTTGGACTGCAAAAACCTGGCTGTTGTGGCTTGGTCCACTTGGCTTGGCACTGATTGGTCTGAGTGTTTGGTGGTCTATGAGCGCCTCGTCCCGCAAGACAAGGCATGGATTGTCCGAGTCAGACCGAGCAAGCCTCAAGCGGTTGATCGATCGATGATCTCGCTTTTTTGGCTATCAGCCGTTGGGCTCCTGCTCGTAGCATCGGTCTTTGTGGTATTGCCGCTTTGGTGGTCGGTTAAACGTGAGGGCGAGGGGGTTCTGGCGCAGGCCGAAGGCAATCTGCAGTTGCACGAAGAACGGCTGCAAGAATTAGGGCAAGCGTTATCGGCCGGTGAGATTACCGAGGCGGAATATTCGGGGCAGGTCGAAGATCAATCTCTGGTGCTTTTGGAGGACGCCGGTCCGCTTTTAGCGGAGGATGAAGCAGTGCAACGGGTCCAAGGTGCATCGCGCGGGTCAAAGCCGGTATTTTTCATGGGCTTGGTCTTCCTAGCATTAGCCAGTACGGTCTGGTTCAGCGACGCCGGTTGGTCACAAGGCGCGCTCACAGAGCTCACCTTTACCGAGAGCCTGCAGCAGAACCGAGATGTGCCGAGGTCGAAGGCGGAATTAGAGGAAATGGCCAGCGGGCTTGAGGCGATCCGAGCATTATCGCCTGACAATGAACAGGTTGGGTTTTACCTGGGGCAATTACAACTCACGCTAGGCGATTTTGATCGAGCCGTTGAAATTTTTACACCGCTCGCCGAGCGTTACCCCGAAGATGGCGATTTGGCGGTTGCACTGGCAGAGTCGCGTTATCTGCAGCAGGGGCGTCAACTAACCCAAGATCTAAACGTGTTGTTTGAGCGCGCAGTCAATCTAAAGCCTAACAGCGTATCCTTGCTCGAAATATTAGGGATGGAAGCCTTTAAGCGGGGTGATACGGCGCGCGCGAAACGGTTTTTTGAACGCGCGCTTAACTTCGCAGATGGGGAACGAGCAAAGCTGATTGCAACGGTCTTAGAAGGATTGCCGGCGGCATCTGAGTCGGTTGAAACAGATCTGGTGGCGGATGCAAGCCAAGATGACAAGCCTATGTTGGGCCCTCGGCGGGTCCGGGTCACGGTTTCGAAGGATCCTGCGCTCGAAGTAAACCCGGCTTTAACTGTCTATATCTTTGCCAAAGCTGTATCGGGCCCACCGATGCCCCTCGCGGTGGTCAAGCGCAAAGTATCCGACCTGCCGCTGCAAGTGGTTTTAGATGAGTCAATGGCAATGATGGCGGGTTTCTCCATTGCGGACTTTGATCAAATTATCGTGACCGCAAAGATTTCAGAGACGGGACTTGCAACGCCTAGCTTGGAGGATCGTTCAGTCGAATCGGCCGCAATCCAATTCGATCAAAGCGAGGTTGGGGTTGCGTTGGTACTGCGTTAGGCGCGTCGCCCTTAATGTTTTGGGTCAGTCGGATCTTTTTTTTCGAGGGACTGCGCGGGCTTAGAATCAGCGGCTTGCGAGGCTTGCCGCTCGCGGCGCAGCGGTAGGATGACTAAAAAGAACAAGCCGGTACCCATGATCAATCCAAATCCTACCCCGAAAATAATCAGTGCCACGTTAACTGTCCTCGCTCTGGGTTTGTTGCTGGAGTTGATAGTAGCGGGAAACCGCATCCGATCGCCAGCTTTGGCGAGACCGCTCACAAGAAGAAGACCGCGAGACATGCGCGTTGGCCATCAAAGACGATTTGGGTGGATCAGGTTGGGATTGTCGTTGGCCTTGCTGCAGAGTGCTTTTATTCAAACTGCGGGCGCTCAAAGTGATAGCGCCCCAGGTGGTCGAGCAGAAATGATCCACGTGTTGGAGCCATCCCTTGAAGTCTCTATTCAGGGGTTTGAAGCCAAGATCCGGGCGCAGGCTGAGGATCTTCCGGGGGCGGCGGCAGTGTTGATCATTGATGGTAACGTCAGGCCGCTCATGCTGTTTGGCTTTCAATCGATGGCGGACATTCGTCCGATAACCAAGTCAACCATCTTCCAGTTGGCCAGCTTGTCGAAGTCTTTCGCGGCGACCGCTATTGCACTCGCCGTGAATGATGGTCGTTTGCAATGGGGCGCACCTCTTGCGTCGCTTTTACCCGAGCTCAACTGGAGTGATGCGCGCCGTGGCAAAAAGCTCAAACTATTTCATCTTGCCAATCAGTCCTCCGGGTTGATGCCCCATGCTTACACAAATCTAGTTGAGGATGTCGTGAGTTATAACAACATGTTGAATCGGTTACAGCAGGTTTCCTTTGTCTGTGACCCAGGGGCCTGCTATAGCTACCAGAATGTGGCGTTTAGCCTTCTTGGTGATGTCTTGACGCAAGCCACTGGAATACCCTATGCCCAGTTTGTCGAACAGAGGCTCTTTGCGCCGCTGAATATGCAGGCTGCCTCGGTCGGTCGGGCTACAGATCGGATTGATCAATTGGCGAGTGCTCATGTCTTGCGTGATGATCGTTGGGCCGTCGTCCCCCGAAACCAGCGATATTATAAAGTCGCGCCGGCCGCGGGCGTGAATGCCAGTATTGCCGATATGCAGCAGTGGTTATTGGCTCATTTGGGTTTGATTGATGGCGTCCCCCACGCGCCCATCGCTGAGTTACAAAGTCGTTACATTGCCAATGAACCGGCTGATAATCACTATCCCAATGATCACCGAATCAGCAAAGCGGGTTACGGTTTGGGTTGGCGTGTTTTTGCCTTTTCAGGGGTTGATGGATTCACTCATCACGGCGGTTATGTCCGCGGTATGCGCAGCGAGATGATTTTTCACCGTGGCTCGAAGTCGGGTCTTGTATTTCTAACGAACTCCGAGCCCGCGGCTTTGAATCGATTGAGCCTGGCGTTTGCTGAATGGCTCGTTGCGCTTCAGAACGCCGAGACCTTGGCATGGGGCGATGGAATAAAACAGGCGCCCTCGAGTTTGCCGTCAGGGGACCTTTGAATTATTTGCGGTAAAGCAAAGTGATTCGGTGAAACGCCGTTTAGGCGAACGCGAGTCTGGCTTAGATTCTGTTGTAAATGTGCTCGAACCGATTCGGGCAGCTCTGCCATTAAGGTCACGAGCTCGGTGCCAGAGACATCAATTCGCCCGAGGTGGGCTGCGTCTTGCACTGTCAGGCCGTAATCGGATAAAAAAATAGCCAGCTGAAAAACGCTGGGAAAGATTTTTCGTCCACCACACGCGCCGATCGCAAACCATTGTCCATCCCGGCTCCGCCCGAGGGTTGGGCACATATTGCACAATGGCTTGCGGCCGCCCTCAACGCTGTTGCCACCACCGGGTCTTGGATCAAACCACATCATGCCATTGTTCATTAGGATGCCGGAGTTAGGCAGTAAGATCCGGGCGCCAAAAGCCGACATAATGGTCTGGGTAAAACTTACCAAGTTGCCCTCTGAGTCAGCTGTACAAATGTGCGTGGTGCTCCCGCTTAAGTTGCCCTCGCCCAGGTTCTCGAGTCGATCTGCATAGGTCGTTTGCAGCGCTTGTGCCATCGCGAGGTAGGCGGCGGCATCTGGCGATTCGGCAGGCACCGGATGCATCTTCTCAAAGGTCTGTAGGGCTTGGATTAAACTGGGCCCAGCCGTAAGCGGTCCCGCACTAAAAATATCATGGCCTCGATATTGACTGCGCAAGGGTGCACTTAGGGTGGCGTCATACTGCGCAAGGTCTTTCGCGGAGATTTTGCTGCCGGCCTCTCTAAGGTCCTGTAAAACCTGTTGTGTCAGCGCGCCTTGGTAGAAGGCGTTGCTGCCTTCGTCTTGAACGGCTCTGAGCGTCTCAGCGAGGTTGGGTAGGGGGAGGTGGGTTAAAAGGCCCTCCAGGTCAGCCGCAGGCGGTAAGCCATCCTTGAGATAGACCGACCGGGTACCGTCATAAGTTCGCAACCCTCGGGCAAATTGATTGATTTTTTGACTGGCGAACCAGTCAATGGGTAAGCCAAGCATGGCTTGTTGCCGCGCCGGTTCGATCAGTGCCTTGAGAGGCAAGGTGCCAAATTGCCGGGCTGCGAGTTCAATGCCTTTGAGGTAGCCGGGTGTTGCAACCGCTAGGGCGCCGTGAATGTTGCGGTCATCTTTGACTTTTGGCCAATTAAAGGCATCACTGCTATTACTGCCATCCTGAGCGAGTGGGTAATCGCTTGCATGACTGGCAAAAGGCGCTCGCATACCAAACTCGACTTGCACGACTCGGTCTTCCGCTTTTAGGTAGGCCAATAAGTAACCGCCGCCGCCATAGCCACTCATCCAGGGCTCCACCACACCGAGCATTAGTCCCGTCGCGATGGCCGCATCAATGGCGTTGCCGCCCTCTTTCAATGTTGCGAGCCCGACCTCTGTGGCTAAGTAGTGTTGGCTTGCAACCATACCTTTGGTGCCGCGCACAGCGGGTTTCGAGAGGGACCAGCTTTCTTCAGTTGTCCGGGCTTGCATGCAGCGTCTCCTTGGTTGAACAAGCATTCTGCCTTTATTGTCCCGATACTGTAGTGGGTTTTGAGGGTCAGCGAAATGGTTGCTGAGTTGCGCCGGGTGCCTTTTTTGAAATCAATGGCAAGATGCAGATTATCTGGCGGATGCGATCGGCGCTGTTGACGTTTGCCATGACGATCCTTCCGTGGCCCCGTTCTTGGGGCTTTGTGAATCCGGTTCAGACGCATGCCTCAGGAATTATAGAATGATCATCCGATGCGCACCGGCGAGGGTTGATAAGGCGTATACTCTAATTTTGAAGCACATGAGCTAATCACCGCTGGAGGCAGGCATGGACGAGCAGAACGCAAACCCAACAGAATTCGATGTCATCGTGTGGGGCGCGACGGGATTCACTGGGAAGATTGTTGTGGAGTATTTACACCAGACTTATGGCAATCAGACTGATCAATTGACTTGGGCGATTGCGGGTCGCAATGCCGATAAACTTCGGGCAGTGATTGATGAGGTCGGCTGCGACAAGATTCCTTGTTTGCTGGCAGACGGATCAGATCGAGCGTCTCTTGATGCCTTGATGGCGTCGACGCGAGTCGTACTCAGCACGGTAGGACCTTATGCCCTGTATGGTAGTTTGCTGGTCGAAGCGTGTGCCGCGTCCGGGACTCACTACTGTGACCTGACCGGAGAAGTTCAGTGGATGCGGTTAATGATTGATGCGCATCATGACGAGGCGGTTCAATCTGGCGCAAAAATTGTGCATACCTGCGGTTTTGATAGTATCCCGTCGGATTTAGGGGTTCATTTCTTGCAGTCAGCAATGCAAGCACGCGAGGGCCAGCCGGCTGAGCAGGTTAAGTATCGCTTGGTCAAGGCGGCGGGTGGCGTTAGCGGCGGCACCGTTGCGAGTATGTTGAACATGATGGATGAAGTCGCTGAGAATCCGCAATTGGTAACGGTTATCGCGGATCCTTATGCATTGAACCCACTGAATACGGTAACTGGGCAGGATGTTAATGAGGCGGCGACGCCGATCTATGATGATGTTTTGGGCCAGTGGGTGGGGCCCTTTGTCATGGCCGGGATTAACACTCGTGTGGTGCGCCGAAGTCATGCCTTGCTCGGAATGCCGTATGGACCCGGATTTGCTTATGAGGAGGGTACCTTGATCGGCGCTGGTCCGACGGGCTATCTGAAAGCCTTAATGGCCTCAATCGGCACGCGATTGGGCATGCTGTTGTCAGCAATTGGTCCAACGCGGCGTTTGCTTGCGCGGTTTTTGCCGAAGCCCGGTGATGGCCCGGAGCGAGCAAAACGCGAAGCAGGGTTTTTTGAGGTTATCCTTCACGGCACGACGGGCAAGGGTCAGAACGCGCGGCAAATTCAGGTTCGAGTAACGGGTGATCGTGATCCAGGGTATGGCGGCACTGCCAAAATGATTGCTGAGGCGGCGGTTTGTCTTGCGCTGGATCCGTTGAATGGACCGGGCGGGGTTTTGACACCAGCCGTTGCCATGGGGCCTGAATTAATTGCGCGTTTAACCAAAAATGCGGGGCTCACCTTTGAGGTAATTGATTAATTCAACGCAAAACAGCGCCTCCGATGGGCAAGCGTTTTGGTCTGATGATTTCTCGTATATGATGAGACGAGCCCTCACTTACGTTGATTTGATCTCATGACCCAATCTTTTGTTCATCTACGCGTTCATACAGAATATGCGCTGGTGGATGGAACGGTTCGCATAAAACCTTTAATTGATGCTGCACGCACCGGCGGCATGCCTGCCGTTGCCACCAGCGACCTCAACAACCTCTTTGGTTTGGTTAAATTCTATAAAGCCGCAATCGCTAGAGGGATCAAGCCGATCGTCGCTTGTGATGTTTGGGTTGAAGATCTCGATCCGACGATCGAGCCCTCGCTGCTGGTGCTCATCGCCCAACGACAAGCCGGTTATAAAGCGCTTAGTCGATTGTTGTCTCGCGGTTATTCCGAAAATCATCTTAACGGTCGAATGATTTTAAAACGGTCTTGGATTCAAGCTGATTCAGAGGGCCTGCTTGCGTTGTCTGCCGCAGCTGACGGTGATGTTGGCAAAGCGATTGTCTCGGGTCAGCTTGATGAGGCGAGTCGTCGTGCCGTATTTTGGCAAGAACTCTTTCCAGAAGGGTATTACTTAGAAATTCAACGGCTAGACCGCGAGAATGATGAGCACCATATCGCTGGTGCCGTCCGGTTGTCGAATGAATTGGGTTTGCCATTGGTTGCAACCAATGATGTTCGTTTCTTGAAAGCAGATGAGTTTGAGGCTCACGAGGTGCGCGTTTGTATCCATCAAGGACGAACACTCGATGATCCAAGGCGTGAGAAACGATACAGCCAGGCGCAGTATTTTAAAAGCGCTGATGAGATGGTGCAGTTGTTTTCTGATCTTCCTGAGGCAATCGAGAACACCCATCGAATTGCAACGCGATGTTCCGTGACTTTGCGCTTGGGGGAGTCCTTTTTGCCGGAGTATCCGGTGCCTGAAGGGCAGACCATGGCAGGATTCTTGGAAACGGTGACGCGCGCCGGGCTGATGGATCGGTTTGAAAAATTTAGTGATGCCAAAATGCCTGCCGAGGAACCTTGGCAGCAGCACTATTTTGATCGTTTGGCCTTCGAACTGAATGTGATTAATAGCATGGGATTCCCGGGCTATTTCTTGATCGTGATGGAATTTATCCAGTGGGCGAAAGCCCAGGGTATTCCGGTCGGGCCGGGTCGCGGCTCGGGTGCGGGCTCGCTGGTGGCTTATGCGTTAAAAATTACCGACGTCGACCCTTTAGAGTACGACCTTCTATTTGAACGCTTCTTGAATCCAGAGCGGGTCTCCTTGCCAGATTTCGACATCGATTTCTGTATGGACGGCCGGGATCGGGTCATTCAGCATGTGACAGAGCGTTACGGCTATGAAGCCGTGTCGCAAATTATCACCTTTGGTACGATGGCAGCAAAGGCTGTGGTGCGAGATGTGGCACGAGTGCAGGGCAAGTCCTACGGGTTGGCGGACAAGCTTTCTAAGCTGATTCCGTTTGAGCCCGGGATGACCTTGACCCGGGCCATGGAAGAAGAACCGCTATTAACTGAGTTCGTCCGCACAAGTGATGAAGCTGAAGAAATTATGGAAATGGCGTTCAAACTAGAAGGCCTCGCTAGAAATGTGGGTCGCCATGCCGGTGGCGTGGTAATCGCGCCGACCCGCCTCACAGATTTTTCACCAACCTATAGTGACGAATCGGGTGGCGGGTTGATGACCCAGTTTGATATGAATGATGTTGAGCAGGCTGGGTTGGTTAAGTTTGACTTTCTGGGTTTGCGAACCCTGACCATCATTGATAATGCAGTCAAAAGTATCAACCAGCGCTTAGCGCTCGCTGATGAGCCGTTAGTTGATATCGATACCCTGTTTTTGGAGGATCCGGCGATTTATCAGGATCTGCAGGCGGCCAAAACCACGGCGGTGTTTCAGCTCGAATCCCGCGGCATGAAGGATCTTATGAAACGGGTTAAGCCGAACCGGTTTGCGGACATTGTGGCGTTGGTTGCTTTGTTTCGACCAGGTCCTCTGCAGCTCGCCGATGATTTTATTCGCCGCAAGCATGGTCTTGATGAGGTTGATTATCTGCATCCCAGTTTAAAAGAGGTGTTGCAAGATACCTATGGCGTGATGCTCTACCAGGAGCAAGTAATGCAGATCGCGCAAATTCTGGCAGGCTACTCGTTAGCCGACGCAGATCTGTTGCGACGGGCCATGGGGAAGAAGAAGCCGGAAGAAATGGCCAAACAACGCCAGGCTTTTGTAGATGGGGCCATGAATAACGACGTTTCAGAACAACAAGCCGGCTATATATTTGATCTTATGGAGAAGTTTGCGGGGTATGGCTTTAACAAACCGCACTCGGTTTGCTACGCGCTGGTAGCGTATCAAACCGCCTGGCTTAAACATTATTATCCGGCCGATTTCATGGCGGCAGTGATGTCCGCTGACATGCAAAACACTGACAAGATCGTGATTAACGTTGAAGAGTGCCGAGAAATGGGGCTCGTCTTAGACCCGCCCAGTGTTAACAGTGGCGCCTTTCGATTTGTCGCGCAATCTAAGACGCATTTGGTCTACGGTTTGGGTGCAATTAAGGGGCTTGGTGAGGGACCTATTGAGGCGTTGACCCAAGCGAGGCGTGCGGAGGGGTTCAAAGACTTGTACGACTTTTGTCATCGGGTTGATGTCAAACGCTTGAATCGTCGCGCACTTGAAGCGCTCATCCATGCCGGTGCGCTGGATCATCTTGCGCCCGATGCGGCGAGTGCCAAAGACGGAATTGATGGCAGTCGGGGCTGGTTGCTGCAACATCAGGAAGAGGCACTGCAAATTGCCGAGCAAACGGCCCGCAATCAGGAAGCGGGCCATACCGATTTGTTTGGTGAAATTGAGCCTGTTTCAGCCGATCCGGTCTGCATTGATCACATTGACACCCGTAACGTCCTGACTATGGCGACTCGCCTGGCTCGGGAAAAAGAAGCGCTAGGCCTGTACTTAACGGGTCATCCGATCGACATTTATCGTGATGAGCTCAAGTATTTTGCAAGTACCCGAATTAGTGAATTACGGGCAAGCCAAAGCGAACAGCTTTTTGCCGGGTGGGTCATTGGCTTGCGCAGTATGAAAACCCAACGTGGGACGATTGTTTTCGTGACCCTTGACGATCGAACGTCGCGGATTGAGGTTGGCGTGTTCTCCGATCTTCTGGAGATGACTCGAGATAAAATCAGCAAGGACAATCTTTTGGTGATTCGGGGATCGGTAGCACAAGATGATTTTTCAGGTGGGCTGCGGGTACGCGCAACAGAAATATTTTCTTTGGTTGAGGCGCGCCAGCGTGCTCTGCGAGGGCTTACGGTGCGGGTTCATCACGCGGGTTTAGATGACCAGTTTTCAAAGAATTTGGCCGATTTGTTAAGTCTTCACCAGGAGCCAAAACGAAACGGCTGCCCAGTGATTATTGATTATTGCACCAACGGGGCGACCGCCGAACTGCAGTTGGGCGATCAGTGGCGCGTGAAGCCCAGCGATGAATTACTTGACGGTCTTCGAGCGCAATTCGGGTCAGACCGCGTCGGGCTTGATTATCACCCCCACAGTGGCGGTGGTTAAGCGCGATGTCCCTGCTGCCTGAAACGGCGATCCAAACCCTCACGGCGCCGGATGTCGATTGCCTGATTGTAGGCTTGAGTGGCGGTCTGGATTCCACGGCGCTGCTGCATTGCGTCGCCCAGCTGGCTGATCGTCCACCGCTTAAGGCAATTCACATTAATCATGGTCTGCAGGCTGAGGCAGATGCCTGGCAAGCGCACTGCGAGGCCCTCTGCGCGGAGCTCGGGGTTCCTTTGATGTGTCAACGAGTCGAGGTTGCTGCAATCGGTAGTCTTGAAACCAATGCACGGCTGGCGCGCTATGAGGCTTTTGCCGAGCGCCTAGGGCCGCGAGATCGATTGTTGCTGGCGCATCATCAACAGGATCAAGCCGAGACGGGGCTCTTCCAGCTGTTGCGTGGGCATGGTGCGATGGGGCTGTTCGGTATGCCGCAGGCGAGATCCCTTGGCTTGGGGCAGCTGTATCGACCGTTGTTGGACGTGCCACGGGTCGTTCTTGAAGCCTATGTCCAGGCACATGAACTGTCGTATGTTTCGGACCCTAGCAATACGGATCAAACCCATGATCGCAACTTTATCCGGCATAGGATTGCGCCTTTTTTGGATGGCCGTTTTCAAGGTTGGTCGGCGCGTCTTGCGCGTCAGATCAGTAGCGATGAGACCAACCGATCCTTGCTCGCGGCATTGGGTCGGGAGGATTTATTAAAGCTGCAAACCCCTGGGGGTTTTTCTGTCGAAGGCTTACAGCAACTCGATCAAGACCGGGCTTTGAATGCGCTCAAAACTCAGATAATGGATACGGCGGATGCGGTGCCCTCAGCCGGACAATTGCGTGTTTGTCTTACGATGCTAGTGTCATCCCTGCAGCAAGAGCCTGCAAGCCAGGCGGTGTTGGGTCACGAATACCACCGTCATCGCAATGAATTCGTTTTGGTGCCCGCTATTCCGACCGAGAGGCAAGGCCAGGCTGGCTGGCCGTTTGAGCGCGCTCCAGTCGATTTAGGCGGGGTCACGCTCGCGGTTGAATCGGATTTAGGCGGTATTGCCTCTGACCTATCGGGGCTTGGCTGGATACTGGATAAGCCAGGACAGAAGCGTCTCAAAGGACATAATAAACGGATTCTTGATCGTCTTCGAGAAGCCAAGGTGCCGCACTGGGTCCGGCAACGGCTGCCGCTATTGATGCTTAATGGTGAAGTGATTGCGACCCCTGCGCTGCCGGAATGGGGTTTAAAGCAAGAGGTTGCACAAGGCTTTCTAGCGGCTAAAAATAGCGCAGGATGGCGTGTGTCTCTGACCCGCGTCTAATCCGGCAGGTTGAATTTATATTGAGCCAAAGCGACGACGGTGTTAGTCTATAAACCCATCTCGGGCGGGTCCTTCCGCCTGATCAACAGAGATGGAAATTCTATGAGCCGTTTAATATTCGTCACAGGCGGAGTGGTTTCCTCGCTAGGAAAAGGCCTAACCGCAGCCTCTTTGGGCGCCGTTTTGGTGTCCCGCGGTCTCAAAGTGACGATGCAGAAACTGGATCCGTACATTAACGTTGATCCGGGCACCATGAGCCCTTTGCAGCATGGTGAAGTATTTGTCACCGCCGATGGTACTGAGACTGACCTCGACCTGGGTCATTACGAGCGTTTTGTCCAGACCCGCATGACCCGAAAGAATAATTTCACCACGGGTAAGGTGTATGCCGATGTGATTGCGCGTGAGCGTAGGGGTGAATATCTGGGCGCAACGATCCAAGTGATTCCTCATATCACGGATGAGATTAAATCCCGAATACTACAGGTTGCGGAAGGGTTTGATGTCGCGTTGATCGAAATTGGTGGCACCGTCGGAGACATTGAAAGTCAGCCTTTTTTAGAGGCCGCCCGGCAGCTTCGCTTTGAAATGGGCTCGTCCCGCGCCTTACTAATGCACTTGACGCTTGTGCCCTATATTGCAACCGCTGGTGAGACTAAAACCAAGCCGACCCAACACTCTGTCAAAGAGTTACGGTCGGTGGGTATGCAACCCGATATTTTGATTGTTCGCTCTGATCACGAAATCCCGAAATCGGCACGCGATAAAATAGCACTCTTTACCAACGTCGAACTCGACGCCGTGATTCCGCTGCTGGACGCTAAGAGTATTTATGAAATCCCGGCTCGGTTGGCTGAAGAGCGCCTCGATGAAATCGTTGTGCAAAAGTTAGGCTTCGATGTGCCGCCGGCAGATTTGTCAGATTGGCAGCGGGTTTTAGAGTTGCAGCAGAACCCAAAACATCAGATTCATCTTAAAATGGTTGGCAAGTATATGGACTTGTTGGATGCCTATAAGAGCTTGAATGAGGCATTAACCCATGCCGGAATTCATTCTGAAACGAAGGTGAATATTGACTTTGTTGATTCTGAACGAGTTGAGGCGGAAGGCGTTGAGATTTTGGCCGGCGCGGATGCCGTTTTAGTGCCGGGCGGGTTCGGCAGCCGCGGTTTTGAAGGAAAAATTCTAGCCGCCGGTTTTGCCCGGCGGAATAAAATTCCCTACCTAGGTATTTGTTACGGCTTGCACGCAGCGATCATTGAGTTTGCGCGGGATGTCGCGGGTCTTGAGGGTGCCAATAGTACGGAAGTGGATCACAATACGCCGCATCCCATTATTGGGCTGATCACAGAATGGGTCAACGAGGCTGGTTTGAAAGAAACCCGCTCCCTGGATTCAGACCTGGGCGGAACCATGCGAATGGGTGAGCAAGAATGTGTGCTTAATCAAGGCGCGATTACCCGAGCGGTCTATGGTGAGGAGCGCATCAAAGAGCGCCATCGTCATCGCTTTGAGGTAAACCCAAGCTATGTCCCAGAACTTGAGCGGGCTGGGCTTCGCATTGCGGGGGTTTCGAAGGATCAGTCATTGGTCGAAGTGATCGAAGTGGTGGATCATCCGTGGTTTGTCGCCTGTCAATTTCATCCAGAATTCACGTCAACGCCTCGGGGCGGTCATCCTTTGTTCTTGAATTTTGTGAAGGCCGCGCTGGCTGAGCAAATTGC
>JAQWWC010000099.1 GCA_029249645.1 Pseudomonadales bacterium
CAGGCAAGTTGAAAGTTATGGCCGTGGAGGTCTTCCCGATCGGTTGCGCTAAAAATCGTAAAATGTGCAGCGGAAAAATTCATTGCTTGCTTTGCCACGTCAATCCGCGCAAGTCTTGCTGGTCTAGCCATGTTCATGCCTCTTGTTCGTGCAGGGAGTGTATCAAGGTCCCACCGAGGGCGCGACCGCTCTGGTCAATACAAAGGCTTTCTGAGACACTCAAGTCAGATCAAAAATTTTGGAGAAATCATGCGACGACTCAGCCAACTCAGCCGTTCAATCGAAGGAAAAGTGGCGATTATTACGGGTGCCGGGAGTGGCATGGGGCGTGCCACAGCGCACCTGTTTGCAGATGAAGGCGCGCAGGTTGCGCTAATCGATGTGAATGAGGCGAGTTTGCTCGCGGTGCAAGATGAACTGAGCCAGGCCGGGTATGTAAGCCGGGCATGGGTACTTGATTTGTTGGATCGAGATGCGATTCAGACGGTTGTGGCGGACATTGCGTCCCACTTTGGCAGGATCGATATTCTAATTAATAATGCGGGAATCTCGATTCCCGCCCCCTTAGATTCAGATCACTATATTGAGGCGTGGGATAAGGTTGTTGGGGTATTGCTAACAGCACAAACGTTGATGGTTCGGGCCGCGCTGCCGCACCTTCGTGCGTCGAATGAGGGCCGGGTCGTGAACATCGCATCGACAGAAGGGCTCGGTGCAACCAAATATGGTGGTCCGTATACCGCGGCGAAAACGGGCGTTATAGGATTAACCCGGTCCATGGCGATTGAATTTGGGCGTGAGGGGATCACGGTCAATTGTGTCTGTCCCGGGCCGATCAATACCGGTATGACCCAAGGGATCAATGAGGAGCATAAAGTTATTTTTGCCAAACGGCGGACCGCTATCGGTCGCTATGGTGAGCCTGAAGAAGTGGCCCATGCAACACTAAGTCTCGTGCTGCCTGCGATGCGCTACGTCACTGGGGTGGTGCTGCCCGCGGATGGCGGCTTGACCATCAAGAACGCCTGACCACGGTCAGGAAACGCGCATAGGTTCGCCCGCAAGCGTTGTGTTTGGCGCAGAGCCTTAGCCGTGCTGTCGGCCGGTTCTACTGGGCTAAGCCAGAAGGCGCTCGGGCACCTCGATGTGCTTCATTCGAAGGTACTCCCCAAAAGATTTTGCTTGGCCATCAATCCGGTTATTCGATGACACCCCATCTTTTAAAATACCTTTGATGTAAAAGTTGAGCGATCTAAGGTTTGGTAGCTCGTAGCGTTCAATGTTGTATTGTGCAACATCAGGACACAATAACTTGAATTGCTCGACTGTCAGGTATTCTTGCAAAAAAGCGAAGCTTTCGTCGGTTTTGGCCCAGACCCCACAGTTTGCGCAGCCGCCCTTATCGCCGGACCGAGTGCCGAACAGGCGGCCAAAGGCTGTGGTTGTTTTGGGTCCACCTGGTACAGCGAGTCGCTGAGTCGGCATTTGCTGGTAGGATTGCTCTGGCAAACCGAGACGCTGGGTGGGCAGTACTTCGATGGTTTGGCCGTCGATATGTAAAAATTCTGTGACTTTCTGGCTATCAATCAGCGCGGGCCAATAAACAATGGTTGCAGCTCCGCCTCCCATGCTGTTGCCGCGCCCGGTATTACCGGGAACCGTTGCTAAGGCGAGCTCAGTGATTTTTGCTTGGAAGAGCCGTCCGACCTTCTTGGGATCTGAAGAGAGGCAAGTAATGCGCAAAGCAGCATGGGCTTCTTCATTGCTGCTTGGGTTTTCTTTATCCGATCGAATGAGCTGTACCTCAACATCATCAAACTGATCTCGACCGCCTAAGTTGTGAAAAATTTGGTCAAGGTAGAGCTCGGCTTTTTTCTCGATGTCTAGACCAGTCAGTAAAATTTCAACGCCATTTCTAAATTGTCCCTTGGTGTTGATGCAGACCTTGTGGGTTGGAGGTGGGCTGCTGCCGCGGCAACCCGATACTCGGACGCGGTGCGGACCGATATCCTCAATTTTTAATGTATCAAAGTGCGCGATCACATCCGGGTTGTAATAGGCAGGCGTTGAAATTTCATACAGAAGCTGGGCGGTGATGGTGCCCGATGAGATGAGGCCGCCAGTGTTGTCATGCTTGGTGATGACAAAACTGCCGTCGGATGCGATTTCGGCAATCGGGTAACCGACATTGCGGAAACTTGGCACTTCCTCAATAAAAGAATAATTGCCGCCGCAGCATTGCGCCCCGCATTCAATGATATGCCCGGCCGTCAGGGCACCCGCTAAGGCATCATAGTCATTGCGCTGCCAGTTGAACTTCCAAGCAGCGGGACCAATCACGACGGCCGCGTCGGTTACGCGCGGACAAATGACGATATCGGCGCCGAGATCTAAGGCCTCTTTAATCGACCAAGCGCCAAAATAGGTGTTGGCGGTCACCACTTCATTACCACATTCACTGAGTGATTTGCCCTGATCAATATTAATGAAGGCTTCGCCGCCGGCTTGCAATGCAGCAAGGTTGGGCATCAGGTCATCGCCGTCTATATAGGCGACCTTTGCCTGCAAGCCTTGAGCTTTGAGTACTTTTTCGACCTCTTCGGTTAGCCCAGCCGGGTTGAGTCCGCCCGCATTGGTCACGATTTTGATGCCGCGAGCGAGGCACGCGGCGACGACTTCTTCGAACTGCTTTAAAAAGGTGCCGACGTAACCTAGGTGCGCGCCGCGTTGCTCGCGTTGATCGTACAGAATCTTCATTGTTAGCTCGGCTAAATAGTCGCCGGTCAGAACATCAATTGGACCCCCTTCAACCATCTCAATTGCGGCCTTCAACCGATCGCCGTAAAAGCCGCTGCAGTTACCAATTCTGATGATGTCGCTCATAGGATGCTCCAATGCTGTGCTGTGATCTGGTTGGGGGCTCGGGTTAAGAGTGTTCGATCCAGTTGGGGCTGCGTTTTTCTCGAAAGGCGGCCATGCCCTCGGCACCTTCCTCGGACTGAAACATGCTGACGCTCCAGCGTTGCGTTTGTGCAAAGGCCTCATCTCGATCCCAAGCACTAACCGCCCGAACCAAACGTTTGCATTCTTTAACAGCCATTGGGCCGCCTAAGTTAATCATCGCGACTTCTTCCTCGACGGCTTTAACCAGTTCTGCATGAGGTACGGCGCGATGCGCCAGCCCCATCGAAACCGCATCGCGGCCGCTAAAGCGTTCACCTGTTAGAAAAAGTTTCATACCATGATGGGGGCCCAATTTCGGTAGACAAACCACGCTGATCACAGCGGGAATGACCCCAATTCGGACTTCTGAAAAACTGCATTGAATGTCATCGACCGTAATCACAATGTCGGCTGCACCAATGAGGCCTAGGCCCCCCGCAAAGGCGGCGCCGTTCACGGCGGCGATCACCGGTTTAGGGCTCTCTTGAATCGCAATTAGAACGTCCGCATAAGGCACGGAGGCCTCGCCAGAGATGGTGGCCCCTGGTGGGCTTTTTAAATCGGCGCCGGCGCAAAACGCTGTGCCCGCGCCAGTGATAACAATGCACCGCACGGCGTCATCTGCATTGGCTGCTTGGAGGTGCTGGTATAACTCGTTCACCAACGCCGCGGACAGCGCGTTTCGGTTCTCGGGTCGGTTCAATGTGATCCAAGCTGCGCCTTGCCGCGTCTCCAGGCGTGTTGCGGTTTGAGTGTTCATGAGGCATCTCCCGGTACATCAGGGTCCTTCATTTCAATAAGCAACTCGCCGTTGGCGACTTGGTCACCTTCGATGACTTTGACACTGGCAATTTCGCCATCGCGTGGCGCGATAATTTGATGCTCCATTTTCATGGCTTCCAAAATGAGTAGCGTGTCGCCTTTTGAAATTTTTGCATTGTCAGCGGTTTTGACCGCTAAGACTTTGCCTGGCATCGGAGCGGTCAGGCCTCCGCTGAGGCCGTCCATATCTTTCCTAGGGAATCGCGGTTTGCGCTGCAAGGTGATGTCGCCATCGGGACCATGAACCAAAAGTTCATCGTCGCTCGCATTGACCTGAAACTGTAATCGCTGGGCGCCAATGCGGCAATCCACGAAGCCTTCGCCAGCCTCATAAACTTGGCAGTGGCAGGGCTCATCATTAACGCTGAAACGCAGGGTTTGATCCCGGTCAGTGCGGTATTCTAGGTTGAGCTCGACGGCCCGATATGTAAATGAAACCCGTTGTGGTGGCAGATGCGAATTGCGCCAGCCTCTGGGAATGCCTTTAAGAACCGTTGCCTGGCGCTGGCGTTGGGCTCGTAATTCGATTGCTGCGGCAATGGCGGCGTGGTGCAAATGCTGGGTGGCGACGATCGTCTCCCGTGCAGGGTTTACGCGTTCGATAAAGTCCGTTGTGGTGTCGCCGTCTTGGAAGGCCTGTGTTCTAAGGGTTGCGACCAAAAAATCTCGATTGGTGGTCAACCCCTGAATACGAGTCGTTTCCAGCACCCGGGCTAGTCGCGATATAGCCTCGGCTCGCGTTTTAGCATGAACAATGACCTTTGCGATCATGGGGTCAAATTGCGTCCCAATAATGCTGCCAGTCTCAATGCCTGAATCAAATCGAGCTTTGGCAACGGTTGAGGGTTGCCAGGCTTTGATGGTGCCCGGAGCGGGGAGAAAGTCGCGCGCAGGATTCTCTGCGTAAATTCTGGCTTCGATCGCGTGGCCGGAAATACTGAGATCCTCCTGGCTGAATTCAAGGGCATGGCCCTCGGCAACTCGAATTTGCTCTCGGACAAGATCGAGTCCGGTGATTTCTTCGGTGATGGGATGTTCCACCTGCAGCCGCGTATTAACTTCGAGAAAGAAAAATTCTTCACCCGCAAGCAAGAATTCAACCGTGCCCGCAGAGTGGTAACCTATGGCTTTGGCCGCTGCAACCGCAGCATCACCCATGGCGGCACGAATGGTCTCGGTGACGGCTGGGGAGGGTGCTTCTTCGATTATCTTTTGGTGACGCCTTTGGATGGAACATTCCCGCTCAAAACAATGGACGACATGGCCCAATTGATCTCCTAGGATCTGGATTTCAACGTGCCGAGACGTGCTCAGCCATCGCTCTAAGAAAACGGTATCATCTCCGAACGCAGAACCGGCTTCTCGTTGCGCGGACGCGACTGCTGCTGCAAGCGCCTCTGGGTTTTCAACCACGCGCATACCGCGGCCACCTCCGCCTGCGGACGCTTTGACCAGAACGGGATAACCAATGCTTTCCCCCGCTGCGGCTAAGTCTTCAGTGCCCGTCAGGGCAATAGCCGGCAAGGTCGGAACACCAGCTGCTTGCATGAGCGCTTTTGCCGAGAGTTTGTCGCCCATCTGATCGATCGCAGTGGTTGATGGCCCGATAAAAATCATCCCGGCTGCCTGAATCGCCTGTGCGAAGCTTGTATTCTCGGACAGAAAGCCGTATCCAGGGTGGAGCGCATCGGCACCGCTCACACGGCAGGCCTCGAGGACCTTCTTGGTGTCGAGGTAGGTTTCAGCTGGGGTGGTTCCCGATAAAGCGATGGCGGCGTCGGCCTCCAAGACAAATGGGGCAAAGGCGTCGGTTTCAGAATAGATCGCAACCGTTGCGATGCCCATGTCCTTCGCCGTTCGAATAATGCGGCGGGCAATTTCGCCTCGATTTGCGATCAGAATTTTTCGGATTGGGGTTACATTCGCCATGTGCCGAACTCCTTAGTGCCTTGGATCGTATTGTTATGGCAGGTAGATAAGGTGATGCCGATCACATCTCGGGTGTCGCGTGGATCAATCATGCCATCGTCTGTTACCCGGGAGGTGGCGTAGAGCCCTTTTGAGCGCTCCTCCGCCCAGTATTCAGCGACCTCGGCGCGGGCGGCGTCAGCGGCTTCATCGAACGCAATGCCACGTCGCTCCGAAGAGGCGCGCCCGATGATGCTCATGACGCCAGCCATTTGCTTCGGCCCCATTACGGCGATTTTGGCGCTAGGCCAAATAAAGGTGAACCGCGTGCCAAAGGCGCGACCACTCATGCCGTAGTTTCCAGCGCCGTATGATGCGCCGACGATTATGCTGATGTGCGGTACCGTTGAATTTGAGACGGCATTGATCATTTTCGAACCGTTCTTGGTAATGCCCCCCTGTTCGAATTCCGTGCCGACAATATAACCCGTGATATTGTGCAGGAAGACAAGGGGCGTATGGATCTGGTTACACAATTGAATAAACTG
>JAQWWC010000100.1 GCA_029249645.1 Pseudomonadales bacterium
GCGAACAATGTTGCGATTCATCAGGGAGACTATCAGCTGACCGGGGGCGCTGCCAAGCCATCAAAGGACTCTGAAACGAACCTGCTTGACCTCCATTCAGTCGAGAAATGAAGATCTACAGATTGCCTTCAATTTCTTTAATATTGTGAGAGCGATTGACATTCCAGAAAAGCTAAAAGCCATCGGGCGATAAGTGCCGCGGCGGCGCGTTCTCGCGAGGCGAAGTGAGCTGATCATGGACCCACGGCTTGTCAGCCCAGTTCGGGGGGGCTACCAGCGCAATCTCAAGTTCCGGCGATTGGGTCATAACTTCCACAGTGTTGCTTCCGTTGGATTCTGTTTTTCACAAATACTGCGCAGCATGTTATTTGTCGTGCTGTCTGAAGTGCGCTGTCAACGTTTTCCGCACAAGCACAAAGAATACTGAATAGGCACGTCAACCGCCCTGCTAGAGACTGACCCGAAGCCTGGATTGCGCCCGGTGCGCCAAAAAGGGCAACTTCGTTCTAGCTCAGATCAAAGAGCGTGCGCGTCCTAGCCTTTTAGAGGGTGGAAATGTGTCGCGATTGGCCTCATGATTCAGGCAGTGGCGGCTCGGGTTTGGCGGTCTTTAACCGTGATAACCTGCGCTGCAAGGCGGTGGGCCGTTGTGAGGGGCGGCGCGTTGTGCGGCCAAGTGATGAAAGATTGGATTGTTTATGTGCGACTTCGGGCGCACGTTGTTGGTCGTTGAAGCAGTGCTCAAACCGTCACGACGCTGATACCTTGCCAGTTGGTTTTCAGTGTTGAATCGAAGGGGACGCTCTAGCGGATCATAACGCCCTGAACCAGGGAGCAAAATTCTGCTGCGGGCGATCACCGACGGTTGCGTAAAAAGGTTGGGTAAAAAGGTTGAGTAAAAGGATGGGTAAAAAGGTTGCGTAAAACGTGCCAGCTGAATCTCTAAGGTTCAAATCGGGTTATGTTGGGCGCGTTTTACCAACGTATCATTTTAAAGAGGGGTTAAAGCGATGAAGAAAATTTTAGTGCAGAGTTTGATGATCATAACGGCCTTGGTCAGCGCCCACGGGAATGCGCATTCCGGGCCGCCGGTGCCGACGCCGGTCGGGCTGGCAGAAATTGCGGTGGCCTTTGGGTGGGATTTTGAAGCCACTGAAATCACCGCAGAGCGGATCAGTGACCAGCTCTATGTGCTGTACGGTGCGGGCGGCAATATTGCGGTCAGCGTGAGCTCGCAAGGCGTCCTGGTCGTCGATGACCAGTTCCCCGCGTTGGCCGATAAGATCCGTGCGGCGATTAAGGATTTGGGCGGCAATCAGGTAGATTTTGCGATCAACACCCACTGGCATTTTGATCATGCTGACGGCAATCAGTTTTTAGGACCCGATGGCGCGTGGATTGTCGCGCAAGCGAATTCCCGAGCAAAAATGACCGAAGACCAAGTGATCAATCTGGTCAGTATTGCTTACGATCAAAAAGCTTATCCGCTGGCAGCGCTGCCGGTCATGACCTTTGAGGATCAGATGCAATTTCACTTCAATGGTCAGGTAATCGAATTGATGCACTTCGGCGCCGCGCATACAACGGGCGACACGGCCGTGATCTTTAGAGGCGACAACGCTGTGCACTTGGGTGATGTCTATAACAATTCGGGGTATCCCTTTATAGATGCGGGCAACGGTGGGTCGATCGACGGCATTATTGCCTTCTGTGAAGCAACCCTTGCGCAGATTAACTCGGACACCGTGGTGGTGCCGGGTCACGGCCCGCTCTCCAATTACCAAGGGTTGGCAAATTACATCGCGATGCTAAAAGATATCCGCTCACAAATGATGACTTTGATCAACGCGGGCGCGTCGCTTGAAATGATTCTGAATGCAGGGATTACAGAAGCTTATGACGACGTGCAGGGGGATCCAGTCCTATTGTTGAATCGTGCTTATTTTAGCCTGACGCATAAAGTGGTGGATCGCTGATGGCTTGGGTGCTTTGACGGATACCGATGGTGATAGTCGACCCAATGCCTGTGCGGCTGACTGTGCCGCGCTGGGTGTGGTCGCCGATGGTTACTGCCTTTGGCGATAGAATGTGTCGCCAAGCGTTGAAGGTTAGTCCTCAAGAAGAAAGAAGGAGAACACTGTGATTGATTTAGATTTGAGTGGTAAGCGGGCGCTGGTAACCGGCGCAAGCCTTGGGATTGGTGAGGCGGTGGTTAAGCTGTTGGCGGATCATGGTGCGCAGGTAAGCTTCTGCGCGCGGACCGCGTCGGGTGTTGCAAAGCTTGCCGGTTATCAACCCAAAGGCGCTGGCGCGGTAACCGGTTTTGTGGCGGATATGGAGGATGCAGCGTCCACCCAAACCTTTCTTGATGCGGTAACGGCAACCGGTGATATTGACATCCTGATCAATAATGTTGGTGCGTCTCCCTCGCGGAATTTTCTGTATATGTCGGATGCAGACTGGCAGTCGCTGCACGAACTGAACCTGCTCTCGGCTGTGCGGTGCACTCGGCACTGTCTGCCCGCGATGCGAAAGCAAAAATGGGGCCGGGTTATTATGGTCGCCAGTGGTGCGGCAAAATACCCCAATGCCGCGCTGATTGATTATGGTACGACCAAAGCGGCGATGATTTCCATGGCAAAATCCTTAGCGCGCAAGTACGGCGGAGATGGCGTTTTGGTGAATTCGGTTCTGCCGGGGCTCATTCATACCGCCATGTGGGACCGAGCGGCAACCGAGATCGCCGAAGCGGCTGATTCAACCAAAGAAGAGGTATTGATGCGCAATGGTCGCGGCGTGCCGGTGGGACGATATGGCACATCAGAAGAAGTGGCGTCCATGATTGTGTTTTTGACGAGCAATGCCGCGTCGTATGTCAACGGTGCCGCAATTGAAGTCGACGGCGGTACGAGCGGCCATATTTAGGGGCTGGAATCTAGCAGGGTTTTACGCCGCTATCGGCCTGGCAGGAGCGATTACGACCTGCCGAATTTCGATCAGAATCGCTTAAAATCGAGTACTAGGAAGCCATTGAGCGGCGAAAAAAAGGGTGAGTTGATGCAATCATTATTAGCCTGTTTTGATCCAGGACAACGGGTTTATGTTGCGGGCAGCAGTAACGAGCCTCGAGCGCTGCTGGCGCATCTGGCAACGCTTCATCTGCCAGCTCATTTAAACTTTATCCAGTTTCCGCTGCCAGGTTTGAATAGCACAGATTTTACGGCGTTGAACGACACGGCATCGATCACTACGTTCTTCATGTCCGCGACACTGGCGAAGGCGGCGGATCCCCGCCGCGTGCACTTTTTGCCCATGCAAATGCGGGCGGTCTTTGATTACTTGAGCGCAGGCGTTGATGTTTGTCTGCTGCAAGCCGGTTTTGATCGCGATGGGGTGCTGCGAATGGGGCCGAATGTTGACTTCAATGCGGCGGTTTTGGATTGCGCTAAAACCGTGATCGTTGAGATCAATCGCGGGTTTATAGCGCCCGCTGGCGGACTAGCGCTTGACCCGAACAAAATCGATTATGCGTTCGAGTCTGATTTGCCATTGCCGGAGCTGGCCGCGCCTCAGCTAGATGATGTCTCGCGCAAGATCGGTGAGCGGGTTGCTGAGCTCATTCAGGATGGCGATTGTCTGCAAACTGGAATTGGTGCCATACCAGCTGCCATTCTAGGTCAGTTGACCGATAAAAATGATTTGGGTTTGCATGGTGGTTTACTCGATGGTGGGGGACAAGCCCTGATTCAATCAGGGAACGTGACGGGCCAGCGCAAAGCCATTGATCAAGGGCAGCATGTCACGGGCATGGCGTTGGGGAATCACGCGTTTTTCGACTGGTTGTCGCAAGCACCCAACGTTGTGTTTCGCGGTGCGAACTATACCCATGACGTCCAAACGATTAGCCAGTTGGCGCAATTCGTGTCGATTAACTCGGCGGTTGAGGTGGATTTTTTTGGGCAGGTGAACGCCGAAGTTGCTGGTGGCAGGCAGATTTCCGGCACCGGCGGCTCGGTGGACTTTATGCGGGCGGCCAAAGCGTCGAAGGGCGGTCGCTCGATTGTTGCCATGACGGCCACCGCACGAGGTGGCAGTGTCTCAAGGATTGTCCCGAAAGTGGAAATGGTGACTGCGCTGCGAACCGATGTTGACATTGTGGTGACGGAGTTTGGTGTGGCGCATTTAAAGACGCTCAATCATCGCGATAGGGTTCAGGCCATGATTGCGCTGGCGGCGCCGGCATTTCGGGCAGGGTTGAGCGCAATGGCCTCGAGTTAGATTGCAAGACATCCTTTAGCTTGCAGGGTTGGTGACATTTCTTTGTTCAACCGTGGAAAAGCGGCGAGCCTGTGCTAACGGGCTTTAGGATAAGGCGTACCCTGAGAAATCGTTATCGACCGACGGCGGTAGGCCTTCTGAGGACCAAATCGTTAAAGAAGTTTCAGGAATCCGTTGGTTGGCGCCTTTAAATTGTGCGGGTTCTGCATTGGTTTCATCCTCTGCCGCGAGACCCTGGAGCACATTCAATTATGAAATTACAATGCTTGAGCTGATTTTGATTTGAGCGTCGCGATGTAAGGTGGTTCATGAATAATACAAATCAAAACCGGCAGGGTCGGTTGCAGCGACAGGCGGGCTCGAACGGGTTTCTGGTCGACAGCTTTCGTTGGGTGTTCATCCGTCATGGACTGACCATGAGCCTGCTTTTAATGATTTGCGTGGGGATACGCCTATACATCGGCGGTGATCTGCCGTCAGCCAGCCAGGCGTTAGGCCCCTTAAGCAAACAAAATGTATTGCAGATCAAATCGTTGCATTTGGGCCTATTGATTGCGTTGCTCACTTTTGTTGGTTTGCATTGGCGTTGGCGCGGCATCGAAGCGCAGCGGCAGACCTTTCTTTGGCTGGCCTACTTAGGGATGATCTCATTGGTCGAGGAGCTTCTTTTTCGACTGGTGGCGCCACAGCTTTTGCAGAGCTTGCTGGGATACACGGGATCGGTCGTGGTCAGCAATCTGATTTTTGCCGGCATACACTTCTTCACCCTACGATGGCGTTTGCGTCATTGCATTGTTGTTTTTTTGGGTGGATTGGGACTCAGCCGGCTCCTGCTGGTGACAGACGATTTGATCCTCGTTGTGCTGGTGCATTGGTTCTTCACTTTTCTGAACACACCTCAACCACCCAAGGGCACAACAAGCGCGCCTTGACAAAGTGCTTATCCATTTAAGGGTGATCAGTTGTCATCTACCAGTTGGCATAAACAGCCTGCTCAACATCGGCCCTTTCACACTCACCGTCAGATTAATGTTCGTGGCTCATATAAATGCGACCTTAAAGAAGCAGGGGTTTGGCTTAAATCGTCTCGTCTATACCGATCTTCTAAGACTCAATCCTGCAGGTTGAATATGAATGAAAAATAGGCTGCAATGATGCCAAGCTCGAAACATTTATCGGTGCGAAAATGAACAGGACGCTGTTAAAAATCCTTATTGCAGTAGCGCTACTGTGCTTGTCTCCAGTTTTCTACGGCAATAATTCTGAAACATCAGAGTTTGCCTTTGACCTTGATGGTGACGGGGTCGTGCAGCCATTAACGGATGGCCTTCTCGTGATCCGTTATCTATTTGGTTTTGAAGGAGACTCACTCGCTAAAAATGCAGTCGGTGCCGGCTCTGAAAGAGTGAGCGGTCAAGCGGTTTATGACTATGCAGAGCTTCATCGGCAAGATTTCGATATTGATTTAGACGGGCAGCTTAACCCTCTAACGGACGGGCTGCTGCTGATTCGTTACCTTTTCGGGTTTTCCAATCAGAGTCTGATCTTAGGGGCTTTGGGCGAAAATGCCACACGAAACTCAGCCAATGAGGTCTTAGCGGCGCTTGATGCCAAGATCGACAGAGACGGTGATAGCATCATCAATTCAAGGGATTTCTTCCCTGATAACGCGGCGGAATGGCTCGACACAGATCTAGATGGTCAAGGCAACAATAGTGATATCGATGACGATAACGATGGTGTTGAAGACATTGTAGATGCTTTCCCATTCAATCGGTTTGAATCCCTGGATAGCGACCTTGATGGTGTCGGGAACCGCGAGGATCGAGACGATGATAATGATGGCGTGTCCGATGACGATGATTGGGCCCCTTTAGATGCCTCTGAGTCACAGGATTCTGACGGCGACGGGATTGGGGATAATTTTGATGTTGACGATGATAATGATTCAATCCCGGATTCGCTTGACCTTGACCCTCTTGATTCGAATCTGTCGAGATCTACAAAATTCAACTTTACCGGGTCGAGTTCTTTGGGTCTCTCGACGGAATTAGTAGAGGTTACTGAAGAGCGCGACGGAACTTTCTTAAAGCGTTCGAGGAAGTTAGAAAAATTTGGTCTGAGCTCAGATAACATCTCGAATCTGATTTCCTTTGATGGGAATGGGGACCTCTCGGCATCGCCAGTCTCATCGAGCGCGACGCTCTTTGTTGCCGAGGCGCAGTTAAGCCCAGATAAAGAATTTCTTTACCTACTGACCAGTGCGCATATCCAGCGGGCGATTGATGGTCTTGATGATGAAGAGTGTTCGTTGTACAGGGTTCGGTTAGCAGATCAGACTTTCGCCTGTCTGCTCTTAACCAAGGATGGTGATATCGAGCCTTCACTTTTGGTCCCTAATTATCGTTCGGACTTTGGACGGGGCGCGATGGATTTCCGGTCCGATGGCGCTGCGGTGATGCAAGGATTTAACTGGAATCGGATATTGCCCGCAAATGTTAGCGGTGGGACCAACAGCACGATGGCCTGGTTCATGAATGCCGGCGGTGAGCTGACACCGCTCCGAACCGACGATGATCATTTTGTTACTTCAGTCGCATGGATCAACGATACGCTCTTTGTGTCTGTCGAGCAGCCGGTAATCCTTCGTGATGGTCCTGTGCCGGACGGAAGAATCGTTGTTTGGGATGCAGCCACTCTGAAAGTTGTTTCTTTTATTGAGAAATCCGAAGAAGGCCAAGGGATCGAGGCCTGGCGAAGTATGTCGAAAACCGCCGATACTCTGCATGTGGGTCGACTAGAGATTGATAGCGTTTCACTTACTGCGAAGAATTCACCGCGAGACTCGTTTGTGATCGTTTCTGCTGATCGAGAACTTTCGTTGCAGCTTGGCACAACAAGTTGCAACGATGTAGCAGATGGAAGGGGATCGAAATGGTTTGTCGATGATATACCTTTTGATGGCCCTAATGAGGGGGTTTGGCTCGAATTGAGTGATTGTGAAACCGATGTTAATGCCTTCAAGGATGATAAACAGTCGGGTTCCGGTACGGACATTAAGTATCGTCCTCTCGCTTTTTCCGGACAATATATTCTTCATAGAAAGGTAGTTCGGTCAGAATTCACATTAGTCTCAATCGATGGGCAAGCGTACGATTGGACAGACGTTTATGACGGCGAGGTCGTTGTCGAACTGCGAGAGAATATCGGCTCAATCTCTATTCGATACCAAGATCCTACACCTCAGGGTCTGGAGTTTTACCCCTCAGAAGAGTTTCTGGAAATTTCGCGCGAGGCGTTTGCGAACGGTCAGCGTGACGGCGTCAATCTCGAGTTTGTTTATGAAAATTCCACTGGCGAGCGTTTTGCCGAGGCAATTGCCTTGCTTTACCAAGATCATCGGGACTTGGAGGTTGGAGATACTCGATTCCTACAAACGCCTGTTTCCGCCTCAGAGGGATTTTGCCTCGTTGATATTGAGGAAAATCTAAGGCGTTGCAGTAGCCTCAAGGGTTATGACGTAAGGGTTGAAGACACCTCAGCGGGCCAGCCTGGGGTCAGAACACAGGCAATCATAGGAAACAAAATTTTTGTCTGGTTCAAGGATTCGAGCGATGTTGTGTATTACGAGGCTTCTGCAGAGATAACTGATTTCCTTGAAAGGGGAGACGATGCTCTTATCGTTGTCTTGAGTAATGTTGGCGGTGGAGACGCCACTGCAATTTCTCAGGCGCTTAAATTTGACTTTGATAGTTATTTGGAAACGGCAGATGTCGGATTAAAGCGACTCCGAGACGCTGATACGTCAGTAAGGTTACAACTGAATTTTGGAAGACAACTTTCTTCAGTCGTTGATCTGCCTTCGGTATCGCTAGAGGCTTCGGGTAGTGGTGTGGTAGTGCCCGCTGAAGATTACGCGGTTTCTGAGAGTCGTCTTAATTTGATCTTGGAGTTCCCTAGCGAACTCTTGGTGGGAGATGAGGAGTTTGAGCTCGCATTCCCTGAGGGGTTTTTCTTGCGGGACGATAATCGTCGCTTCAAACCTAAAGAAGCGCTGTCTTTGACACTGTGCGTTTTTGACTATGACTGTGACAATGTTCTTGATAACGAAGATGCTTTTCCAGAGGATCCAGCCGAATCATTGGATTCGGACTCAGATGGAGTGGGAGACAACAGAGATGCCTTCCCTGTTGATGCATCTGAAACAAGAGACTTTGATGGCGATGGCACCGGAGATAATGCCGATAAAGATGACGATAATGATGGGGTCATTGATTTAGAAGACGCGTTTCCCTTAGACGCCGCAGAAAGTACTGACACTGATGGGGATGGCGTTGGAAATAACTCCGATTCGGACGATGATGGCGATGGCCGAGCGGATGAATTTGATGCCTTTCCGCTTGACGCGGGTGAGTCCGATGACGCCGATAGCGATGGTCTGGGTAATAATGCTGACTCAGATGATGATGGTGATGGCGTGACGGACAAGGAGGATGCCTTTCCACTTGATTCGGGAGAGACCCATGACACCGATGGTGATGGTATAGGTGACAATGCCGACGAGGACAGCCCAGTAGCCATCACGCAATCCCTCATCGAATTTGGGTTAGCCAACACAGTAGTTCCCGAAAATGTCGGAACCGCGAGGGTCATGGTGAGACGGTTATTTTCCGACAAAGGGGATGTTTCTGTCTCTTACAGAACAGAGCCATCCAGCGCATTGCCTGGTACGAATTATGAGTCGGTTACCGGGACTCTGTCATGGTTAGATGGTGATAAAGCACCGAAGCAAATTGAAATCCCCATCTTCGACGACTCCAGTCAAAGCGAGATTGAATATTTAGGTTTTGGCTTGAAACTCTATTCAGCGGATAACGCTGACTTAGGAAAAAGCGAAACATTGGTGTTAATCCTTGAGGATGAGTTGGGTGATCTGCCTGAGGAGTCTCAAGGTGTGATTCAGCCCGCGGGTTACGGATTGAAAGTCGAAGAAGGAGAGGTGATTGAGATCCCGTTTGTACGCTTCGCAGGAAGTACCGGGGAGGTCCAGGTTGAATTTGACTACGGGTTTATCGGCGCTTTCATTAACCAAGAAAACAATGCTTCTGTAGAGCTGATCCTCTCAGAGCCTAGATTGTCTTGGGAGGATGGGCAGCAAGATATTCAATATTTAACGGTCGAAGTTCCTGGTGATGCTATTAGTGAGGAAAACCAGTTTTTGTTCGTCCGCGGGCGATATCAAACAGAGGTTCAAGGTCAGTTACAAGAAGTTACAACGGGGACAGTGCTAACGGTGGTCGATGATGATCCGACGCCAAAAGAAGGGAGGATTATTCCTTTCGATCGAGTTACCCGGTTGATAGAAGGTGATGAAAGAGTTATTGGGTTTAATCGGGTGGGTGGTGCTGCTGGAGAACAGATTCTTAATCTAACTGAGGTTTACACGTCGCCTCAGCTCCAAACGAATGATTATACCTTTAGCTCAACGCAGCTGGTCTGGGCCGATGGCGAGGGCGGATCGAAAGAGGTGGCCGTATCTGCAAAGCAAAATACTTTGTGGGAGTCTACTAAGTTCTTGGTCTACGATGTGAGGCTTCAAGATGGTTCCCAGTTTGCTGACGTTCCTTTGCGTGCTTTTATCTTTGAAGATGACCAGGACTCAAGAGATTCAGATGATGATGGCGTAGTTGACGCGAATGATGCTGATAAGGATGACGATGGCGTTCTGAATTGGTTTGACCGATTCCCGCTCGATAAAAATGAATATATAGATTCTGATAATGATGGGGTTGGTGACAATGCGGACGCTTTTCCCAACAACCCAGATGAGAGCGAAGACTCAGATGGTGATGGTGTCGGTAATAATGCCGACACTGATGATGATAATGATGGTGTTGATGATGCGAATGATGCTTATCCGCTTGATCCAACCCGTTCCGAAGATGATTCGGAGGATCCAACGCCCGAATTGGTGCCGATTTCTCAGTCCCTCGTTGAACTTGCGTTGGGGCATGTCGTGGTCGATGAGTCTTACTCAGAAAATCTGCGCATACCCGTGCATCGACTGTTTGATGATAGTTCCCGAGTAAGTGTTGCTTATAAGACTCAACCGGTCACTGCAGTGGGGGGGATCGACTTTGCCGAGGCAGAGGGTGAATTGGTGTGGCAAGAAGGCGAGAAGGATACCAAGTTCATCGAATTGAATATTTTTGATAACGCGGATGCAGGTCAAACCGGGTTTGTCTATTTTCGAGTTCAATTAAACGCTTTGGATTCAGATAACTTGGTTGTCGGACGGGACCAGATGCTGGTTTCGATTCGAGACGACGAGCGGTTTGACCAGCCAGCCAAATATCCGGGAAAAGTTGAAGCCCGTGCATACGACTACAGGATGACACAAGGTGGTGAGATAGAGCTTTTATTTGAGAGATTCGACGGTGCTGATGGGGAGCTCTCAATAGACCTTCATTTGGTATTTGATGAACGCAGTTATCTTAAGAAATCAGCGACCAGAAATGTAAATTTATCCGCGGACCGACTTTCCTGGGTAGATGGTGAAACAGGGACCAAAGGTGTGACGTTTCGTGCACCAAAGGAGGAAGGCGACAGCTTTAGCGGCTTTGGACAATATCAAGTTTTTTGGACTGTAAGACGCCCGGATGATGTTTCACTCACTTCACCATATTCCGTAGTTGTTGACGTCGTTTCGGAAACCGTAGAGGAAGGCGGAAGCTTTTTTCTCCCTACTGAAAATTTTACTAGAGCTGTTGAGAATGAGTTTGGCGTAAGATTTGGATATACGCGTCTTGGTGACGTGGAAAGCTCAGCATCATTATCAATAAACCCAGTTAGCAACTCGGCTCAGGACGGCGATGATTTTATCTCTGCGGGTGCGGTAAGCCTTGACTGGCGGGCTGGCGAAGCGGGAACAAAGTATGCGTCGGTGCAATTGATTGATGATGAGGTTAATGAGCCTTTTGAAGTTATGTTGGCTGAGGTACCCGGAGCCGATCCAAGCCTGCATATCGGCGTTATTTTCGATAATGATGCTAGTGGAGATTTTGATGGGGATGGGTTTCTAGACCACAGTGATCTTGATGACGATAACGACGGTTTTGCCGATGAGGTTGATAGATTTCCGTTTAACGCTGAAGAGTCTCGAGATACAGATGGAGACGGCGAAGGTGACAATTCTGATTCTGATGACGATGCCGACGGTCTCGCAGACGATGAAGACAATTGTCCATTAATAGCGAATGCGGATCAGAAAAATTTCGATGGTGATGGTTGGGGAGATTTGTGTGACTCAGATGGAAAGCTCTCTTGGGCCGTTGACGATATAAGCTCGCTTCAACTTGAGATTGATAACGTAGACGATGTTTTTCAGGTCATTAAGATTTCAAGCGATCAAGAACAAATTCTTCAAGAGTTTGGTGCCGGCACTATTGACCTTCTTCCATTTATTGGCGACGGCGAAACATTGATCCGACTGAGATTGCGGAACAGTGGGTCAGGTTGGACATATGGTTGGAGGCTGTTAGTCGACGGAGAAACAGTTGCAAACGAGCGCTGTGGCGAAAGAGGGCAGGTTGGTTGTAGAAACAACGAGAATTCAATTGGCGTTGTCTATGAGGCTACCCTTGGATTTTATGTGAATGATATGGATCAGGATGGCGTTGTCGATTCAGAAGATGCTTTCCCTAATGATGACAGTGAATCTCTAGATTCCGATGGTGATGGCGTCGGGGACAACAGTGATCAAGATGCAGATGGCAATGGAAAAGTAGACGAGACCGAGGGCGCTCTGTCAAACCGGCAGTTCAAGCTCGCCCTTCTTGATGAGTCCTTTATCAATATCAGAGTGGCGTCAATTTATCCCGACCCAGACGCAAGTGACGTTACCGTGGCTGTCGAAAGATGGGGAGATTTGTCGGCAGAAGTTTCGGTTCCTTTTCGAACGCAAAAGGGTGCGGCGAAACCTGGACAGGACTTCACGGGAGTCTCCGGGTTGTTAACTTGGCCAGCAGGTGATGGCTCTCCAAAGTTGCTTACAATCGATCTTTTGCGTGGGTTCAATCATGGGATGAAAGAATTCTATCTAGAGCTAGAAAGTGGAGAAGGGTATCTATTGGGAACGCACAGAGCGTCAATTGGAATTTCTCGGCTCGCAGTTAGAGATTCTGACTGGGGAGGTTTCATCAACTTTACCAGTTTCGGTCAAGTCGCCCTCGAAGGCTCACAATCAAACCAGATTGAGTTAAGTCGCTCGAGTGGATCAACGGGTACCGTCTCGGTAGATTACGAGGTGTTTAAACCCGATGGAGAAAAGATTGGGGGTACTATCCGTTGGGAGGATGGGGATTCGGCTCTGAAAGCGATTATTCTGGATCTACCTGACGACGATCTTCCAAGCCAACGTTTTGAGCGTACGGCTCTTATTAAATTATCGAATTTAGAATCAGAGCACGGTGCTTTATTGGGAAGTCGTCTACCTATGGCTGATAGTGACACGTTCACCGGATTAACAATTTTTGATGATGAAGGTTATACAGAAACTCTGGCGGCACCGTTTCCTTATCGAAACTACGTTAACGTTGAGCAAAGTGCCTATGATTTGAGATTGCTCAGATTTGATTCTGGTAGAGGAGAAGTTGCGTTAACGGTAAATCCAGCCCCTTTGAGTGACGACACGGAATTAACCGGAATCGCCGACCAGTTTGAGGTTCAATGGGATGATGGTGAGTTAGTCCAAAAAACTATTTCTCTGCCGGCTCAGCCTCTTCGGTTTAGGACCCAGTTTAGTGAGAACGCAGGCTTTCTTGTGGTTCGTGAATTTGAAGCTATAAACGCCTCGTTAGAGAACTTGGACTCGGATGGAGACGGTATTTCTGACCTTGATGACTGGGATCTCGACAATGATGGAATTCCTGATTATCTAGACGAAGATGCCGACGGAGATGGCGTAATAAATGGTGAGGATGAAGACCCGTATAATCCTGATGTCTGAATTTTGGGGGTCTGTCTAATGAACCCGGGGCTTTAAAGCATTTGGCGTGGAAAACCAGGTTCCAACCGGCTACCTATACTTTGGTAGAGGAAGAAAGCACAGAAGAGTCGTTTACTAGCAGTTGGCTGCTAATCGCTTTAGGTATTGATTTTTAGGGACTGCAGGGGACAACTTTTTGAGTTTGTATACCGCTCACAAAAAGGTCGTACCCTAAGGCCCGTAAGTATGTGATTTGGAGTGGGAAACCACGCTCGACAACCTGCGCGACAGCATCCTGCTTAAACTCATTCGCACATCGAATCCCTTTGCTCATATCCGTCTCTCCTTGGTTCCAAAATTACCAAGCAAAGCGTCTAAAAATTTAGGGGCATGTCAGTATGTTCAGTTAGGCCTGACCTATACTCTAAACAGTGGTAAGACCAAGAACTTCGAGAATCTAGTTGGAACGTATCAAGACGATACGCTTACGGGCGACTCGGCAGCAAATATCATACTGGGTGGCAGGGGTTCTGATGTTATCCGTGGCATGGATGGTGATGATGTATTAGTTGGTAGCGATGGCAAGGTGTATGACAAGGACAACAATAATTATCACGCCAGCAACACGTTGAATTTCAGTAATACCCTTTATAAAGGAAGCGGCGCTCAGGCCGGCGAAGTCGAGCAATTAGTTGGTGGTGCTGGTGATGATGATGTTCTTTATGGGTCGGTGGGTGATGACACGCTGGATGGCGGAACCGGATCAGACCGGCTGTGGGGTGGTCCGGGCTTTGATACGATCATTTTAAGGTCTGAGGATGGTGCCGCGACGGTAGAGACAGCCGATGTGTTGTTGGATTTTCAAGACGGGAGTGATGAACTCGCACTTGATGGCCTCAGCTTTAGTAACCGAACGATCGAGCAAGGCAGGGGGGACTATGCCGACTCGGTGCTTGTGCGTAATGGCACGGAGTTCCTATTGGTAATCCAGAATGTGAGTGACAACAGCGACTACTGCTGCTGCTGCGGTAATAAACAAGAGACGCGGACGAAAGTAGATGTGAGCTCTGTAACCGAGGAGGATTTCACATCAGTAGATTAGCGATAGCTGGTAGAAGTCGGAATAACATATCTCGTACGACTGAAGGTTACCTACTTTTCGGAATGGCACTGGGGCCGTAAACAATAAAGCCCTCGTTAGTGCGAGGGCTTTATGATTGGAGCGGGAAACCAGGTTCGAACTGGCGACCTGTACCTTGGCAAGGTACCGCTCTACCAACTGAGCTATTCCCGCTTATCTTGCTGTCGATCATAACTGATCTTGTGTGCTTTACAACGCCATCCAATTTGTTGGTAACTGTATCGGATGGCGTCCCCTAGGGGAGTCGAACCCCTGTTGCCAGGATGAAAACCTGGAGTCCTAGGCCTCTAGACGAAGGGGACAAAGCACTTCCGAAGAGCGCGAATGATATGGGTCTCAGGCGAAATCGTCAAGTCTGTAGGGGTAAAATCCTCAGATTTGAGCAATATTTTTGCCCGCAGCATCATCTAGTAAAGAATCACGCTGCGAATGCTCTTGCCTTCATGCATATAGTCAAAGGCGGTGTTTATTTCCTCGAGCGGCATTGTGTAAGTAATGAGCTCATCAAGCTTAATGTCACCGCTCATATACTGCTCGACCATGCCAGGCAACTGGGTGCGGCCCTTGACCCCACCGAAGGCGGTGCCACGCCAAACTCGGCCCGTGACCAGCTGAAAGGGCCGGGTACTGATCTCCTGGCCTGCACCAGCAACCCCAATAATAATGGCTTCGCCCCAACCCTTATGACAGCATTCCAGCGCGCTGCGCATCAGGTTGACGTTGCCAACGCACTCAAAGCTGTAATCAACACCGCCGTCGGTCAGATCAACGATTACTTCCGTAATGCTATTGGTGTGATCCTTCGGGTTAACGCAATCGGTTGCGCCGAGCATTTTTGCCATCTCGAACTTCGAAGGGTTGGTGTCGACGGCAATAATGCGGCCGGCTTTGGCCATGACCGCGCCTTGAATAACAGATAAACCAATGCCGCCCAGGCCAAATACTGCGATGGTCGCGCCAGGCTCCACTTTTGCGGTATTGATGACAGCGCCAATTCCGGTGGTAACCCCGCAGCCCAGTAAGCAAATTTTGTCTAGCGGCGCGAGCGGGTTCACTTTGGCGAGTGAGACCTCTGCGATAACGGAATACTCGCTAAAGGTTGACGTGCCCATATAGTGATAGACCGCCTCGCCCTTGTAGCTGAAACGACTGGTGCCATCCGGCATGACGCCAAGCCCTTGAGTCGCCCTGACGGCGCTACACAGATTGGTTTTGCCGGATAGACAGAACTTACATTGGCCGCACTCTGCGGTGTACAGCGGAATGACATGGTCGCCTACCGCCAGACTGGTGACGCCTTCGCCCAGTTCAACCACAACGCCGCCGCCCTCATGCCCTAAAATTGCCGGGAAAAGACCTTCTGGATCATCGCCCGATAGGGTGAAAGCATCGGTGTGGCAGACGCCACTGGCGACCATTTGAACCAGTACCTCACCGGCTTTGGGACCCGCAACCTCGATTTCGTCGATGACCAAAGGTGCGCCTGCTTTAAGGGCCAATGCTGCACGTGCTTTCATTCCATCTCTCCTAGTGTGTTCTTGTAAGGCGCATCTTAGTGACTGCGACGAAACCCGATATAAAAACCACGGGGTTCTCCGACAAAAAATCGTTCGTTGCCAAAGGCATAATCTGCCCGTTCAGCATAATCGGTGTCTAACACGTTCGTCACGCGCAAAAAACCCTGCCAGATTTTGGTCAACGCAATGTTTGCTCTCAGATTTATCAAATCATGCCCGTCATAACGATTCGTATTGTCTGGGTTGGTAAAGTAGGGGCCGATATGAACCCATTCGAGTTCGCCGCTAACGCGTTCGGTCGGCGCCCAATTCACTTGGAGGCCGCCCATCGATCTCGGTGCAGTATCGATATCATTGCCTTGAATCGCCACCCGCGCGAGCGCTGGGTTGTTATCGTAGCGATGGCGGGCCAGCGTCCAGTTCGCGGACACCACGAGGTTATCCCGCAGTGCAAAGCGGCCCTCCAGCTCAACACCCTGATGTCGAGTTTCGCCATTGTCGACATTGGCCCGGGTGGTATCTTGAAAGATGAACCCTTCTTTGTTCATCCTAAAGCCCGTCAATTGGTAAGAAAGTCGAGCAGTCGCTCCGCGAAGACCGATTTCCAAGCTTTCTAGCGCTTCTGAGTCGATATCAGCGATGTTTTGACCATTCTGGAGTCGGTATAGCTCTGTTGCTTGAGGTGCTCTAAAGCCCTTAGAGAGCTGACCAAATAGTCTGTGCTGGCCAAAGGCGTAATTAAATCCCAGTTTTGGTGATAAATTGCTGAACGTATCCGAACGACTTTCTGGTCGATTGTAGCGACAACCACCGAAACCGCAGGTCGAGCCATCTTCTTTCGTGCGACCGCTGATCATACGATTCTCATAATCATAATCAACGCGTTCGGCTCTAAGCCCGAGTGTGATGAGTAGGTCCTCAGAAACCGACCAATCATATTGGGCGAACGCCGCTGCGACCGTCGCCGTTACGTCGTAGTCGTAATGCTTGCCGCTGGGGATCGTGCCGACCAAAAAAGGACTGCCGCGGGTTTCGCCCGCTTGGGTTTGCTTTAAGAATCCTCGAGTTTGTTCGGCGTCAAAACCGATGGTGATGTTGTTCGAGACCGCGGCGCTGGATTGCAATCCAAGGCTTCTGTGACCGTTCTCCTCAAGGGGCTGGCCTGGCAGAAAGTGCTGTAAGAAGCGCATGTCGGTCCAGCGCAGAAAAGGCGTGACCCGTAATTTGCCCGATTCGGACTGCCAATCTGATATCAATCGCGCCGAGCGTACGTCCCGGAAGGCTTCTGGGTTGGGGTTTAACTTTTTAAAGTCGGGATCCCGATAGGCATTGATACCCTGCACAAAACCTGAGGTTTCTTGGTTTAAGTTGGTTACGGCGAGGCTGTTGGTCACGTCAAAGGCGCCAATGCTTCGTTGATGCTTCAGAATCATTTTTTGCTGGCCGTACCCCGAGTCCGCCTTGTAGCCGTCGTCAGAGGTTGCGGATACGCCAACAACAAGTTGCTTCTGCACGGATAAATGTTTCAGCCGAGCGTAGTTGTGGGGGCCAGCTTCAATTTGGGTAGTATTGCGTTGGGCGCCTGGTTTGGGCGTTCGAACCTGGATTAAGCCGTGCAAGGCATTGGAGCCGTGGGTTGCCCCGCCCGGTCCTTTTAATACCTCAATGGCCTCTGCCAGTTCGCTGACCGATTCAAACAGTTCGTTCACGTTACAAAATCCGGAAGCGCGCAGCGGCACGTTATCTTGGGTCATTAAAAACGCGCCGCAGCCCCCAGCGCCGGTCAGTACCGGGGATCGAATCGCCGTTAAGTGTTCTTGACCGTTGCCTCGGCTGATCCAAGTACCTGCGACTCTGGCCAATAATTCGTTAATGTGCACGGCTTGTGTTTGCGCGATGGTTTCAGTATCTACAACCGCTGCCGTTCGGGTCATGGCCAACCAAGGCTCCTGCGCCCGATTGGCGGTCACGATGACTTCTTCCAAGTCCAGACTTTGGTTGGCGACAACCTCCGTGGCGGATAAACTTGTTAACATAATGAGCGGCGCCAGAAGGCTGGATCGGTATTTCATAAAGTGACACACAACGCAGTTTAAATTGGACGCAAAGGGTATCGCACTTCGAGGGTCGTTGTCCTGTTCAAGCAGGTCTCTGCGCTAAGTCGTCGCCGCGCCGGCCACATCATGACGTCATTGATTCAAAAGAACATCAAGAAGGGCTTTATGGGACAAATGCAATTGGGTAGTGCCACGACGGAATATACCAATCAGTACGACAAGCAATTATTGTTTCCGATTTCGCGTCAGCCGCAACGTGCTGAGCACGGCATCGAATCAAATGACGCGCCTTTTATGGGGCGAGACCTTTGGAATGCCTACGAGTTCACTTACCTTACGCCCGCAGGCAAACCGACGGCGGATGTCCTGCAAATAGAAATTCCGTTCAATTCGAGCGCGATTATCGAATCGAAATCAATGAAGTTATACCTGGGCAGTTTTGCTGGGACCCGCTTTGAGAGCCTTGAAGCCGTGATCGAGTGCCTTGAGACCGACTTAACGGCGGCTTGTGAGGGACTTGTTCGGGTGCGGCCGGTAGATCCTAATCCGGTATCCGTTTTAAGCGCGCAACTTGCGGCTGCCCACTGTTTGGATGATGAGGCGGTTGGCGTGCCCTCAGGCGGGTACAGCACGGACACCTTGACGCTTGCCTCGTCAGAGATTGTTGAGGTGACCTATTATTCCGATCTCTTTCGATCGTTGTGCCCAATGACAGGCCAGCCCGACTTTGCGCGAATCATCCTGCGTATGAACGGCCCACAACTCGCTCGCCCTGGTTTATTGCAGTACCTGTTTAGCTATCGAGAGCACGGGGAATTCGCCGAGCAGGTTGCAGAGCGCCTGTTCATGGACCTCTATCAGGCGGCCAAGCCCAGCAAGCTTGGTGTTCGAGCTGAATTTACCCGTCGGGGCGGTATCGATATTAATGCCGAACGGGTGTTGGGTTATAGCGATTGGGGTTATGTACGGCACTATCGGCAATAGGCGGCATAAGGCGTGGTGTTAACTTCCCGACGCGCAGTGCAAGCCGTTGAGGTCGACGTCAGTGGGACTCAAGCCCCGCGTCGAGTCCTAGAATAGGCCCTTGAGGACAGTCAGGGTAGTAAAGTTAACGCAGAACGATGTGTCGGGATCAAATGGTGGGTGCTGAGGGCGTGTTCAATAGGGAACAAAAACAGATGACGGAAAGACTGTGTTTTGCTGCGCAACCGCCGGTTTCGGTGGCCATTCAGAATAGCGACGTGCGATTCCCTATTCACCGAATTTTTTGTGTTGGCCGCAATTACCACGCCCATGCTGCAGAGATGGGCGTGACTGTTGATAAGGCCACAACCCAACCGTTTTATTTCAATAAACACCCCAGCGCGATCATCGAGTCTGGGTCCGACATTGCGTATCCACCCGAAACCAGCAACTATCATTTTGAAATGGAACTGGTGGTTGCGCTTGGTGCCGGCGGTTTTCAGGTCTCCGAGACAGCGGCCATCGATCTTGTTTATGGCTATGCCGCTGGGCTGGATATGACCCGGCGAGATCTGCAGCAGCGCGCCAAAGATAACGCCCACCCTTGGGATCTGGGTAAAGATTTCGAGCAGGCGGCGGTGATCTCACCACTCGTGATCAAACGTGAGGACGCGCTGCTGCAACAGGGTTCAATCGAGCTGAGCGTGAATCAATCCATGAAGCAGTCGTCTAACCTATCCTTAATGATTTGGTCTGTGGCGGAGTTAGTCTGCGATCTGTCTCGGTATTATCGGTTGCTGCCGGGAGACCTGATTTATACCGGCACGCCTGAGGGAGTTGGCCCAGTGTTGCCCGGCGACTGCCTAGAGGGCCGCATCGAAGGCGTCGGTCAGGTGGTCGCCAACATTACAGCGCCGGCCGTTTAAAAATCGCCCGCAGTGCAAGCGCCGGCAGTATGTGCTTCACGGATGCGGCGTTCTGAGTAAGATTGCTTTGCCGGATCCTTATTACGTCGCGACCAACGCAATAAACACGACCGTTCGGGACCCGCATAAGATGCGTTTGTACTGGACGCGTCTTAGACGGGCGCGCTTTGATCGTCATCTTCAAGATCGGCATTCGCGAGCGAGACCGCATAGGGGGCTTGTCCAAACCAGAGGAAAACCACACCCAGCACACCAAAAAAGCTGGTCATGGTGATCATGGAGTATCGCACCCCGTCAGCGCCCGGAAACACAAACTCGTTAAACGCGCCGGCCAGCGGCGGGCCAAACATCATGCCGACTGAACCGGTCAACATATAAACCGCTGCCACCCGAGCCCTGAGGTGAGGCGGCGTAATGACCGGCAATGAACCAGCCGCGATGCCAAAGGGCGAATTAACCGCCATAAGCGCCGGGGCATAGAACACAAACGCCCAAAAGGCGGACGGCGCGACTTGAATCAATAAAATGCAAGGAATGGTCAACAAGCCGCCGATCATTCCGGCGGTGATGTTTGCATCCAAATGACCTTGCGCGCGGCGATGTGCGGCGAACCAGGCAACCGCCAAAGGTCCCAGCGGCCCAAAAATCACGAATATCCAACCAAAGGTTTGCGACGCACTAGCGGCAGACAAGCCATGAACCCGGACAAAGAAGGTCACTGACCAAAACACAAAGGCGTAGCCTGTGAGGACCAGGCACACGAAGCCTAAATGATGAAAGGTGATGGTGCGTGCATTTTGTCGGTAAAACCGAAGCAGTTGCTCGGTATCTGAGCCTTCGCTGGTCGCAGTCGGCGTCAACCGTCGAATGGGTTCTTTGAGGCCTAAAAAAAATACGGCAAGGACAAGGCCCGGCGCACCAACATACACAAACGTTTGCTGCCAAGGTTTTAATTCGCCGAAAAAGGGTAGGGTCATTGGCGCGCTAGACTCCACCATGTTCAACACGTAGCCGCCGATAATAAAAGCGAGACCCGTGCCGATGATGGGGCCGGCTTGAAAAATGCTCAAGGCCAAAGGCACCAGTTTTCGCGGAAAATAGTCCCCGATCAGCGAGGTCGTTGCTGGGGTCAGGGTTGCTTCACCGATGCCCACGCCAATACGCGCTAAAAAGATCTGCCAATAGCTGCGGGTCAGGCCGCAAGCAATTGTTAGCAGTGACCAAAGAAAGATCCCAATGGCGATGATGTGTTTGCGGCTGCGTTTGTCGGCAAGGGTTGCAATCGGCAAGGCTGCTGCGGCGTAAAACAGCGCAAACACGCCGTACAGCCAGCCGATTTCAGTATCGCCCACGCCTAAATCTTGCTGCATTGGGCCAACCACGATCGCGACCACTTGCCGATCAATGAAGGCAATCAGCGAGGCGAGGATCAGCACGAACACCACAAACCAGGCGTAACGTCGGGGCGGGTAGGGCTGCGGATCGGTCATGGTATGTCGATTTTTGAAGTTCAGTCGACAGCATCTCAGTCAAAGGGTTCGTTTGGCAAGTCCTAGTCTGAGAAGGCTAGCCAAAAGTTGTTAAAGGCTGTGGGAGCTTCCCTAAAACGATTCGGCAATAAAACGATTTGCTAATAATACAAGGGTTCAGTCGCCGCGTTTGGGGCGGATTTTGGCGCGCGCCCAACCTAAGAAGGTATTGGGCCCTAAAACATATTGGTCGATTTTGGCATTTTGCTCAGCCAAGGCTTTAGGGTTTTTGAAAATCTGTTCACGCCGCACCAAGTCTTGTTCTGGGTCGAGCGCGCGGATCACCTGGGCAGGATTGCCGGCTGCGATGACGTTCGCAGGAATATCGGTTGCCACGACTGAGCCCGCGCCAATAATGCTGTTCTCGCCGATGGTCACGCCCTTGCAGACCGTTGCGCCATCACCAAGCCAAACATTGTTGTGCAAGGTCACAGCCTTGGTGGTGCCAATCGGTTTCGTTCGATCATATAGGTCATGCCAATCTGCGTCGGTTACATAACTGCCGGCGGCCAGCATGCAGTTATCGCCGATGGTGATGTGGCTGGCGGCATCAATTCTAACGCCGGGGCAGATCAAGACATGATTGCCGATGTTGATATGACCCTGTTGCTGCCCCAGGTGCCAGGTGGACAGCGAAACCCGGCGGTCCTTTGCCGTCACCATGTGAAGGAAAGTGCCGACCCGAATCTCGGCCCCGAAAATATCGATATTCCAAGGTTTCATGAGCAGCGCGCCGGAACCGAGGCCAGCAAAGTGGGGCGCAATGAAATGCTTGCCGTACCAGTGTTCGAAGGCTTGAAAGCTATTTTTTAACCAAAGGGGCCGATGGTCGTGAATCATAAGGTGTTGGGCCAATGGGGTTATAGGTGGTTATTGTAAGAGATCCCGGAAACGGTGTCCTGCCTGATCTCGAAAACCGGTAAACTATCGGTTTCGGGTGAAACACATACGGCTGCGCGTCATCGTGATGCGGTAGGCAATGAGATACAGGGAGGCAGTCACCATGGAGGCAGTGGAGGCACTATTAAATCGGGTTTCGTCGCCGAGGCTCACGGGCTCGGTGCCTGCGTCGTTGCTTGCAGATATGTTGCAAGCTGCCCAGCGTGCGCCGGATCATGCGCAGCTGGCCCCGTATCGCTTTTTAGCGATAACGGGAGAAGGACGCTCAGCGTTCGGTGAACTGATGGTCGCAGCAAGGTTAGCGGAGGCGCCCGATACCGACGCGGCGACCCTCGCTAAATTGCGGCTTAAGCCGTTGCGAGCACCCCTTATTATTGCTGGGATTGCATCGCCAAGACCGCATCCCAAGGTGCCTGAGATCGAGCAATTATTGACGGCGGGGATCGCGCTGCAAAACATGTCGTCGATGGCGTGGGCTAAGGGCTTTGGGGCCATCTGGCGTACCGGTGATTTGGCTTACAATCGGCATTTACAGGCCGGTCTTGGTCTTGCAGGTCATGAACAGATCACTGGATTTTTGTACCTGGGTGAAATTGAGGGGCGACTCAAAACGCCTTCACAATCGAGTCCAGCTGAATTACTTGCGCACTGGCCGTAACGTCCAGCAGTCACTAAAACGCTAAAGGCCCATCTAGATAGGGGTTAGATAGCCCACGACGTGCACTTGCGCCGCCTCGGTGCGCAGGCCTGGCAGCTGGCCCTGAAATCGAATCACCGCATGTCCAGATTTAGGTGCTCGAGGCAGCGAAATCCAGTATACTGCTCGGGCCACCTTGGTCCTCTCGCAATAAATAGAGGTGAACTCCGCCAGGCCCGGAAGGGAGCAACGGTAACTTCGATTTTATGTGCCGGGATGCGGCTAAGGTGGTCTTTTTTTTCCCTTTGTTGCCGCCGGGATCATCCCATGATCTTTTACGGCAAGATTCTCACGTATTGCGTCACCTGCCTGGGTTGACTGCGATAGGGCGCTGATGCATCCCTGATGCAGCGTTAAAGAACGATGGCGCGTGCAACAAACGGCCGTAGAATCTTGAGGGTGGGTGCTGCTGTTCGGTGTGCGTGCCATGAATCGGCGCCCGGCCGACCTACTAACGACCCTGCGGCGGGTTCGCCGCACGCTGCATCGTTGCGCTAGCTGCCGGCAAAGCACAGCATCTGAATGGCAATCGGTCCGAATCCTGGTTAGCTAATCT
>JAQWWC010000101.1 GCA_029249645.1 Pseudomonadales bacterium
TCTCGATCATTTTCAAGGATTGTGATCGCGGGGAACCCCGCGGCATGCGGATAAGCCTCATGGTACTGCGGCTCGCCAAAAGCAGTGGCCAGCGCCATATGCTGCTCAGGCGACAATGCCTGGTTTCGGAAGAATAGGACTTGGTGCTCTAAAAGCGCTTGTTTGAGATCGCTCAACACCGCAGCCGATAATGGCGCCGTGAGATCAACTCCTGAAATCAGCCCGCCCAGGGCACCCGACACGCGTTTGCATTCCATGATGACTGACTTCCTTACGGCTTTACCATTGAGATCCTTAGTTAATCCAGGTGCGTCGATTTAATACCCGGATCACCTGCGTTGCAGGCTCTGAACGCCGGAGACTAGCTCTCTGACGCCAACTGCTCGACGAGCGCCTCAGCTTTCGCCTCGAGTTCAGCCAACAACTCTTTGCTCTTATGGGTCGACAAAGCAACCACTCGATTGGGTCCTAACTTCCGCAAACCCGCTAAGATTTCAGAAGCATTTGCTTTCGCTTGCCCAATTTGACTCATCCTGCTCACCCTGTATATTCATGCACTTGGCGCGCATGATAACGGATTTGCGCGTTGCAATCATCAAGACAAATGGCAATTCAATGGAGAAAAGCGCTTGGCACCAACAACCTTGCAGAGCGAGCATCGCGGCGCAAAACTTGCCCTAACCTATCGAACTGATGGTCATGCCCAGTTGATCGTCAATGGTTTGGTTCGAGACGAAGGCAGAAGCTTGACCCGACTCAAACTACAGAGCGTCGTTCAGACAGATTATGAATGGCATGAGCAAATTAGCGGAACCTTTGATCGCAAGGAACAATCTGTTCGACTAACCTTATTGATGAGCGACGTAGAAATTGCGACCGGCGATTTTGATTTGGGGCTAGATAGCTGATGCACATTATCGAGCAGCTGCAAGCTGACCAGACTGCCGCCAACGCCCAACAGGATCCAAACGCCAACGTCTGTTTTTTTGCGACGGTGGATGCCGCCGGCTCACCTCAGGTCCGCACGCTGGTTTTGCGCCATATTGCCGAGACAAGCATCACGTTATTCATTAATACCAGCAGCCCTAAATGGCAACAGCTATTGAAGCAACCGCGTTGTCAGGCACTGCTTTGGTATCCCAGTCTCCAAATCCAATATCGCCTGAGCGGGATCGCGGAAGCCCTAGCTAGCGAGACGATTCAAGACAATTGGCATAAGCGCCCACTGCGCGCGAAGCTTTTGGACTATTTCTACGACAGGACCTCGCCGCAAAGCAGTCGAATGACCTCTCGAGCCGATTTGCTCGAACAATTTGAGGCTTTGTCACAACGCGTTGCGACAGCGGACCTAAAACCGAGCGATGCCGCCATTGGGCTATTAGTTCAGCTGGATCAAATTGAACGCCTGGATCTGTCTCAGAACGATTTACCCCACGAGCGCGCTGTGTTTGAGCGCACCGAAAACGGCTGGATGGCCCACGCGCTCGTCCCATAAGACGCAAAAATGACAAAACCCTTTGACTCCGGGCTTGATTGGACTTACATTTTTACTCGAACTTTGAAGCGCAGACGTTCTAACCAGGGGGAACCTCCAGCGCGCCTTTTAATCCCCTGACCGCAAAGGAGGTGATCCCATCAATAGTCAGTCTATGAGGGGCGCCTCCGAGTTAAATTAACTCG
>JAQWWC010000102.1 GCA_029249645.1 Pseudomonadales bacterium
GCTAAGAAAGCGGCTCCTAAGAAAGCTGTTGCTAAGAAAGCCGCACCTAAGAAAGCGGCTGCTAAGAAAGCGGCTCCTAAGAAAGCTGCTGCTAAGAAAGCGGCTGCTAAGAAAGCAGCTCCTAAGAAAGCGGCTCCTAAAAAAGCTGCTGCTAAGAAAGCGGCTCCTAAAAAAGCGGCTCCTAAGAAAGCGGCTCCTAAAAAAGCTGCTGCCAAGAAGCCGGCTGCAAAGAAAAAGAAGTAGATGTCAAAACTCGCAGTGCGCTTCAACGCACTGTAGGATAAAAAAGCCCTTTGATAGGGCTTTTTTATTGCCTGAAAAAAGTTTGAGCACGTCCATGTTTGGCGGCGTATTGCATTGGTGTTTTGCCGATTGGCATGAGGCCGACACCAAGCCGCGCAGTGTGCAATTTTTTCATCTTGTTGCCGCTGCCTATCTCGCTTGAGGCTATGGCGCGGGCATAAAGGTGTCTGGAGTATTAAAGTTCGTGAAGGCATGGCCATCATCACTGTCGAGCACCAAGAGCGATAACGACTCTAGCCATTTTCTTACGGAGCGTTGGTCTTGTTCTAGTTCAGAATCGATTGACGCCAATGCCAAGGTTTTGATCGCAATAAAGCCGCATTGCAGGAAACCATCTTGCCGATAAACGACGGCGTCGACTTGGGGCGCCTGGTCAAGCAAAGCCCTTTGTGAGGATTGGACTAGATCAGTGGTCAGCCGTGGGAGGTCGCAGGCGATAATCAACGTGTAATCCGTAAAGACCCTGCTAGCGCAGGCTTGAATGCCAAGCAAAGGCCCGCCATAGTTTGGCGTGTTGTCTTGAACAACGACATCAGCAAAGGCTTCGTATTGCATGATATTACGATTGGCGCTGATGATCACGGCGCCCGCACATTGGCTTGCTAATTGCACGCTGCGATGGATGAGCGGATGACCCTCATAGAGCACGAGGCCTTTATCTTGCCCGCCCATTCTCTGGCCTTTTCCGCCGGCAAGTATAATGGTCGAAAAGTCATTGTTCATCGTTTGTAATTCCTAAGATAAGAGGCCAGCATAAGCGCAATTTATGGTTAGTTCGATGGCTATGTCCGATTACCAACTCAAAGCGCTATTCTCCTCAGAGGGGTTGGTGAGTCAAACCTTGCCAGCTTTTCGGTCGCGAGCAGGGCAAATTGAATTCGCGCAGGCAATCGAGGCGTCTTTGACGCAGTCGGATGACTCGGTCATCGAAGCCGAGACTGGAATTGGTAAGAGCCTCGGCTATTTAATCCCCGTTCTTTTGTCCGATAAGCGGGTGCTCATTTCGACCTATACGAAACTGTTACAAGATCAAATTTTTCATGAGGATCTTGCGACCGCACGGAGGGTTTTAGCATCGGCTAAAAAGGTCGCGGTGCTGAAGGGTAGGCGCAACTACCTTTGCCCTTTTAAATTTGGGCAGTTGTTCAAGTCTCCCTCCAAGACCCTACGCGCCGGAGCACTTGTCGAGGTTTCCGCAATCAAAGCCTGGTCGACGCGCACGCATACGGGTGACCTATCTGAGCTTGAAATTCTGAGTACGGATATGACGGCCATGATTACGGCAAGCGCGGATGAATGTCAGAAACGACGCTGCCCTAACTTTGATCAGTGCCCACTTTATGCCGCTCGGAAGCAGGCTGAGACAGCTGACGTGGTGATTGTGAATCATCAGTTGTTAATGTCGCGCTATGAAAACCCAAGTGATGATTTGAGTGAGTTAATTGATCAGATGGAGGTGCAACTGATTGATGAAGCTGATCAGTTCCTGCGGCTCATGCGAGAGACGAAGCAGGTGGCTTTTAGTTTTGGTTGGATGCGCGAAATTGCGGAGACGCTCGGTCGTGTTAATGCTGATACCCAGCAATATGATCCGGTGCTTGGTGATTGGGCGACGTTGCTCGGTCGGGAACAACGGCGTTTTGAAAGTGCCTATGATTCGGTTGTTGGACGCTCCTTTTCAGAACCGGTCGTCAAAGCGATGGTGCTGGAGCAGATCGATGAGTTGGAGTTGCTGCTCGGTCGGTTAACGCGGGTTTTAGAATCAAGGCTTAATATTGGAAAAATTTTGCGCGATGCTCATCGCGACCTAGCCGGGCAACTGGATCAACTTTTGGCATTCGCGGCGGATGTTGAAGAGGATGCGCAACGTTATTGGTGGGAGCAGGATGCTCGCGGTGGCGCTGCGTTTCGCAGTGTTGTGCCACCAACTGCTGAGGCCATGGGGGGAGTATTAAAGTCCTCGGCGCCAAAAATTTTTGTATCGGCAACGCTCAGTGTGGATGGGTCTTTTGCGTTTATTAGCCAACAAATCGGCTATGACGCAGACAAAGCGATCAAGGTCTCCAACGCCTTTGCCTATTCTAAGCAGGTTATGGGTTTCCAGAGCGCGCACCAGCTGGCGCCAGATCATCCAGACTTTATTCCAGCGTTGCTAGAGGATCTAAAGATGTTGCGCGGACTGAAAACGCTCATGTTGTTTACCTCACATCGTGCTCTCGCGGGTGCTGCGAGTCATCTCGCAACGTCGCATCAAGACAATTTATTTGTCCAAGGCGAACGCCCCCGCCAGCGGTTGGTTCAAGACTTTAAAAATGTGACGCATGGATTTTTGTTAGGAACGAGTAGCTTTTGGCAGGGCGTTGACTTCAACGGCGCGGGTGTCGAGTGTTTGGTGATTGATAAATTGCCGTTCCTGCAACCCGATGACCCGAAGTTAATCGCGCGGCGTAGAGCGCATGATTTAGCGGGTTTGGATTTCTTTTCTGACTATATTTTGCCAGACTGCGCACTAAAATTACGACAAGGGTTTGGCCGATTGATCCGAGCAGAGGATGATCAGGGGGTGTTTATCATCGGGGATCCGCGTTTTTGGAATGCGAGCTACTCGGGGTTGCTGCAATCGAGCTTACCCCAGTTTAGATGGACGCGGAGTGCCAAAGAGGCGCTGGACTTTATGGATAAAAGATAATGATTTTAGGACTCGATACTACTGGTCGTGATTTAAAGCTCGGGCTTGCAATCGAAGGGGAAGTTCGAAGTCGCTTGTTCAGTAATGATCTGCGGCACTCGCGTCAGATTTTGCCCCAAATTCTTCAGTTCTTGGAGGAAGAGGGAGAAGACTTAGAATCCATCCAAGCCTTGGCGTTCAGTCAGGGGCCTGGATCCTTTACCGGCTTAAGGATTGCAGTCGGTGTGATTCAAGGCCTTGCATATGGTCTTAAGCTGCCCGTTATCCCTGTTCCGACCATGGCGATGCTCGCACAGGCAGCGGGTCAGCAAGCTCGAGTTACGCGGGTATTGGTTGCAATGCACGCGCGTGAAGCGGAGTTCTACGGTGCTTTTTATAAGGGATGTGATGAATCGATTCCGTGCCTTATAGGACAGGCTCAGGTCTACACCGCGGAGATGCTCGCCAATCATGACTTAGCGTCTTGGTCTCTTACAGGCGACGGTGTTTTTCTTATGGAAGAACAAGCGGACCAAACTCAAGGTGTCATTGATATTACGTCGCCTGACGTTCAGAACCTATTACAGATTGCGGAGGCGATGCGTTCTGCTGGGGAGGTCGTCTCAGCGCTTGAAGCGGCACCCCTGTACGTTCGCGAAACCGTTGCTCAGAAGTCTCGTCAGTAGATGCGTTATGGGTTAGAGATGCGCCCAACTGGACTGGCTTTGGTTGATTACTACCGCCACAAGCCCCCACTCCAGGTAGATTATGGGAGTCCATCATTAAGACTTCGGCAGAAAAGGATTTCGGCCAAGGGCGAGCTCTTGGTTCGGGCTGTGAAAGAAAAGCCGGGCGCGCGAGTGCTTGATATGACCGCTGGGCTTGGTACTGATGCGTTTATTTTAGCGTCTTACGGCCATGACGTTACGATGCTTGAGCGCTCTAAAACGGTCTACTTGTTGGTTAGGGATGCGCTTAAACGGGCGCGGCAGGATCCAGAATTGAAGCCGGTCGTGGCGCGGTTGACACTACACCATTGGGATAGCACGCAGCCCTTTCTGCCAGCAACTGGGTTTGATGCGGCGTTGGTGGACCCAATGTTTGATGAGAAAAAGAAGTCCGCGCTGCCGCCTGGGAACATGCAGATGCTGCAGGCCTTTCTCGGTAGCGGCGCTGAGCTGCAACCTTTTTTAACGACAGCCCAAGAGCTGGGAATCCGGCGGACGATCGTGAAACGGCCGCGCCTTGACCGAGCGCCGGCGGTAAACGCTGTTCGCCCTGTATATCAGTTAACCGGTCGTAGCAGTCGCTTGGATGTTTTCTTCAACCAGGTTTAGGGCCAGTTTCTGCAGGCTTAGTAGATCCTCTGCGCTCATTAGGCTGAGGAGCGCCGCTTGGGGCTTTACCCATGGCGCTTTGTGCTGCGTGTTGATGTCTTTGATCGATTGATTAATCGACTGAGGTTGGGTCAGTGCCTGAATCAGTTGCTCGCTTAGAATCAAATCCTCTGGATTGAAGGGGGTGGTCTTGCTGGTTAACGCTTTGAGTCTCGCATTCATTGGCGTGAGATCGTTCAGCAAGTCAGGCTGAATGTCGAGCAGCGCGCAAACTAGGGCGATCCGATGTAGGTGGGGCGCGATAATCTGAGCTATTGGGCCGAGGTCAGGCGTCAGGTTGGTGTCATCCACTGCGGGTTTGAATTCGAAGATCTCAAGTATCTGATTCAGACGCTCAGTGTTTGGCGCAAGCTCGCAGAAGTAAGTCGCGTCGATTAGGGGAGCGAGCGCATGAATTTCATCTACTAGCGACTCAATGCCAATCATCGAGCCTTGGCGGAGGCGGTTGGCAATAAGGCTCGGCAAAACAAATAAATGCGCCACGCTATTGCTGTAATAGCGCATGTCAATGAGTCCACCTGTAGTAATGGTAATTACAGATTCGCCCTCTCGGAGCTGTCGTTCGGCGCCAGAGGTTGATAAAAAATAATCGATTATTTGTGCGTCGGGTTGGTCAAAAATTGAGGACATTTGGTCCGCGTCGATTAGGGTGACCAAAAATCGAAACTGGCGGCGTAGTTTTTCTTCAGGGATCTCGAGAAGACCCTCGTGCACAAACAAGGTTGCCAATATCTGAGTCGGGTTCACAGGAATAGCGGCGTTGATGCCTTTCACTATGTGGTGTCCTAGATCGCGACAGATTGCTTTGTGCACGTCTGGCTCGATCCGCTCTAAGTCCGAGTCCACTCGATCAGATAAAAACTGCTCAAGAGAAATGGGTTGACCGAAATTAACGGAGACCTGGCCAAAATCGAGCTTAAAATATCGAAACACGCCGAAAAGATCGAATAAGGACTCGGTCTTTTTTTGATTTCCTTTGCGTTCATCTAAATAGCTGCTGATCTCCAGAACCCGCTCGTAGGAGAAGTAGACCGGAATGAATTGGATGTCTCGGTGATGATCTCGGTAGTATCCCCTTAAGGTCATGTTGATCATGCCAGGTCGAGGCGTCAGCATGCCGCCGGTCCGACTTCGGCCACCTTCAACAAAGTATTCTAGGCTATAGCCCTTGGATAAAAGTAAGTGGATGTATTCATCGAAGACAGCTTTATAAAGCAGATCCTCTTTGAAGCTACGGCGCATAAAAAAAGCGCCGGCGCGTCGCAAGAGTGGGCCCACAAGAAAAAGGTTGAGATTGATGCCTGCGGCGATATGCGGCAGCGCCAAGCCGTTGTGATAGAGCACGTAGGACAGTAACAGGTAATCGATATGGCTTCGATGGCAAGGCACGTAAACGATCTCGGCGCTATCTGAGACGGCCCTTACGCGCTCTAGATGGCTAACTTCGATGCCGTTGTAGAGCCGGTTCCAAAGCCATGTCAGGATGATGCTAAAAAAACGGATCACTCTGTAGGATTGATCCGACGCAATCTCAGAAGCATAGCGGTAAGCTTGTGCAGCGACCCGATGGCGGGGTTGTTCGCTGGCCTCGGCGACGGCCATGATGGCAGCGTCGACCGCAGGTGCCGCTAACAGTTCATCAAGCAGGGTTCGCCGATGCGACAAATCGGGACCGATAATAGACTGTTTTTGACTTTTGAAATGCCGCCGAAGTACCCGATGAACTCGTTTGGTTTTAAGCGCGATGGAAGGCAGGTCGTTGGTAAGTGCGTCGACATCAAGCGGGTCGCCAAAGTGCACTAAGATATGCTGCCGAGTGAGCGCAATACACAATATCTTTCGAAATTTTGAGGTGGATGCCCATTGATCTGAAAGAAGGACTTTCCACATGGACAGTGCTCTGTCGGGTTGGTGCCCCCAGTAAATGGAGACCGGTATCAGACGCGTTGCCAATCCGTCACTGGCGACGGGGTCTACCTTAAGTGAGGTGGATCGTGCATCTCCTCTAGCCGAGCGGCGACCCCAGAAGCCCTCTCGGTGGTTCAGGCAAAAGTAGGCATTGGGCGCGTTAGGGTCTAACGTGAGCGGCTCTGGCAAGCGGCTCGCCTCACAGCCCAGTTCCAGTAATAACCGGTCGGCCAAGGAGTCGGAATCTAGGATATAGCGAACGTTGACCGGCTTTACGTGTTGGGAAAGCGCCTGGGCTGTTTGCTCGTGGTTGATGAAGGTTGGCCGTAGCCAGAGTCTAAAGAAACGCAGAAGTTGGTAGTTAATGGCTCTATAAATAGAGCCACGAGGGTGATTAGAGCGAGCCATCTAGCAGGTCGGAAAGACGCTCGGCTGTGTTTCGCCCATTGCCTTCAATTTCAACTTCAAATATTCGGTTAAACTTTCGTTCAGAGGCTGCAGCAACATCCGCACCCGATCGTAAAACAGTCGGTCTGAGAAAGACCAACAAATTTTGCTTTTCAATATTCTTAGTCCGACTTCGAAACAGTGCGCCAAGCCCAGGGATGCTACCGAGCAAGGGGACTCGTGACTCGGCTTGAGTCTCTTTATCTCGAATCAACCCGCCGAGAATAATAACTTCCTCGTTTTCGACCAAAATGGTGGTATCGATGGTCCGGATATTCGTGATCAAGTCGGCCGCAGCCTCGGAGCCGATCACAGTAAGGCTGGAGGCATCGAC
>JAQWWC010000103.1 GCA_029249645.1 Pseudomonadales bacterium
CCCCCATGTTGCCGGATCAAACCTTGTTTGAGCTTGGTTTTCAAATTGTGATTCACCCAACCTATTTGCTCGGCGCACTCACCTCGGGTCTTGAGCAGGGGCTTGCCGAGTTGGTGGCAACGGGTCAAGAAAGTAGCGAGATTGCGCAGTTTGATCGGTTAAATCACTGGGTGGACTTTGACGCCATCTGGGCATTAGATGAGGAGGTCTAGATGACCATTGGGATTGGCATGGGGCTTGGGCGATTTTCACTCGATAGGGGCCCCGATTACTTTAAGTGGATCCAGCAATGTGAGCAGGGCTCGGTTGACTCGATTTGGCAAACAGATCGGTTGATTTCGAAAGAACCAAACCTTGAAACCTTATCAACCATGGCGGCAATTGCCGGGGCGACAGACTCGATGCGCTTTGGTATGAACGTGGCGAGTATTGCCCTCCGGGATCCGTTATTAACGGCAAAACAGTGCGCCACAATAGACTTTTTAAGTGGCGGGCGCTTGTTGCCAGCATTCGGGATTGGCAGTGCGCTCAGTCGAGATTACACCGCAACCGGCACGCCGACCCAAGGCCGGGGAAAGAAGGCCGATGAAGCGCTCACGCTGCTGCGTCTGCTTTGGACGGAAGAGGAAGTGTCGTTTGAAGGCACGTTCTTCAACTATGACCGAGCAAGCATTTCTCCCAAGCCAGCCAATGCCAAGATGCCACTTTGGATTGGCGGTTCGTCAGCCAAGGCCATTGAGCGAACTGCCCGCATTGGCACAGGGTGGCTCGCCGGAATTGATACCCCAAGTAAAACTCAAAAGGTGATCGCGGGTATCCGCGCCGCTCTGCCGCACTACCAAAGGTCAATCGATGAGGACCACTATGGCGCCACGTTTTCGTTTCGGTTTGGATCAACGGATGAGCCCATCTCGCAGCAAGCCATGCAAGGCATTAGCACGCGGCTCGGCCAAGATCCGACGGACTATCTTGCGATTGGATCAGCTGATGTGATTGCCAATCGCGTCCAGGCCTTTATCGATGCAGGTTGCTCGAAGTTCGTGCTCATTCCGATCGCGGAAGGCACGAAAGACGTGGTGGCGCAAACTCAGCAACTGGTTGAGGAAGTTATTCCGCGTTTCTGATCAACATTCGCTAGCAAGAAAGGCTCGGGTTCGTGCAGCATCTTTTGCATTGTCTGCCGCGATCGCAGCTGTGAAGTCCGTGACGCCGATGGCGCGCAGGTCATCTAGACGGGCGCGCACTTCGGTTTCGTCACCGACAATCGCTAAATCCCCAGGACCCTTCAAGCCCTCTTTATCGAGCATGGCGCGATAGGACGGTAAGGTGCCGTAGATGGCCAAGCTTTGATCAATGCGGGCTCGGGTTTCGGCGACCTGATCGGTTAGAAGGATTGGAAAACCAGCTACGATCCGGGGTGTTTTGCGACCCGCTTTTTCGGCGCTGTCGTTGATTTTTGGAATGATGTGGGTTTCAAGGGTTTTGGCCCCGGTCATCCAAGTAATCGTACCGTCGGCCATAGCGCCCGCCAGATTTAGCATTACGGGTCCAAGGGCTGCAATCAGTGTCGGCACAACTGGCCGGCCGGGCATCGTGAGCCGGACCCCATTGACGCTGTAATGATCGCCTGTGAACTGCACCGCGTCTCCGGCGAGAAGCGGCATCAAGACCGAGAGGTATTCACGCATATGTTGGGCCGGTTTGTCGTAGGAAAACCCAAACATATTTTCAATAACGACTTTATGCGATAGCCCGATGCCGAGATTAAAGCGATTGTCAGATGCGACCGCTGCCGTTAATGCTTGCTGCGCTAAGGCCGTCGGATGTCTTGGATAGGTCGGCGTGACTGCGGTACCCAATTCAATAGTTTTGGTGGCACGGCCAATAATAGAGAGGGTTGAAATGGCATCGAGCCCAAAAATATTCGCCATCCAAATCGCTGAAAAACCTTCCGCTTCCGCCTGTTGTGCATCGCTGACAATGTCATCGAAGGAAGTCTCTGGTGAATCTGTTACTGCCGTCATTAAACCAATTTTCATTGAATCTCCTCAAGCTTGGGCTGATTAAAAGGTGGATAAACGCATAGGCTACTTTAAATTGCAAGTTTGGGGCTTGAACACTCAGTGTGAACGGAGTGTTAAACTGTTTGGGGCAAAATGAGGAGTTGTAGACAATGCGGACGGGGGTCTTTTGGGATCAATCTCGGGAGCACGTGCTGGTCTATTGGCGGGACCAAGTGGTTGCGCAATATCCCTCGATGGCGGCTTTTGTGGCGGCTCACCTTGAGTTGGTTAATGCGCTGGACGAACATCAACAACAATTGCTCCTAGCAGAATATCAACCCTGACCCGATCCTGATGCAATCCGCATTAGTCCTTCTTGAATGACCGAGGCAACGAGTCTGCCTGCTCTGTCAAAAAAACTACCCCGATTGAGTCCACGATTACTGTGACTGACCGGCGTGTCTTTCACATACAACAGCCAGTCGTTGAGGTCTAAAGCGTCATGGAACCAAAGACTGTGATCGAGGCTGGCCATTTGCAGGCGGTCTCTCGGCAGGCTCGCCCGGTGCGGTAATGCGGCCGTGCTAACCAAGCCCATATCGGAGGCATAGGCTAACAATTGTTGCTGGGTTGTTACATCAAGGATTGGTGCTGAAAATTTGATCCAAACAGCTTGGCTGGTTTTGGGCGTCGGCGCTTGGTCAATGGGCACAACCGAGCGCATTTGAAAGGGCCGTTCGCGCGTCATCCATGGGCCGTGGGGGCCGAGGTCGGTCATTCTCAAGGCAACTTGTCGATCGTCTTCAAGAGCCTCCGGTGGTGGGACCGGTTGACGTTCTATTTGATGGTGCAGTCCAGGCTCCTTGACCTGAAAGGAGGCATCCATACTAAAAATCGCCTGACCCTTTTGAATGCCGATAATGCGCCGGGTGCTGAAACTCTTGCCGTCTCGAATGCGTTCGACTTGGAAAATGACTGGGATATCAACTTTCCCGGGTCTTAAAAAATAGCCGTGCAACGAGTGGCAGGGTCTATCCTCGATGGTTTGCTGGGCAGCCGATAGGGCTTGCGCTAGGACCTGTCCGCCAAACAAGCGCTCGCCAAGGGTTGCTTCGTTTTGGGCTCTAAAAAGGTCTAGGTCGAGTTGCTCGAGCGTTAATTTATCGCGCAGGGCGATTGCTGTGGCCTCACTCATGCCGGTACAAGACACAGCTTGATCAGATCATCTTCGACTTTGATCGGGTAAACGCGAATATCTTCCCAGGCGGGTGAGGCCATAACCTTGCCAGAACGCAGGCAAAACTCAGCGCCATGGTATGGGCAAGTAATGCAACCATTTTCAATGGTGCCGCCCTCTAAGCCCAGTGCGTCGTGGCTGCAGTAGTAGTCGATGGCGAAGTATTCGCCGGATACGTTGCAGATCAGCACCTCTTGGTCGGGTAATTCAACCCGCAATTGACTGCCCTCGGGGACTTCGCTGATGTGGGCTGCAATGATGAACTCTGATGTCATAACCGGCTCTTACAAGGTCTTTAAGACCAAAATCTTGTTGGCAATTCAGTGAAGTCTCGTTTTCAAGCAGTGCGGCTGCAAGCGCGTTGACCATGGCGGCCAACGCGGCACTGCATCACCGGGCCTGGGCTAGTTCTGTACTGAGCCGCAGCTCGAATATTTAAGAAGCGCTTCTTAAGTCGGGTAATAAGTAGTCTTCCGATTCTAATTGACTGCGAATGACTTTCTTATCGATTTTACCGGTCGACGTCAGCGGGATCTCGTGGACAAAAATAACATCATCTGGCAACTGCCATTTGGCGAAAATCTCAGCGCAGTGATCCAGAATTAAATCCTTCGTCACGTTGGCGCCTTCCAGGAGAATCACTAACGCCACGGGTCGCTCGTCCCATTTTGGATGGGGTTGGGCGACAACGGCCGCTTGTCTCACGCCCGGCAACGCCACGATGTGGTTTTCGAGATCAACGGATGAAATCCATTCACCGCCTGATTTGATGAGGTCTTTCGAGCGATCTGCAATGATGAGGTACTCTTCTTGATCAATTTTTGCCACATCACCCGTTACGAGCCAGCCGTCGTGGAACTTCTCGGGCTGTGGGTCATTGTAATACTCGGAACAAATCCAAGGCCCTCGAATCAACAGCTCTCCAACGGCTTCGCCGTCGTGGGGGAGGGTTTCCCAATTTTCATCAAAAATTTCGATCTCAAGGCCAGGGCTCGCAAGCCCTGCCTTGGCAATGTTGTCGAATTGTTGGTCTTCACTAAGGGTCAAATGCGATCGTTTAGCGACCTTGCGCGACAAGGTGCCCAAGGGGTTGGTTTCGGTCATGCCCCAGCCTTGGATCATTTCAATACCGTGTTCTTGCCAGTACCACCGCATCATCGAAACCGGTGGCGCTGATCCGCCGCAGGTGAGTCTAGATAGCAACTGGGTATCGTATTTGCCAGGATTGTTTTCAAGGACTGTTTTAACGCCTTGCCAGATTGTGGGCACGCCAGCCGACAGCGTAACTTCTTCATCGCACATTAATTGCAGCAGACGCGCTGGGTCCATGAAGCGGTGCGGCATGACTTGTTTACAGCCCAGCATGGACGCTGTGAAGGGTACGCCCCAGCCCATAGCATGGAACATCGGCACGATCCCGCACACGGCATCTAAGGCCGAGAGATTCATCGAATCGGTCATGGCCTGGTTAATCGTGTGCAGATAGGTCGAGCGATGGGTGTACATCACGCCTTTAGGCTTACCGGTGGTACCACTGGTGTAACACAAGCCCATCGGAGCGTTTTCATCAATATTTGGCCAGTCATATTGCGTCGGTTGGTCCTCAATGAACGCTTCGTAATCTTCTGTTTCGGCAAAGGTGGTTTCGCCGTCTTCGCCATGACGACAGATGATGATCTTCTCAACGGTGGGCATTTTATCGAGCAATGGCTCAAGTAGTGGTAGTAGGTCTTCATCGGCGAAAATTACGCGATCACCAGCATGATTGATAATGTACTCAAGGTCAGCTGCGCCCAAACGAATGTTAAGGGTATGCAGAACCGCACCCATCGACGGGACTGCTTGATAAAGTTCTAAATGACGGTAGTTGTTCCACATAAAGCTGGCGACTCGGTCGCCTTCTTGAATTCCCATGGCGTTCAGAGCGCCAGCAACTTGATTGGCGCGCTGCCAGGTCGCTTTCAGAGTTTGGCGGTGGGTGCCATTTGGCATCAAGGTCACCACCTCCTCATTGGGATCGAGCTGAGCACCTCGGCCGAGGATTCGGGACATCAATAATGGGGTTCGCGACATGGTCATGGTTTGACGCTCCTGTTTTTAAATATTGTGTTCGATTTTCGCCGCGTGCGATCTCGAAAATTGTTGGCGCTGGGCTAATCCGTCTTTGACCAGATGGCCGGCTCTACGCGTCCAGGCTGGCTAAGTGGGGGATGCCGCGACACGCGCATTTGCGGTGGCAAGGATAGCCAATTGCGGACCAAATTTATAGAGCAACGCCGCCTTGAAAGCCTGCCTCAATCCTGCCAGAGTTGCGGACAGTGGTAAGAGGTAAGCTTGATTCAAAAAGAGATGCACAAGGCTGGGGCGTCCCCGCTGCACTGGTTACAAATCGTTGCCTACTCGGCCCCGACCGTTGGTGTTGGGTACATGTACCTGCTCATTGGGCTGTACATAATGAAGTTCTCAACGGATGTGCTGCTGATTTCGCCAGCGATCATGGGGACTATTTTCGGGATATCCCGAGTTTGGGATGCGATCTCGGATCCATTGGTGGGCTACGTCAGCGATCGCACGCAATCGAGCTTGGGGCGTCGTCGCAGTTGGATGCTCTGGAGTATTGTGCCGGTTGCGGGCATGTTTATCATGGTGTTTTCACCACCGGCAGGCCTACAAGGTACTGCTTTGGTGATTTGGATGGCGATCGGCGTCATTGGATTTTACTCTGCGATGACCTTGTTTATGGTCCCGCATCTGTCTCTGGGCCCCGAGCTCAGTAACGATTACCACGAGCGGAGCCGGCTCTATGGCTTTCGACATGCCGCTTACACCGTAGGGTCGATTATTGCCTTGATTAGCATGCAGCTTTTGATTGATGCGGAGCAAGTCTCATCAGAAACGGTGCGCGAAACGGCTTTTGAGCTGAGCACGCTGGCTGGTCTGATCACAGCAGCATTGATTACTTTTGCCGTTGTAAAACTGCGTGAGCGACAAGATGTTAAAGGGCGTGTCGGTCAAACGCCTTTTGGCGCTTTCAAAGATGTTTGGTCTAATCCTCATGCTCGGTTGGTTTTAGTTGTTACGTTCATTGAGAACATAGGCAGTGCCGTCATCGCCTTGCTCACCTTGTATATTTGTCAGTACGTTGTGGGTAAGCCGGGTCTTGCGCCGCTGATTATTTTGGCTTACATGGTGCCATCGAGTTTATCAGTGCCGCTCTGGATACCGCTTTCAAAGCGCTTTGGTAAGATTCGGCTCTGGATGTTTTCGATGATGCTCACGGGGTTGTCTTTTGGTGGCATGTTCGCGCTGCCCTTTATGGAGAGTATGACGGATCGAACGTGGCTTATTTTTATACTGGCTTTTTTTGCAGGCCTTTCTGCCGGTTGCGGCGGCACGATTGCCCCCTCGGTACAAAGCGATATCATCGATTTTGATGAATTTAAAACCGGCGAGCGTAAAGAGGGCTCTTATTTTGCTGCCTTTAACTTTGTTCAAAAGAGCGCCATCGGGGTGATGATTTTGATTACCGGTTGGGTGCTCGAATTCAGCGGCTTTGTGCCAAATGAAGTTCAGACCTTTGGGGTGCAGCTGGCAATGGTAACGCTCTACGGGTTGTCGCCGCTGATTTGCTACACCTTGGGCACTTGGTTGTTCTCAAGATTTTCATTAGATGCCGCTGAGCACCAACGCATTCGCTCGTTGATCGATGCCCGTAACGAAGGCGCTTAGGCGTGGGTAAAGTGACCATTGGCCCCGTCGCCGCAGCTAGACGCCTCTTCCTGACGCGCTTGATGTAGGCTGCATATTCCGCCGCAACCTTTCTTTTACACCGTAGGCTATTCTGCTGCTGGCTGTTCTTCTGGCCGCGGGCGCTTTATTTCGCCGCGGGCTGCTTATTTCGCCGCGGGCGCTAACCAGGGTCAAACTGCACCATTGCAGCCATCTGTCGCGAGACCGCGATGAGCGTGCCGCAGGCGGAAAACATCCGACCGTTTTCAATCAAGTAGCCGTCTTGGGCGAGTTCGGTTGAGAACTCAAACAAGGTGTAAGCGTCATCGGGCAGTTCAGAAAAATCGCTCTGTAAAAAGTGCACCGTGTGATCAATGGTGGGCACATGCACGTCATAATCGAGATGTCTTGAGATGATGCTGGGGTACCAAGCATCGCTCATGGCGAGCAAGCCAATATCATCGAGAGGTCTGCAGTCGATGAAGCGCATCCAGCCACCAATGCGTCCGGATCCATCGCGTGTACCCGGCGTTGGTCCGATGGCAATGCGTTGATCAAAATGCTGCCGAAATGGCACGGCAAATTTCGAATCGGTTTGCTGCCAGTCCGTTGGTGGGATCTCCGCCGCGGGCGAAATATCGGGCATCACCACATCACTAAACGCAGCGTCCAGGCGTTTGGCGGCAAAATGGGCATTGGCGATGGCAATGGTTCGGTCACTCTGGATCAGTTCTGCGGTATACAAGCTGGTCGTTCGGCCTGCTTTAACGCAGCGAAGCGACATTAAGGCGGCGCCAGGCACCGAGGGGCTGATGAAACTCAGCGCAACCGAACGCACTGTTTGGTTATCTCGGATCGGCAAGGTTTTGATACAGCCCAGTAACAGCGCGCCGAGATAGCCGCCGTTTGGCCCAACGATCACCTGCCAGCGATCGGAAATTGTAACGGGTAGCGTCCAGGTTTGATCGGTTAACTGAACAAGTTGTGTTGAGTCGACGCGAATATCTTCATCGAGTTGAAAAGCATGAGGCATAACAGTTCCTAAGGTTCATCGTCTGGATACGTTGGCCATGAGCTCTCGTCAGAGGCGCGCGTGATCCCGGTATTGTTTTCGATGATACCCGAGGGACTCGGTTGTAAAAATGACAATCGAGACCCAGACACAGGAAAAGGTCGCAAATTGAACATTATTGAAAGGCTCTTCGAAATAGAAGATCGCTAAGAGCAAGGTTAGGCCGGGCGCAAGATATTGAAAGATGCCAACGGTTGTAAGGCTTAGCCGCGTGACGGCGCCAGCAAATAATAAAAGCGGTAACGACGTGACCACGCCGCCAAGGACCAATAATAGATCGGTTTCGAGCGATAGCGTGCTAAAGCTCAATGCGCCTTGTGCTTGCTGCCACGCTAGATAGCCTAGTGCGAAGGGTAAAATAATGAGGGTTTCAAGGGCTAGGCCTGACACCGCTGGTAAGTTGAGGTTTTTGCGGATGAGTCCATAAAAACCGAAGCTAAACGCGAGGGCCAGTGAGATGAGGGGCAGGTGGCCCAGCACAACAAGCTGGATCATAACGCCTAAAAATGCGACCGACAGTGCCAGCCATTGTAGTGGTCGCAGGCGCTCACCGAGGAAAAAAATGCCGAGAAAGACACTCACCAGCGGATTGATGAAATAACCGAGCGACGTATCGATAATTTGATCGTTGAGGACGGCAAAGACAAATATTAGCCAATTGCAAGCCAGTAGCATTGCGCTGAGCAGCAGCCAACCTAGACGTTTAGGGGGTAATCGGAGTTCGCCGAGTTTGCCAGAGAGCGTGAGAATCAATATGAGTAAAATCGCGGACCAGGTCACTCGATGGGCTATGATCTCAAGGGGTTGTACGTGACCCACGAGTTTGAAATAGATCGGGGTAACGCCCCAGATGAAATAGGCGGCCAAAGCAAAATAGCCGCCTTGTAACGTTTTTCGATCAAACATGGTGCTTTGGCCAAGTGCTCGCTTGGATTACTGGATTCGCTTGGATATCAACGGTCAAGACGTTAAGTGTCTGAGCGAACAATGAGTAGGGCACCGGTCGCTTTGGTCGGTCTTGAAATGCCGGCATCAATGCGCTCAACAGATTCGAAGGCCGCCGCGCTGCGTTTTGCCAGAGTTTCGAAAGGAGATCTGCAGGGGTCGGCCAAGATTGTTTGTGAAACCCCGGCGCCTTGGGCGCGACGAATTAAGTTAAATAACTGCTGGCTAAGTTCATCCCAAAAACAAATATCGGCGCCTAGTATGACGTCGAAATTCGCCAAATACGCTTTTGTGAGTTGATTGAACGATTTCTTTTCAAAGGTCATTGATTGATGATTGAGTCGCGCATGCAGATCTAAGTAGGGTCCGACATTAGCGTCGGCATCAATTCCGGTGACGACAGCATCAGACGTTTTGGCACAATATAAGCCGAGCAGCCCCCAGCCGCAGCCCACTTCTAAAACCCGGGCTCCTTTGGGTAAGGGGTTTCGCTTTAAGTAGTCCATCACCAAGAAACTGGAGTTCCAAAATTTATTGCCGTGAATTTCCGCTTGGAAGCCTTGTGATTTGAGTTTCCGGATCGATGGGTGTCCAGCATTTAAGATCTTTAGGCCAAAAGCCTGGCGTTGTATTGGGGTGGCCATGATGACTCGCTGTGACGTGATGCCGGCAAGCATGCAGGCAATTTAGGGGGCAGCATACCCAAGGCGCGAGCGTTTTCCAACGACCAGATTGCAATGATGGTTTATGCGTCCTGTCGAACTATACTGGCAATCTATAACTTGACCATTCTAGCGCGCATCAAAGCGTAACCGGAGGCAGTGTGAGAGGATTAGATAAAGTATTCAGACGTTGGTTGATTAAAATCGAGATGGGTCCGGTCTTGCTAGTCTTGATGGCTGTGTTGCCCGCGCCGGGTCAGCAACTTGAGGCCAGGGAACACATCGCTCTAGCAACGCCTGAGCTAACCCTTTATGCAAGCCAAGGCCTGGTGAGCGGCGCGCTGCCAAAGACCTCGGTTCTGGCCGGCGCGATTATTGAGGTGCCCGTTGCTGAAACGACGACGCTTGCCGGGGTCTATGTGATGCCTGCCCCAGGCAATCGAGTGCGGCAGCTGCAGATCACCCCGTGGCTTGGTTCGCCCCAGCAGACCCTGCAGGCCTACCTGGGTCAAACCGTTGAGTTTTTGAGCCCGATCGCGGGAGATGCGAATTCAATGACGTACGAGACGGGCACTCTGAAGACGATACAACCGATTATGGTTTCGACCTCGAAGGGCTTACAAACGGTTGGTTTTGATCAACTTCGGTTTCCTGACATCGGACTCACTGCGAGCCCGCATGTCGCCTTAACGATTGAAAATGCGGGGTCCTTCTCGGGTCATTTTGCGTACCTTGCGCCCGGACTCAGTTGGTCGGCCAATTACGAAATGGTGTACGACCCGAGGGCGCACGAGGTCCGCATTCAATCATCTGCCGTCTTATCGAATACCACGCAGTTACTGATTGAAAATGCCGGCATTACCGTGGTGGCTGGGCAGGTAAGTGCCGTAAATAGCCCCAGATTTCAGTCTGAGATGTCGATGCCAATGCTGCGAAGTGCCGCCATGGATCGTGGGCCAGCGGCGGCTGCCGCGCCCGCCGGGTTGCAATATCAGTGGCGATTGCCACAGCGCGTGACTTTGGGTGCGGGCCGCAGCCTGCAAGTTGCGCTCGAAGATCCCTGGGTTGCGCCCGCTAAACTGCTTTTTAGAAGTCGGTCATCGGTTCAGCCCTATCCATCGGATACAGCGCAACCGCGGTCGGTTGCTGCGTTTTTGTTGATCACGCCGCAAGAGACAGGGCCGTCCAGTAATCACCCCGTCGCATCCGGCCTGGTCCGCGTGTTTGAGCGCAGCCCAACGGGTCAACCCATCCTGATGGGTGAGGATCAATTGACGCAATCCCCATCTGGCGAGCCTTTTGAGGTGCATTTGGGACGTGCCTTCGATGTGCGATTAAGCCGGACGACTGCGGACTTCCGCATGATTAACGACCGGCTGCACGAAGTGACCTTGGATCTTCTACTGGAAAATACGGGCAAAACCGAGGCTTTGATTCGGCTGCAGGAAGACTTTAACGGTGAGTTGTCCTTGCTTGCCAGTACTCCGGATGTGGTTAATGCAGTGGGCCAATCGTTATTGATTGAACTCGACCTTGCACCGCAGTCCAAGCGGCGTATTCAGTACACCGCGCGGGTGCGCTATTAACGCTAAGCGCAACCTGCCCGCCGTAAAATAGGTTTTTAAAAACGATGGGTGAACTAGGGAAGGCCATTGGGACAAGGGCGATAGCCGCTTTTTGAGGCGATGAATACTGAGCGGAGAATACCGTTGGTGGCGCCGTAGGCGGGCCAGATAAGCCCAATCTCAGCGTGAGCTGCTCATGAGCTGTGAATGGATCGGCAGGGATTTGTTTTGGTTGAATCGGGTCGCCTGAAAGTGATTGAACTTCGAAAGCGAGTGCTTTACCTTTTTCACATCGAAATTTGTTAATGCAGCCTTAAAAATCAAAAACAGGAGAGATTATTTATGAGTCAATTCGATAGCTTACTGGCCGACAAAGAGCCTCAAGCGTACGCTTTAGTGAGAATCGTCACGGGATTCCTGTTTATATTTCACGGCAGTCAGAAGTTGCTTAATTTCCCGAAAGAGTTCACCTATGACCTGAGTCCTCTGATGATCGCGGCGGGCGGCATCGAGCTGATCGGTGGCATTTTGGTGATGATCGGATTGTTTACGCGGCCGGCAGCTTTCATTTGTAGCGGCACGATGGCAGTGGCGTATTGGATGGCGCACGGCATGCGCGATGTGTTTCCCATGTTGAACGGTGGGGAGTTGGCGGCGATGTATTGCTTCGTCTTTTTGTTTATTGCGGCCAAAGGTCCAGGGATCTGGAGTTTGGATAAGTCCTAGAGCAGTGGGGTAACGCAAGGTTATTGTGCGTTCTCACGGCAAACTGTGCGGGTTGTGTAGGCAACCCGCTGCTCAAACAAGATTCCGATTCAAGGGGTCCCAGTGGCTGTCCTGACGAAAGACGCGCCCGTCATGCTTTGCTGGTCGATATCGGGCCGTATTTTTCAGCGAACCTAAATTAACCCTTCTCTTCAACCTAGGCTTTTAACCGGCAAATTGACGCTGTAAGCTTCCGCAAGATTTTCCCAACGAAAGACCCATCATGATCGAGTTATCGCCCCACAGTTGGCAAGTAAAGCTGGACCGCCTGCGCAGTCATCGCGCTTTTGAAGCCTTCATTATCATCATTATTATTGCGTCGGCCTTGTTGGTCGGCGTGAAGACCTATGCGATTCCTGAATGGATGATCTTGGTGATCGATGGGCTTGATCTGCTGATCACGCTCATTTTTGTTGTGGAAATCTCGGTGCGGTTCTTGGGGGAGTCGCGCAAGCGAGATTTCTTTAAAAATGGCTGGAACATTTTTGACACCTTGATCGTCGCGGTGAGCTTGATTCCGATTGATGACACCGATATGGCGTTGGTGGCACGACTGATCCGTGTTTTCCGAGTGCTGCGCATGATCAGCATCATTCCGGAACTCCGAATCTTGCTCAACTCCTTGCTTCAGGCATTGCCCAGGTTAGGCTATGTTGCCGCGCTGATTTTTATTATTTTTTATATCTATGCCGCAACCGGCAGTCTGTTCTTTGAAAAGATCAACCCAACGCTTTGGGGCAATATTGCAGTGTCGATGTTGACCTTGTTTCGGGTGATGACATTCGAAGATTGGACCGATGTCATGTACGAAACCATGGCGTTCTATCCGCTTAGTTGGATCTTTTATCTCAGTTTTATTTTCCTAACCACCTTTGCGTTTTTGAATATGGTGATCGGGATTGTGGTGAATGTGCTCGAAGAAGAGCAAGCCAAAGCCGATACGGATAATCCAGAACGTTCATCCATGCGAAACCTGCACGATGAAATTCAAGATGTGAGGGTGATCTTGGAACGCCTTGAAGCGAGGTTGGATCCGTTACCCGTGCAGTCGAGCAACGTCGCGGCGGGCTCTACGCCAAAGGTGCCGCCGCCGGTTGAGCCCGGTTAGCCCGATTGATTGAAAACCGCGGTCAACGAAATCGATTTAACGCAACAAACGTGCCGTCATTGGCCGCGCACAGAGTGCGCATTAGGATTGCGAACTTAATGCCGGTGTCTTGATACTGGGGTGGGTTTACGAATTGAACGGGAAAACCGACTCCATGAATGCGCACCAACCGGTTGCCTTGCGCATCCCGGCGATTTATCCGGTCGACCGTGTCGACGACCTGCTGAATCGATCGCCCGGTAAACTCATCGCCAAACACATAGAGTGAAATTTTTCGGCCCGGTCGGTAGAAGGTCGCAATAGCCTTGGTGATGCCTTCGACCGGGCTTGAGTTACTGAAAACGTTCCAGTCCCGCAGTCGATTGATAATGGCTTGTCGCCTGGCTGGGGTGTCGGGAATCCACTGGCCCGCGTACTGGGCAAACATGTATTGGCCCATATCATTCATCACTTGGATGCCTTTTAGGTTGGGATACACCTCTAAGGTCTCCGCAAGCTTCTGCACCACCATGGGCCAGGCATAGCTGAACATGCTGCCCGAGGTGTCGATGATAAAAATGACGTATTCACTATCCACTGGGATTCCGCCGATCACGGTTTCATCGATTGATTTTTGATAACCCTTGAGCAGGGCCTGCATCTCTTCGGTGAGGGACTGTTTGGCGTCGGCCAATTTTGCTTGGATGGACGCCTGGGCCTCAGCCTCCAGTTGCGTTTGGCGGTTGGTGCTTTCAAGGGTTGCGAGCTCGCTTTGAATGCGCGTAAGTTGAGCCTTCTGGTCAGTTTGAAGATCCTCGCGCCGGAGCAAATTACGATTGAGCACGCGAGTCTCGCCCTTTAGCGTCGCCAAGGTTTCTTCTAGCTCTTTGAGATAACCGTCGAGATCCGTTATCGATGGATCAAAGACAACAGGGTCATAAACTTTGGTGAGCACGAGCAGTAGAATTAAAGCGCCGAAGCCGCAGCTGATGACGTCTAAAAAAGAGAGGCTCATACCGCCAACTTCACGAATTTTGCGGCTCATGGCCAGTCCCTTGCTGGCGATAAGAACGCGCCGCCGGTCATTTGTGCCAGCCGCCAAAAAGACGGGCTAGCGAGAGGGTCGCCTTCCATAGGGAATAAAATGACATTAATAGGAATCGAAAGATTGACAACACTCATCGCATTTTGGAAAAGTTTTAAGCGGTCTTTGGCCGTCACGAGGCCTGCTTTTGCTGGCGTTGCGCCTTGGGTGGGCAGGCCATCGGTGATCAAGAAAATATTGTCCGGCTGGGGCTCTAGGGCGCCAGCCGCGGTAAACGCTGCATGTAGGTTGCTGCCATCGCCGGGCGTGAGTGTTTGCAGTTCGGCCAGACTGGCGTCCAAGGCATCGGTGTCGCTGGTTTCGAGCCACTGACCATTGGCCTCGGGCAGGGCGCTCCGCGCGGTCTTGGAAAATAGAATGATCTGAAATTGGACATCTCTGGGCAGATTAGCAGTGATCCAATC
>JAQWWC010000104.1 GCA_029249645.1 Pseudomonadales bacterium
TCGCCTTAACGATCATCGGCACTTGCGCCACGCGGGCATTGCGAACCGCATCGTTGATATCAAAATCATAGCTAACGCCTCGCTTATTCGCGATGTCCGCGTAAGACGTCTCATCATTCGGGTAGATAACACGGCCTTCGGTATCGCGAATCGTCGGAATCGTTGCCAATTCAAAATCGTCAACCCCGCTCGCATCGATCAGCAGCCCTGAAAACTCACCGGATGCATATTCGTTCAAGGACTGCCGAAGCGCAGAGGTGATGTCGTTGGGCCCTGATTGCTCGATCCATTTAATGATCCGGCGAGCAGTATCAGCCTCCTCTTGACCATTCAGAATAAAAGACTGGCTCGCATAAGACTTACTAATCAATTGATTTTCAAACCATATAAAAGCAGGGTTGATGCGTTGGCTTAGACTTTGCCAAACGGCCCTAGTCGGGCTGGGATTCAGGTTGAAAACCAATTCATCTGGTTTGGGTAGCACGGCATTGAGTAATTCGCCGCCGATCGACATGGCCATGGTCACGGTATAAATGTCATTCTGGTAGTGTTCTTTAACTGGTACCGCGCCTCGAATAACGCCTTGAACCCGAGTTGCCATGGTGCTCTGGTCAACGATTTGATCAACGACCTTGGTCATGGAGGTTAAGCGCACGCCTTTCGTAATTTCTAACAGATTACGCTGACCATCGACCAGGGCCGCTCTTCTGGCTAGAAGTCGCCTTTGCGCTTCCGGCATACCCTCGCGGGCCGTGCCAAACCCTTGCGCGTAAATAACCCCTTGACTCCAGTTGACCGAGCCGTTGGCAGATTCTCGAATGACCTCATCGGCAGCGCTGGAAAAGCTGGCGGCCATCAAACAAACAGCGATCAATAATTTCATAAAGTGTCTCCTGACTTCGAGGCGATTAGATCCCAAGGATTGCTCAATTGCAGCTTACGAAGCGCCGATAAGATCTAATTGTTTATACTTTGCTTGTGCCGCTCTAACCTTTTTTAGGTAATTTCGGGTTTCATCATAAGGTAAGTTTTGAATTAAATGCTCATAGACTTCTTCAGCGCTCAAAGCGTTAATCAAGCTGGCAGCAGCGCCAACACTCGTCTTGCCGGTAAACGCTTTTGCAACATTACCAGCACCAGTATTGTAGGCGGCGATTGTGCAATATAACCGGCTTTGCTCATCGGTGATGCTGCGAAGGTAGCGCCGGAATAGCAGATCCAGATAGGCCGTGCCGAGTTCAACATTCTGATCAGGCTGAAAAAAGTACTCTGGCGCTAAAATCTTTTTCTCGCCATACACATAGTTGTAGGCATCCACCCCACCACTCTTGGGCACCAACTGCATCAACCCGAAGGCCGGCACGTGGGACCTTGCGCGCGGATTAAAGTGACTTTCTGTTTCCATGATGGCGTAAATTAGACTCGCTGGTAAACCCCGCCGGTCTGCTTCATCAAGCACCGCCTGATCATAGCGTTTAGCCCGTTCGCTCAGGTAGTCGGCCCGTAATGGAATGGTCACCGTGACCTTACGCTGATTGTTGGCCGCGGTGGTCAACGTGGTCACGATGCCAGCAGACGCCGTTGATTGCGGGATCGTTTTGTTCCC
>JAQWWC010000105.1 GCA_029249645.1 Pseudomonadales bacterium
CGCTAGATGGAAGCGGCACATCCAGCGTCCGCGCTAAGCCCTCGGTGTAGCGCGTTTGCGCCTGATCCCAAGGTGAGGGGCTGCAAGCAGCTAGCCCCATCCCAACGAACAGGATCACCAGCCCAATGCGACCGCCGCGCCAAATCGAGTACCCGCGGGCACTAATTTGATGGCTCGGATGGTGTAAACTAGCGGGCATTACCAGCACTGGAACACGACATGGATCTCTCTTGTTTTAAAGCCTACGACCTTCGAGGCCGCATACCTGACCAATTAAACCCGGAACTCGCTCGGGATGTGGGTAGAGCTTACGCCAGCTGGCTACAACCTTCCAAGGTTGTTGTTGGTCGGGATATCCGGTTGACGAGCCCGGAGTTAACGCAAGCGCTGACGGAAGGGTTAGTAGAGTCAGGCGTGGATGTTTATCTAATTGGAGAATGTGGCACCGAGGAGGTCTATTTCGCGACCGATCACTTTGACATGGATGGCGGCATTATGGTCACCGCCAGCCACAACCCGAAAGACTACAACGGCATGAAGTTGGTGCGAGAGCAGTCCAAGCCCATTAGCGGCGACACGGGGCTGCAGGCGATCAAAGCCTTGATCGAGGCTCAAGACTTTATCCAAAGCCCGCGCCGCGGCGAGGTGCACGCGCTGGACCATCACGCGGCCTACCACGACCGGCTGCTGGCGTACCTTGACCCGGTTGCAGCTATTAAGCCGCTCAAAATCGTGGTGAACCCGGGTAATGGCGGCGCTGGCGCCGTGATCGATTTGATTGCCGACGCGGTGCCATTTGAGTTTATTAAAGTCCACTTTGAGGCCGACGGCCATTTCCCCAATGGCGTCCCCAATCCGTTGCTGATTGAAAACCGGGGCTCAACGATCGCTGCGATTAAGGCCTCCGGGGCCGACTTGGGTATTGCCTGGGATGGTGATTTTGATCGGTGTTTCTTTTTTGATCATAACGGCCGGTTTATCGAAGGCTATTACATGGTGGGGCTACTGGCGCAGGCCTTTCTGGCCACCGACCCCGGCAGCGCGATCGTGCACGACCCGCGCCTAACCTGGAACACCATTGACATCGCCGAAACCAGCGGGGCGCGGGCGGTTATGAGCAAAACCGGGCACGCCTTTATGAAAGAAACGATGCGGGCCGAAGACGCGATCTATGGCGGCGAGATGAGCGCCCATCATTATTTTCGAGACTTCGCCTACTGCGACAGTGGTATGGTGCCTTGGCTGCTGATTGCGAAACTCATGAGTTCAACTGGCAAAACCCTTGCCGAATTGGTCGATGATCGAATGTTGGCTTTTCCGGCTAGTGGCGAGATTAATCGTCGGGTGGCGGATGCAGCGGCCGTAATCAAAAAGATTGAAGACGCCTTTATGACGCCAGACGCTGTGGTTGATCGCACCGACGGCTTGAGTCTATCTTTTAAAGACTGGCGGTTTAATTTGAGAATGTCGAACACGGAGCCCGTGATTCGGTTAAATGTTGAAAGTCGAGGACTGCCAGAGCTGATGCAAGACAAAACAGATCTTTTGCTCGGCCTCATCGGTGGCGAGCTGGCTTAAGACTTGAGCCACACAGACACAATGCACAACCCAATAAGGCACGCACAATGAGTTGGATGAGGACGTTACTAGGCGGTGGAGTAGGGCTAATGTTGGGGGGGCCAATTGGGGCTGTTCTGGGCGCTGTGCTGGCCAACCGGATTGGCGGTGGCGGCGGTGCGCTCGGGCAGCTCGAACAAAAACAAAGTGTTTTTTTTACCGCAACCTTCGCCATGTTTGGGCAGCTCTCTAAAGCCGATGGGCAAGTATCCGCCTCCGAGATTGCCCTAGTTGAGCGCGTGATGCGCGAAAATCTTCGGTTGGATGCCAAGGCCCGAGCCCTAGCCATTCAAATTTTCAATGAAGCCAAAGATGGCAAAGCCGGCTTTATGGACTATGCCGAGCAGTTTCAGAGCGCGTTTGCCGGTCAGCCCCAGATGCTCGCCATGCTGATGGAGCTGCTGACGATGCTTGCCTTCGCCGACGGTGAGCTGCATCCAGAAGAAGATCGCCTGCTCGGTGAGGCAGCGAGACTTTTTGGCTGCGAATCGGTGTATGCCAGCCTTAAGGCCAAGGTCAAGGGTTCGGAGGCGATCCCGCTGGAAACCCACTATGAAACCTTGGGCTGCACGCCGGGGATGACCCTCGCCGAGGTCAAACGAGCGTACCGACGGCTCGCAATGAAGCATCACCCAGACCGGGTTCAGGCCGATGGGTTGCCGCCAGAGTTGCTGGAAGCCGCGGAAGCGCGCTTTAAAGATATTCAAAATGCCTTCGATGCGGTTGAGAAGGCGCTCAAGCCGTCCTAACCTGTTCGGTCAGCTCATTTTAGGGAGTTCGCATGATCGATCTTGGCGTACAGATGTTCACCCTCAGGCGCTATACCCAAACGGAAGCTGAATTGGTGCCGGCGCTCACCCAGTTGCACGAGATCGGTTACCGCTCGATTCAGGTTTCGGCTTTCGGGAAGATCCCGGTGCAGCGCACGGCGCTACATTGTCAAGACTTGGAGATCAAGGTGCGGGCAACGCACACGCCTTGGCCGAGATTGCTGACCGACCTGCCCAAGGTCATCGAGGAGCACCATGTCCTGGGGTGCCAGCATACGGCGGTTGGCATGATCCCGCCTGCGGAATATTTGTCACTGGCGGGCCTTGAGCAGTTCTTAACCGAAGGCGAGCAAGTTGCAAAAGCCTTAGCCGCTGAGGGCATTAGCTTTTCTTATCATCATCACCATCATGAGTTTCAATGGTTTGACGGCCTGCCTTGGCTTGAGCATTTGCGACTCGCCGCGCCGGCTCGAGGCATTGGAATTGAGCTTGATACCCACTGGGTCGCCGCCGGCGGCGCCGATCCTGCGGAGTGGGTTTCGCGAGTAGGGGATAACATGCCGCTGCTGCACCTAAAGGACTTCCGATTGAATGATCAAAACCGCCGTTGTTTTGCGGCGCTGGGTCAAGGCAACCTGAATTGGCACGCGATTTTAGCGGCTGCCGCGGCGCACAAGATCCCGCATTATTTCGTCGAGCAAGATGACTGTTATGGTGAGGATGAATTTCATTGTTTAAAGCAAAGCTATGATTTTATTAAAAATTTTGGAGAATCTTGATGCGTGTTCGAGTCGGCGTAATTGGGGTTGGGAACATGGGCACTGCCCATTGTAAATGGCTCCTTGATCACCCCCAATTAGTACTCACAGCAGTCGCCGATGTCATAGAGTCTCGGCGGGCGCCTTGGACCGCCGACCCAGCGGTGCAGGTTTTTGAGAGTGGCCAGGCGCTCATTCGAAGTGGCGCCTGCGCGGCGGTGATTGTCGCCACGCCCCATTTTAGCCATGTGGCCTTGGCCAGTGCTGCGCTCAAGGCGGGCCTGCACGTATTAGTTGAAAAACCCGTTGCGGCTGAAATCAAAGATGCCGAACAGCTTCTCAAGGTGCCGAAGGCCGACGGGCAAATTCTGGCCCTGATGTTCAATCAACGTACCAACCCAGCCTATGGCGCCATTCGAGATTGGGTTAAGAATGAAACCTTTGGACCGCTGCGACGGATGAACTGGGTCATTACCGATTGGTTTCGGGCACAGTCCTATTTTGATAGTGGCGATTGGCGCGCAACCTGGCGGGGCGAAGGCGGCGGCGCATTGCTCAATCAGGCGCCACATCAGTTGGACTTGTTGTGCTGGATATTTGGCCGGCCGAACCACGTGTTTGCCAATTGCGGCTTTGGCCGTTGGCACAGCATTGGGGTTGAAGATGAGGTGTCCGCGATTTTGGGGTTTGAGGGTGGCGTCACAGGCACCTTCGTTACCAGCACAGGTGAGGCGCCGGGTCGAAATCGGCTTGAGGTGGTGCTTGATCGGGCAACCTTGGTCTACGACACTCGGGAGGATGTCATTCTGATTGAAGAAACCAGCATCCCCATCAGCGAGGCGATCCAAAACAACAAGGCCTTTCAAAAGCCCAAAACCGAACTGCGGCGTTTTGAGGTTGCAGGTCAGGGCGGACAGCATCAAGCGGTGCTTGATAATTTTGGTGAGGCCATTGTGTCGGGGGCAAAGCTCCTGGCGCCAGGCGCCGAGGGGCTGGATTCACTCATGCTGGCCAATGCCCTTACGCTGTCGGGCGCGCTTGAGCAAAAAATAGAGTTGCCCTTGTCGGCTGCGCGTTATCGGCGCTGGCTATTCAGCAAGCAACGCGCGGAGCAACCGCGTTCGCAACCGGTCGTCGCTGCCCTTAACGATTTATCGGGTAGCTTCTGATGCAGCAAGGTCAAGATTACGCCCCCGTTATGGCGCCAACCAAACCGGTCTGCGGGCCAGGAGAATTTGTCATTGCCGCGGCCTTTGCGGATCACGGCCACCTTTTCGGTATGGTGTCGAACCTCCTCGCCGCAGGGGCAACCTTGGGCTGTGTTTATGAGCCAGATGAGGCGAAGGCCAACAAGTTGCTCGCACTGGATCCAGCCGCCAAGCGGGTCGAGGCCTTTGACGCCATTTTACAGGCACCTGACGTGCGCCTCGTGGCGGCAGCCGCCATACCGTACCTGAGAGCGGATATCGGCATTCGCGTGCTGCAGGCCGATAAAGATTATTTCACAGATAAGTGCCCCTTCACCTCGCTCGAGCAACTCGAGGCTGTTCGGCAGGTCGTGCTTGCCACGGGTCGAAAGTACGCCGTGTGTTATAGCGAACGGGTGCAAAATGAGGCCGCCGAGCATGCCCGTTTTTTGATTGAGCAGGGCACGATTGGTCGCGTGTTGCAGGTGATCGGCTTGGGGCCCCACAGATTATCAGTCAACCATCGTCCAGACTGGTTTTTCAACAAGGTCGCCTATGGCGGCATCTTGTGCGATTTGGCCAGTCATCAGGTGGAGCAATTTCTAACCTATACCGACAACCAGGATGCGGTAATCACCATGGCCCGAGTTGCGAATCTCGCTAACCCAGCGCACCCAGAGCTTGAAGATTTCGGTGAGTACAGTTTGGTCGGCGACAACGCGGCCTCGGCCTACTGCCGAGTGGATTGGTTTACCCCGGGTGGTCTACGGACCTGGGGAGATGGTCGAACGCTGATTACAGGTACCCAAGGCATGATTGAGTGCCGCAAATACGTTGACTTGGCGCGGTCAAGCTTTGTCGATAATACGGTGCTTCTGGTCAATGACACAGGCGAGCATCGCCAGAGTGTTACAGGCAAGGTGGGTTTCCCGTTCTTTGCCGCCCTGATTCTGGATTGCCTTAATCACACGGAATTTGCGATGACCCAAGACCATGCCTTCAAGGCGGCGGAGTTGTCCCTGATGGCCCAAGTCATCGCTGATCAGGCGCGCGTCTAGCCATGGTTTGGCGCTGCGGCGTAATCAAAGGGGTGCCGGGCGTGGGACGGCGGACGACAGGCGATTCGGACTTATGATGCTGGCGCAACTTCAGGCCTTAACCCACGCGCAGCACCAGCAGCGCGTCCTAGATCATTGTGCAGCCTTTGAGGCAGACCTTGACGTGACCCAGCAACTGTTCTCTCCCTACCGAATTCGGCCCTTAGGCGCCCATATCGATCATCAGTTGGGTCGCGTGGCCTCGATCGCGACCAACCAAGGCATTACGGTGACCTTTAGCCCGAATCCAAGCCGGCGGTTGCGAGCGCGGAGTGCGGGCTTTGGCCCGATGACTGACGTCCTCATTGGCGCGCACCAGTCTGCTCAAGGGGACTGGGCGGACTATTTACGGGGCAGTGCCGCGGTTTTGGATCAAACAGATTTCCCAGCAGGGTTGGATATCAGTGTGGCGGGGCACTTAGGAGAAGTGGGGCTGTCCAGTTCCGCCGCAGTCACCTTGGCTTATCTCAGAGCGCTGCTGTCGGCAGCCGGCGCGCCGCCCGATCCAGCACGGCTGATTCAGTGGTCACAGAAAGTGGAGAACGAATTCCTAGGCTTACAGAGCGGGGCAGGGGATCAAAGCGCTATTTGTTACGCAACATCAGGGTGCCTTGTGGATTTTGACTGCCGGCGTGAAACGGTCCTTCGGCACTCAGCGGGTCAGGCATTTCATTTTTTGGTGGTGCATTCCGGGCATCGTCTAGCGCTGGCCAGTGGCGGCAGCTTTAATGAGCGGGTTGCTGAATGCCATGCTGCGGCAGATGAGATGCAGGGCCTATTGGGCCGGCCAGAGACCCAGGCCGTGTCGTATCTTGGCGATTTTAATTTAGCGGATTATGAGGCGGTCGCTGGTCAACTTTCATTGGTGAGTCGTCGCCGCGCAGAACACTATTTTACCGAAATGGCCCGAGTTGAGGCCGGGTGCAAGGCTTGGACCTGCGGCGATTTAGCGGGGTTTGGTCAACTGATGTCAGCCTCTTGCGAGAGTTCAATCGTGAATTATGAAACTGGCACGCCTGCGTTGATTGGGCTCGTTGAAGCGCTTTGGTCGCTTGAAGGCGTTCATGGCGCGCGATTCAGCGGAGCAGGCTCCAGAGGTTGTGTGGTGGCCCTGGTGGCGTCCGACGCCGTTCCTGAGATTCTGCCCGCACTGGCTCGATATTTTACACGCCTTGAACCGGCCCCACCCGAACCGCCCTGGGCCTTTGTAACCGAAGCGGAAGCCGGATTGCGCGCCCTATGAAATGCTTGGTTCTGGCAGGCGGCTACGGCACGCGAATGCAAGGCATTTTAGGGGAACGTCCTAAAGCCCTGGCGGATATCCAGGGCCGATGTGTTCTGGATCGATTGCTCGACGGGTTATCGCCATTGGTGAGCCACGTGTCACTGGTCTCTAATGCTCGGTTTTACGCACTGTTCGAAGCGTGGGCAGCGCACAGCGCTCACTCGGCTGATTTGTTTAACAATGGGTCTACCCACGCGGACAACCGGTTGGGCGCTCTAGGTGATTTAGATCTGTTATTGTCAAAGACGGGCTATGACGCGCCGGCATTGGTTGTGGCCTCCGATACGATATTAGACTTTTCCTTAAGCGGTTTGCTGCAGCAATTTCAGCGAACAGGCTGCAGCCAACTGGCCATTCGGCGCAATCCGGACCCAGTAGATCAGCGCCGCCGCGGCGTCGTGCAACTGGATGCCGAACAGCGGGTGATCGCTTTCCAGGAGAAGCCGGAACGCCCCCAGTCCGATATCGCGGCCAGCCCCATTTACCTGCTAACCCCTGAGGCGCTGGCGCGATTGCCCAGCTACTTAGCGCAAGGTCGACCGAAGGATGCACCGGGATCCTTTATTGAAACGCTCTGCCAGGAGCAACGGGTCGAAGGCTGGTGGATGCCAGGTTCGTTGTTTGACGTGGGCAATCCCGAAAGTTACCGAGCGGCTCAGGACGGGTTGTCATAGTGCCTGCGGTGGTAATGATGGATGTTGACGGTTTCGCCTCATCCTATACTAGGGACGGATTAAGGCTGTTCCGGTTGGGGCTGTCGCTGCTTTTCAACGTCTGGGCGGTTGCGAGGAGGCAACCAACCAAGGACCTCATCGGCAAGAGGCTTTGCGTGGCTAAAGGCATATCCAGCTGAGATTTACCTGAACGTTGCAGCCCTCATGGTTGAGGCACGGGTTCTATCGACCCTGATCAGCTTGAAAATCTTCTTAACTGCGCGCTCAGGATTTCACATTCGGTTAAAACCGCTCGCCAGTAGGTTTGTTTGGTGCCAGGCAATTCGGCGCCGGTCAACAGCATCATGACCGGAGTCCAGGCAATGATTGGCAGTAAGCTTAAAATATCCTGAATCAAGCCGGTTCGGGTCAACGTGGTGTGCGCATCGCTCGTTGTCTCATTCACAGCGTTTAGATAGTGATCAATCCAAACGCCAAGGGTTGCGTCCGTTTGGTTTCGATCTTGTGCCGAGGTCGCTAAAAAATAGCCTAGGTCATAGGCGGGCGGGCCCATGCAGTAGTCGCCCCAGTCGAAGACGCAGCCGGTCGAGGCAGCGCTCAGGTTATCCCACCGGAAGTCGCCATGGCATAAGACTGGTCCAGGATGGTGTAAGACGCCCTCAATCGTCATGCGTCCGGACAACATGGGTGGCAGTAGGGAGGCGCTGGCGGGAAATACCGCCTTCAAAAGCCGCTCGACTATAATAAGATCTTGAGATTCAATAAACCCATTCAAATCATTGATATTACTTAGGAAATTTATCGGCGTTACCGTATTCTCGAGCGTTTCATGATGCAGATTGGCCAGTAACGTGAGCGCCGAGCCCATGGTAAGGGGCGGGGCTAAAGCGGCTTTTGGGGCTAGGTCCTCAAGCAGTAGCCAAGGCTCGGCCTCCGTCGATGGCGCAGCAGACCAACATTGGGGCGTCGTAATCGGCAGGTTCGGCGCGAGTGCCAGATAAAACGCGACTTCACGTTCGAGGCTTTTGAAGCGTGCGGCGATATCACGCGTTTTAGACAGCGAGGCGCCCTTGTAAATCACCGTTTCCGCCTGGATTGGTTTACCGCAGTCACCTGCGGCGGTAAACCATAACCGCAGCACCTGTGCCATATGGCCATCGGTCAGGGGTTCAATGGCGGTCAGCGAGACCGCCCGCCCCAATTGGGCCGATAAAAATGCGTTCGTTAGCCGCTCCGGGGGGGCAAAGACCGGCTCTGCTCGGGTTGGTTCTTCGCCTGAATCCGCTGTAGGGCCAGTCGCGTTATTGGCGTCTTCTGAGTTGATGTCTTATCTTCCGCAAGGTTTGGGGCAAGGCTTTCAATGATCAAGGTCTGGACGGCACTATTGTCGACTTAGATCTGCTTATTAGAGATCGCGCATAGCCTATGGTTTAATATTGACTAAGATGCTCGGCTTAAAACGACACGGCGCGCTGTCGCACCGGCTCATTTTGCTCATTTCTAATCTCGATTTGAGCGATTCGAGCAGCCCAGTCAATTTCAATCCAGCCGAAATTCGCCTCATAAAATGCCGAATCGAGCAGGGTTGAGCCTGTTTCCTCTGTAATGACCGTCGCAATCTGACTGAGCGGCAGGTTCAGCGATGAGGTGGTCAGTTCTAAAACAGATTGCGCCTCGCCTGCTTGGGCTTGATACAAAGCCGCTAAATGGCGATCGCCAGAAACAATAATCGTCTCCCCAGTAGTTGTAGCAAGCAGCTCTAACAGACGCTGTTGCTCACGCGGAAGCATGCGCCAGGCCTCCCATTGGTGCCCATCGGCTAACACCTGCACCGAGCTCACCAAGATGCGCAGCGCCGCTGGTTCGGCAAGGGTCTCGGTTAACCATTGCCATTGGGCGGCCCCGAGCATTGATTGCTTCGGGTCGTCTGTTGGGATGTAGCGTCCAACCAGCGGTGGTATCCAGGGCGTCTTGAGCGCGGTTCTAAAAAACCGCGTATCCAGCAAAACGATCTGGACCCGCTGAGCGCCTTCACCGATCATGACCGCCCGATAAATGCCCGGTCGGGAGGCGCTTGGGTCTTCGGAGGCAATCTGCCAGAAGGATTCAAATAAGCGCTCAGATTGCGCCTGATACGCAAAGTCCGCGCCGGCGTCGTTCAACCCATAGTCATGGTCATCCCAGGTTGCCAAGATCGGAATGTTGCGAGCAAGTTTTTGAAACTTGGGCGCGTGGGCAAGGGCCTGATAAGCCGCCTGTAAGGACGCAAGCGCAGGGTCGTCTGATTCATCTGCAGCGTAAACGTTGTCGCCACCAAAGATGAAGACATCCGGTCGGGCCTCGGTAATAACGTCGAGAATAGCCAAGGATTTTGCGGCATCCAAGCAACTCCCTATGGCGATGGTCTGCAAGCGGTTCGTGGGCGTGGGTAAGAGCTGAACAGCTTGCGCTGCGTTCAAGCTGCAAAACGAGAGTATTCCAGCTCCGATTAGGGTCGTGGTGAAATGCTTAAGCATGGTTTTGTTTTCCAGGTTAATGGGCAAATATGAGTCGTTGTAGTGTGACGAGAGTTCGCAAGCGGAGCAAGTCGTCCCCACGCCGCGTTTTGTCTATCCCGAATTTTGTCAGTATTTCTATCCGGTGTAGAGTTGAACGCGCGGGGGTTTTGATTCTTTGAACGCCAGTCTAGAACGATGGCTTAAACAGCTTTGGTTAAGAGCTTAGATCAAAAGCCTAGATCAAAAGCTTTGGGAAAAAGCTCGCAGCTAAAAAGGCGGGCTGTAAACGGGTTTAGATCGTAACCGGTTGCTTCCTAGGAGGTTTTAACACCGAGCGAGTTGGCAAAATGCGAACCTGAAAGAGAGCATATATTATGACATTTGTGCCGTTGGGCTTTAAGCGAACAAATCCAGAAGCAGCCATTGCATTTGCCTCAAAGCACGCGGTGGTGATGGCCGAACGGCGTTCCGTGCGCACCTTTTCAAAGGATCCCGTGCCCGAATCCGTGATTTTGGATTGCGTGCGGGCAGCGTGCACGGCGCCCAGCGGCGCCAACTGCCAACCCTGGCATTTTGTCGTGGTGTCAGACGCTGCTAAAAAGCGTGATATCCGAATCGCCGCAGAAGCTGAGGAGCGGGCTTTTTATAAGCACCGCGCCTCACAAAAATGGCTCGAGGCCCTTGCCCCCTTGGGAACGGATGCGGAAAAACCGTTTTTGGAAGTTGCGCCTTACCTAATTGCCATTTTTCAAGAGCGTTTTGCACAGGATGAGGCCGGTGCAAAAAGCAAGAATTACTATGCGCCAGAATCTGTTGGGATCGCGACGGGAATCCTTATTGGCGCATTGCACCAGGCGGGTCTTGCGTGTTTGACCCACACGCCGAGTCCGATGGGGTTTTTACAAAGCGCCTTAGGCCGCCCCGTAAACGAGCGGCCGTTTCTTCTTTTGGTGGTGGGATACCCAGCCGAAGGCACGGAAGTGCCTGGCATCACGCGCAAGCCGTTCGATCAAGTTGTCACGCAGATCTAATCAGCTGGGTGCGGCAGTTGAGGACTGCGTCGCGGTCTGATTTCGAAGGCTGATTAGGTCCGCGAGGATATGACCTGCTTCAACGACATAGGCATCGGACGCTTCAGGGGTTTCCTCGGCGGGAGGCTCATCTGCCTCAGCATTGCCGGCGACAGTGTTCTCCGCTCCAATGGACGCTTCAGGGGTTGCTCTGTCGAGCGCGTCAACAGCGCCTGCAGCCTCACTGGTAGCTGCCACCACGCTTTTAATCGGCGCATCGATCGGCGTATCAGGCGGCAGAAGAGGGTCTACAACATCGCCCTCTGAGGCAAGTGTCTCTGTCGCTTCCAGTTCATCAAGGTCTGCAATGACTGGCAGGCCTTGTGCTACGCGCTTTTCATTGGTGAGATTCAGCCAAAAAGTTTTTGCAATCGCTTGCTCCTCGCGCCGAGTCGTCTCGTTGAGCGAGATTGCTTTGACTTCGCGCCGCACCCTACGGTAATTGTAGGCCGAGGTAATGTATTGAAACTCAGGATTGGTTTGCATGCGAGTTTGATGGCGTTTGCTCAACGTGGGTAAAAAGCCGACCACATCGCCTTTCGGCCGATACACAGCGGGCGTGATTTTATCCCAGACAAGAGGGCGGTCGAGAGTGCTTTCTCCAATGGTTTCAGGGTCATAGTCAACCGGGTAGGCGATGTCCGGAATAATGCCGCGGTGCTGGGTTGACTCGCCACTGATCCGATAGAATTTGGCCTGGGTCATTTTAAGTTGGCCGCGTAGTAAGGGTTGCAAGGTTTGCACTGTGCCTTTGCCAAAGGTTTGCGTGCCGATTACTAGGCCTCGGCCATAGTCTTGAATCGCGCCAGCAAAAATCTCAGAGGCAGACGCGCTCAAACGGTTGACCAAGACCGCAATGGGGCCTGCATATTCAACGCGATAGTCGCGATCGGTGAGGACATCAACCCGATCAGATTTGCTGCGAATTTGCACGGTCGGTCCGCGATCAATAAAGAGGCCGGTCAGGGTTTTTGCTTCCTGGAGGGATCCGCCGCCGTTATCTCTCAAGTCAATCACCACCGCATCGACTTGCGCTGATTCGAGGTCTTTCAAAAGTCGTTTTACATCGCGAGTGGTGCTGCGGTAATTCTCATCGCCATCTTGTAGGGCTTGAAAGTCGACATAGAAAGTCGGTATTTCGATCACGCCGATTCGGCGAGTACTACCGTATTCTTCAACCTCTATAATTTTCGATTGCGCGGATTGTTCTTCAAGCTCGACTTTATTGCGAACAATCGGGATCAACTTACTCGAAAAACCATCTACGGCGTTCGCGGGCAATACCTCGAGGCGAACGATGGTATCTTTTTTGCCGCGAATGAGTTGAACCACATCATCCAACCGCCAACCGATCACATCGACCATTTCCCCTTCATCGCCTTGCCCAACCGCGGTAATTCGATCGTTGGGTTTGAGCGCTTTGGTCTTATCTGCAGGACCCGCAGGCACCAGACTGACGATTTGCGTGTATTCGTCTTCGCTCGAAAGAACGGCCCCTATGCCTTCTAATGACAAGCTCATATTGATGTTGAAGTTTTCCGCCGTGGTGGGAGAAAAATATTGGGTGTGTGGGTCATAGGTCTTTGCTAGTGCATTGATAAAGACTTGATAGACGTCGTCGCTTCGAGTTTGTTGCGCCCGGTTCAGTCGGTTTTGGTAGCGTTTACGCAGCAAATCCGCAATGTCTGCTAGATCCTTGTCCGCAAGTTTAAGATTCAAAACGTCATTTTTAAGACGGCGCCGCCACAGGTCATCTAAAGCAGCGTCATCCTGCGCCCAGGGCGCTTCCGATCGATCCAGTTCCAAGGTCTCATCTACATCAAACTGATACTGTTCAACGCCTTGCTCGAGTTGACTGACAACCCAGGTTAAGCGTTGGGTTATTTGGTTCTGATAGGCATTAAAAATGCTAAACGCTGGCGATAGATCGCCGCGTCGCAAGGCGTTGTCGAGAGAGCGCCGGTAAGGTTCAAACGCGCGAATATCCTGAACAGAAAAGTAGCTCTTACTGGGATCTAGTGCGGTCAAATATTCGTCGAAAATTAGCTCAGAGCTTTCGTCGTCCAAAAGTTGATAAAGGTAGTGGCGTTCGCGAAGTGCTTTCAAGATGTGCCGCGTTGTGGCTTCGTGCTCTGGTAGTGGGGCGAGTTCGGCCGACTCGACTGCTTGGGTCTCCGTCAGGCTTGCAAACGCGTTACCCGCCATGAGCCAAGCTGTCAGAAGCAGCACTTGTGTTAACGGCGAGCGGATCAGGCTAAAACGATTCAAGCCCAGGGTGTATTGACCTAGATGCGACATAAAAAAACCTTGTGAATTCATATTTGCGAAAAAATTCAGTCCTGCTGGCTGAGAATGGCGCAGTTCGTTTGCGCCAAGACCCCACGGTTGCGTTTGCGACCTTTCAAAACATCATACTTGCGACTGTTGGAGCATGCAAAGGATGCAAAGTTCCCAATGTCGTATGATCTTTTAGACGCAAATGCGAGTCGGCTAGACTCCTTTAAGGCGAATAAGTTGGTCGGCCAAGCCACGGTTTCTATGCGATAATATAGTTTTTAATGTGTTGGCATACGGTTAATTTGAGGAAGTCGTTATGAGGTCTATTGTTTTTGGAATGGGTCGGTCGTTGGTTTTGGCAGCAGTCGTTATGACTGTTGGATCAGTTTGGGCAGAAGAGTCGGCGCCCGTCCCGGCGCCGGATGAAACGATGCAGGCTGAGCGCGGTTATTTCTTTGGCTACTCTTTTGGCAATATGTTGCAGCAGGGCGGCAATCCTGACGTGGATTTGGGGGCCTTGCTGCAGGGCATGCAGGACTCCTTGTCTGGGGTGCAACCCGCTCTGGACTCCGATGCGCAGACTCAAGTGATGGCAATTGTGCGTGAACGGCAGCAAATGATCCAAGCCGAGCAACAAGCTTTGGCCGAGAATCAGTCTGAGACAAACCTGGCAGCTGGCGCTGCTTACCTCGAAGAGAATGCGTCCAAGCCAGGGATCAGCGTCACAGATAGTGGTCTGCAGATTGAAACCCTGACTGAAGGCGCCGGCGAGAAGCCCTCGGCGACCGATGTTGTTGTCGTGCATTACGAAGGACGGTTGCTGGATGGCACGGTCTTTGACAGCTCGATTGCCCGGGGTGAGCCAGCGGAGTTTGCCTTGAATCAAGTGATTCCAGGATGGACTGAAGGCCTGCAATTGATGAAAGCTGGCGGTAAAGCGCGCTTAACGATTCCATCGGACCTGGCCTACGGGCCAGGTGGCGTGAGCAGTATTCCGCCTAACGCCGTTTTGGTGTTTGAGGTTGAGCTGATTGAGGTGAAGCAGTAGTAGTTACCGCGGCATAGTTTGGGTGACGTGCCGCGCTTGTTGCGTCCCTGTTTTGGGTCTGTTGTTTAGTCGATGATGATCAGCCCAAGCGGGTTGGTCAGCATCTCAGTTTGAAATCGTGAGACTCGAACCCCTGTAAGATCCATGGTGCGCAAATCCAGGGAGTTAAACCGGGCGTCTTCGAGATTGGCGCCGGTGATACTCGTGTTGAACCAGTCAATATTGTCAAGGTTACAAGCCGCCAAATTGGCGTCCTGTAAGTCAGCTGCGCAAAACGAGACTTCTTGAAAGCTGCAGGAAACGAGCTCGCTGCTCGCGAGTTGGCTATCACTAAAATCACTGAACGAAAAATCACAACGTTCTGCCGTGAAGGCGTTGATCCAAACGGTTGGGCTTATGGTTTTACGACAAGAAAATCCTTTCGCGTTCAGAGCTCTGGCCCGACAGTCTAAGAATTGGCAGTCATGCCATACGCTGTGGCTGAAGTCGACGCCGGAACAATTGCCCTGAAGGATGTTTGACTGACTGGCGTTGGAAAAGCGGAAGGACGTCGCCTCGCTGAGATCGTCTCGTGCAAATTGGCAATCGTCAAACGTGACCTGGGTTAATGCTGCCGATGCGAGGTCACAGTCAATGAGTTGGCAACGATCAAAATGGCACTGCCTCATTTTGGATCCCGCCCAAGAACACCTTTGGAAGATGCACTGCTCAAAGCCGACGTCAGAGCGATAGTGCGCATGCTCGGGTGTGGTGAAGTCAATGTCCTGAAAGGTTTGCTGTAGGATCGGTTGTGGACTCATAGGACGGTCAGAGCTGGTAAATGTCTTTGAGAATAGGCCCGTCTGCGGTTGGAGTAAAGCGGGGCTCTGAAGCGCATGTGGCGGAGCGCCAAATCGCGGAAAGCAGGTTTACCGATTGTGACATTCGGTTCTGACTCAAACTCCGGTTAATATGGTCTGCTGTTCCATTACCGCGCAGGCCGTTTTGCCTGACCTGTGGTGGAAAGCGTACTGAGCTAAGGATAAGACCATGACTGTGACACGATTCCTCTCGAGCCTGCTGTTTTCAAGCGCCTTTATCTGGGTCGCGGTCGAGTTTTTTGAGGTAGAGACCGAGGTGGTTTATGTCTTGTTTATTTTTTCGCTGATATTAATTGGCGCGGCTATTGTTACAGGCTTTTTAATTTCGCCCTTATTACGAAAAATTTTGCAGCGCCCCGGCTCGAGTTTGTTAAGTCAGCTTCGCGCGGGAAACCACGATTTGGCGGACGCCGTCGACGTTGCACGTTTGGGGCCCCTTGATCGGCAGGATGGCGAAAATGACGAACAGCGCCAGCCGTCAACGGACGAGCCTGCGCTGAATTCAAAAGATTCGACGTCTTAGTCTGCTCGCGCGAGGGATTGAAAAAACCGATCGCCTCGAGGCAAGTAGAAATCCTCATAGTCAACTGAAAAAGCAACCGTATGGGCTCGGCCCGTAATGCGGTCAGCGGCAATCAAGCCGATGTAGCGCGAGTCTTTACTGTTGTCTCGATTATCGCCAAGCATCAGGTATTGTCCTTCAGGCACTGTAATCGGGCCGAAATTGTTGTGCGCGTTCGGCGGCGCGGGCCGCAGCATCACGGAACGAATCGAGGCCTCGATGGTTTCCAAATAAAAGCGATGTCGGTGGCGCTCATAGGCGTTTAAAGCAGGTAGCTGGTCGTCAGCTAGCATGGCATAGTCGGCCATTCGACCGTTGACCTGGAGTTGATTATTAATCAACGCAATGCGGTCGCCAGGGATGCCAATGACCCGCTTGATCAATAACTCTTCGGTCTCTGGCGAAAAAAACGTTACGATTTCGCCGCGGGCGGGCTGGCTCCAGGTCAGTACCCGAATGGCCGATAACGGTACTCTTAGGCCATAGGCAAGTTTGTTCACGATCACTCGGTCGCCGTCGAGAATGGTGGGTTTCATGGAGCCCGTCGGTACCTGATTCCAATCTGCGATCGCAGATCGAAACAGCACCATCACTACCAAAAAAATCAGCAGCCCGCGCCATTCCCGCCAAAACCTGTTTACCATCGATGATCAATCCAAGAGTTAGGGCTTTAGTCTAATTGAGTCACCGATTGATGCAACTGCTCAAAGTAAATCCAAGATGGACCGCTGCGTTATGGACAGGGTGTTGAGAGTGCAACCACAACGAGGGTTTCAGCCTGTGACAGGCCTTGCATCGCATCTTCGGGGTTCGATGGGCACCAGGTTTTCCAAGATGGGTGCTAAGAGAAATTCTAATGCGCTAGGCTTGGGTGGTGACCAATGCTTATACTCTCGGTTTATCGCGTCGTTGGAGATTGAATTGTTGGCCGTGACCACTGAACTGTCGCTTGTTCTCGATTGCGACACACCCATGATCTTCAAGCTTGTTCCAAGTCCGCGCTCGGATCAGGTGATTCGGGCCTTGGTCTTCGATCTGGTGGGTGGACTTCAAGAAACCCGCTTTCTAGATGGTCATGGCAATCAGTGCGTGCGTGCTCTAATGCCAAAGGGTGCGTCGTCGTTGCGGGTCTCCTTTGAAGGCCAGCAGATTCCTGATGTCTCAGCGAGGGCCGGGCGCTTTGTGCCGATTCAAGCGCTGCCCGTTGAGGTTCTGCCTTTTTTGCAGCCCTCTCGGTACTGCGAGTCCGATCAATTTCTGAGCCTGACGCGCGAAGTGATTAGTGGGTGCTCGCCTGGTTATGAGCAAATCACGAGGATCTGTACGTTTGTGCAGACCAAGTTTACCTATAAACCTGGCTCGAGTACGGCGCCGCGCTCAGCGCTTGCCGCAATGCAGGATACCGCTGGCGTTTGCCGAGATTTCGCGCATCTATCGATCGCCATGTTGCGGAGCATTAGTATCCCCGCGCGCTATGTCGTGGGTTATTTAGGCGGTCTATTGCCTCAGGATGTTCATGCTTGGGGCGAAGCGTATGTCGGCAATCAGTGGGTTGCATTTGATGCAACCCCGGGTCTCGCGCCGGGCGAGCGCATCGCGATCGCGATTGGCCGGGATGCGGCAGAGGTGGCGATCATGGATCAATTTGGGCCATTGCCAAGCAGCAGCCAGATGGCTGTTTCGGTACGTGTTCAAGGTTCGGCTTAACGCTCTAAATCGATGCGAGCAGTCTTGGCCTTTTACAGGCTGTTGGCAGTAATGAAGCTTTTGGATACCTGATTTGAGTCTGATGATTGTGGTCTTGGCGGCAGGGTCTATTAAGTGTCCTGCTGGCGGCACCTGAGATTTTAAGGTTCGTTGCGAAAGGATTTGCAGCCTGGCCAAGCGCCAAGGCCACAAGGATGGGCGAGCGCAACAAAGTGGCGCTCAGTGCGCTGGTTGCGCCTCGACGCGGACTTTCACGGATAGATCAACCTGAGTTTCGGGTGCTGACAAGTAGGCCCCGGAAACGGGCGGAACATATTTGGGATCAGGGGCTACAGCCACAGCAATGTGCTGCGCGCCGGTGGGTCGTCCAACGGTGGGATCAAAACCGATCCAACCAAAGTCTTTAAAATAAACTTCGACCCAGGCATGGGTTGCGCCATCCTCTGGTTCAAATTGGTGGCTCAGCAGATAGCCAGAGACGAAGCGAGCGGGCAGGCCACACACGCGGACCACCTCAATTAACAACCAGGCTAAGTCTCGGCAGCTTCCACTGCCGAGGGCTAATGTTTCCAGACAGGTCTGTACGCCAGGAGACTCTCGAATTTGGTAGGCAATGACCGCTTTGATATCGGCGCATAGCGCCTGTAAAGCTGAAAACTGCTCGTGAGATGCGCACGCCCGGCTGAGTCCTTCGGTCAAAGATTGGGGAAGCTCGGAAGGCTCAAGGCGGCTCGTTTGATAGGCCTGCAATACCGTCGTCTCGGGCTCAAGGTTGCTGTCTGTCACATGACTGGATCCTAATTGCGCAAGACTCAAGCCATCAGACTGGTACTGCTCAAGGGTCAAAGTCGACACGATGTCCAGCTGCATGGTGGGTTGATCAAACACCGCTATCGCGACACTGTTGTTAAATGCATCGCGTTGCCAGTACAGCGCCGGTGTTGGTGTGATCGAAAGGCCTGATTTGCGGATTCTTAGGTCGAAACCATCCCGCGGTCGCAAAAGCAGACGATGCGGTCGTAGCGTCACTGCTTCATCAAAGGTATAGGTTGTCTGATGTGTAACGTGAATCAATTGCATCAAAGGGTCACGCTAATCCGTCGTCAGGGGTGTTTGATAAATGGCGCGCAATGCTGCCCTTCGTTCAGGTTGATCAAGGCTAGTTGCCAGCAGGCCGAGGAGGTGGGTTTCCACCAGGGCAGAAGCCGAGGCGTACTGGTCAACTGGCAGGCCGTTTTGTTCCAAAACAACCGCGCCCTGATCTCCCTTATAATAAAGTCTTGCGCTCACGGTGCGTTTTAACTCGCGGCGGTCTGAGACTGCAAAAAGTTTTGTAAACCGAGTTGCTTTATCAGACCGAGCTGGGTTTCAAGCCAATCAACGTGTTCTTCCTCGTTGCTCAGGATCTTGGCGAATAAATCTCGAGACACGAAGTCTTCATGAGATTCAGCGCACCGAACCGCTGCTCGAAGGACCGGGATACCGATGTGTTCTAGCGTCAAATCACACTCGAGCATTTCTTCAACCGTTTCGCCAATGAGGAGCTTGCCGAGGTCTTGAAGGTTTGGAAGGCCCTCTAAAAACAAAATCCGCTCCATTAACCAATCTGCGTGCATCATTTCTTCGATCGATTCTTCTCGCTCTTTTTCAGCAAGCTTATAAAAACCCTGATCTTTCAGAATTTTTGCGTGCAAAAAGTATTGGTTTATCGCGGTGAGTTCGTTTTTCAAAACCTGATTCAGGTAATCAAGAATTTCGGGGTGTAATACCTTCATAAGCACCTCTGCCGGTCATTGTTTCGAGATCTGAGCATTCTAACCGATGTTGTTACCGTCAGCAGCTTTGATCGAATCTGCTTGTTGCAATTACGAATCGTTCTCATTTACAATCCAGAAATGATTATTTGCATCTGCAATCGCGTTAGTAGCCAAGTCGTTGAAGACTACGCGCGTCGTGGCTTGGGCGTTGATGCTTTGCGGGCTGATTTAGGCTTGGCGAGCAATTGCGGCCAGTGCCTCGATCACGCGCTCGACCTAATGAGCGAGGTCCAATCTCGGCACGGCGAGTTTTGCCCGGGGCGCGAACACATCATTGCATCAGCGCGCGCCTAACAGCGTCAAGTTCCATTGCCCGAGTCAGGGTTTACGCTCGGCGTTATAGGTAGGGCAGCATTGGGTCAGCCTGGAACCAATTCTCTATTGTTTGCCGGTCCCGCTGTGCCGGCGATCGGTTCCGGGTGATTCAGAAGCCCTTCGCGAGCAGCTTTTAAGAAGCCCTTCGCGAGCAGCTTTTAAGAAGCCCTTAGCGTCAGTTTTCAAGAAGCCCTTAGCGTCAGTTTTTAAGAAGCCCTTAGCGTGAGGTTGTTAAAAAGCCCTTAGCGTGAGGTTTTTAAGAAGCCCTTAGCGTCAGTTTTTAAGAAGCCCTTAGCGTGCGGTTGTTAAGAAGCCTTTAGCGAGTAGCTTATGATAAGAAATCTTTAGCATGAGGTTTTTAAGAAAGCCGGTTACTAAAAATCCTTTAACCAGATGCGACGCGTTAAGTTCAGCGCTCTTAGTTGTCAGAAGGTAAAAAGCCGAGCGCCTGGTGGGCCGCTCGGCTTTTTACGTTGCCGAAAAGCGGGTTATTTGGGGTGCACGATAACCTGCAAATCACTGTACCCACGAACGAAGCTCGACTGAACCCGCTCGGGTTCTCCAACGACTTCTATGTGCTCAAAGCGATTTAGAATTTCTTCCCAAAGCAGACGTAGCTGCATTTCAGCTAAACGATTGCCCATGCAGCGATGGATTCCAAAACCGAAAGATAAATGATGCCGTGGGTTCGCTCGGTCAATAATAAATTCGTTAGGTCGATCGATGACTTCGTCATCGCGATTGCCGGAGACATACCACATAGCCAGCTTATCGCCTTTCTTAATGGTTTTACCGGATAGGGTGACGTCTTCGAGCGCGGTCCGTCGCATGTAGGTTAGCGGCGTCTGGTATCGGATGATCTCTGGGACCATCGAGTTGATGAGTTCGGGATTGGCTTTGAGTTTTGCATATTGATCCGGGTTCTCGCTTAGGAATAACAAACCGCCCGTAATTGAATTTCGGGTTGTGTCGTTACCGCCAACAATCAACAAGATGAGATTGCCCAAATACTCCATGGGGTCCATATCTTGTGTATTTGGGTTATTGGCCATCATCGAAATCAAGTCGATGCCAATTTCGGGTGGTACCCCTTCACGTTCGCGCCACAGTCTTTGAAAGTACTCTAAGCATTCGAGCATCGCAGCTCGTCGATCCGCTTCGGGGGTAGGCCCGCCCGCTAGCTCGCCGCTGGTGGCCATATCGGACCAGTAGGTCAGCTTACGGCGATCTTCAAAGGGGAAGTCGAATAGCGTTGCCAGCATCTGGGTTGTCAATTCAATGGATACCGCATCAACCCAGTTAAATTGCGTTCCGTGGGGAAGCGATTCCAAGATCGTGACAGCGCGTTGCCGGATAATGGGTTCCAGCTTGGACAGGTTCATCGGGGCAACCACGCCCGTTACAGCTTTTCGCTGGACGTCGTGTTTAGGCGGGTCCATGCTGATGAAATTGGGCGTCGTAAAGTCGGCCTGGCGCTCGGTGAGGGTGATGCCTGCATCCGATGAAAATCGTTTGTGGTCTTTGTCCACAGCCATAATGTCGTTGAATTTTGTAATCGACCAATAAGGACCAAACAAACCTGTCTCATGAAAATGCACGGGGTCCTCCGCGCGAAGGCGATCGAACAGGGCAAATTGGCTATTGGTTTGAAAGACCGAGGGCTGACTGGGGTCAAGCTCTGACAAAGGGACCGACCAAGGATCTTCTAGTGCCGATGGATTGATTTGAATTGCTTCACTCATAGTGCTCCCCTTGATTTCTGAAAGGTTCTTTAAATTACGATGTTCGTCCTAGCACAATAAAGGGGTAACGCTTTTAGACCCCAAAAATGTTGTGTCCTAACCGCTTTGTTTTTAACAGCTTTTTTTAACAGTTTCTTTTTTACCAGTTTGTTTGTTTTAACCGCTTTGAAACGCGTTAGGCCGAAGGCTACCCGGTTTTCGCGAGCAATACCTATGGCTAAAGAGACCGCTCAACTAACGTTACCTGACTTCGGTCTAGACAGCCATAGGGCTTTGAGCCGCGAGTGGCGGGCCTAAAATTGTTGAGGGCGTAAGATAAAAGGGCAGCGCCGGCGTGGCCTAAACAAGTAGCTGGCCGGCGTTCACAAGGGTTGTCTAGTACTGAAACTCTGGAAGGTTAATAACGATGCCAGCTAGGTCATCGCTCATGTGGATTTGGCAACTGAGTCGTGAGCTGGGCTCTCTGTCCGGATTTAGATCGAGCATTGACTCTTCCGTTTCAGAAATAGCTCCGAGTTTTGATAACCACTCACCGTCAACGAGGACGTGGCAGGTTGCGCACGAACATTCACCACCGCAGTCAGCGTCAATTCCGGGGACCAAGTTGCTAGTCGCGATAACCATCAAGCTATCGCCGTTGTTCCCTTCAACCACGTGCTCGGTACCATTATGTTCAATAAACTTAACGCTGGGCATGTCACACTCCGTTTCTTCACATTTAAGATGACGCTGATTATTCGATAGTTCCGTTTAAAAGTATAGTCATGCTAAAGGGATTTTAACCCCAAGCCCGAAGGCGTTAGGCGCTGGGCAGCAATGATTTTAGGTCAACCTCTGGGTTGGCTAAATCATCGGCTGCGACAGAATGACCAAAGAGCTGCTTTGCAACCATGAACTCTTTCGGGCTGTTGACCGCATCGATCGCAACTACTTTGCCGTCAAACAGATAAAACTGGGCAAATTGTAACGTCTCAGGGTCGCCTCGAAGCACAGCAGCATCGGCGTCGGCTGAAAACCCCAACATCTGAAGTTTCAGTTCATATTGATCCGACCAGAACCAGGGTACTGCTGCATAGGTCTTATCACCGCCCAGCATGTTGGCGGCAGAGGTGCGAGCTTGATCCATGGCATTCGGCACCGATTCTAGGCGTAACCTTCGGCCGAGTATGGGGTTGGGGTGATTGGTACAGTCGCCGGCCGCATAGATATCAGGGTGAGACGTTTGGCAGTGATCATCAACTGTGATGCCGTTGTCGCAGGCTAGTCCGGCATCCAGTGCAAGCTGGATATTTGGCACAATGCCAATGCCGACGATCACCAAATCTGCTTCGATTTCGGCATCGCCGCACTGAACGTGGGTAACGCCCTGATCTGTACCGCGGAAACCACTACAGCCGGTCTCAGTATGAATCTTCACCCCTCGGCCTTCGTGCAGTTGATGGTAAAACGCACTCATGAAGGGGGTTGTGACGCGTTGGAGAATGCGCGCTTCCATTTCGAGTACGTCGACAGATAACCCGGCAGAGACCGCGACCGAGGCCACTTCGAGGCCAATATAGCCACCGCCAACAATGCACAAGCGCTTAGCATCTGCCATTTGGGCGCGGATCGCGTCGACATCCGCCATCGTGCGTAGGTAGTGAATCCCGTTTAAGTCACTACCCGGAATCGAGAGTTTTCGGGGTGTACTGCCGGTTGCGATCAGTAATTTGTCAAAATCAAATGTGCCGTCCGCGGTCGTGACCGTTTTTTGGTCCGAACTAATTGCCGTAACAGTCGTGCCAAGATGAACCTCGACGTCACGGTCTTCATAAAATTTTTCAGGCCGAACCAATAGTTTCTCCGCCGGCACGGCGCCGGAAAGATACGCTTTCGAAAGGGGCGGGCGCTGATAGGGCAGGGTGGATTCCTCACCAATGAGCACGATTTTTCCTTCAAACCCTTCCTGACGTAAGCTCGCCACGGCTTGTCCGGCCGCTTGGCCACCGCCAATAATAACTATTTGAGTCATGTAGTTTGCTCCTGGACAGTTTCTGCAATCGCGAAGGATAACACGCTCGGAAGCCTTGTGTCGGCGGGTTCGGGGGCGGGCCTAAACACGGCCTTGCGGTAATGGCGTCCCGCTGATGAGTGTTCGGCGCAAGCCAGGACAACAAGCGGCGTGCGCCGGCTCTCGCTATGATCGATTTGACTGCCGCAGATTCCTTGAGCGCGTTATGATGCGGCATTGATTGAGGCTGTGCCCATATGAATATTCTTTTGTTATCGCCCTATGATGCTGTGAGTCACCAGTACTGGCGAAGACAAATTACGGCGGGGTTCCCAATGCATCACTTTGAGGTTGTGACGTTACCGGCGCGGCACTATGGCTGGCGGGTTCGAGGCAACGCAATGACTTTAGCGGAACGCTTGATGGCCGATCAGGTGGCGCAAACGGACCTGGTGCTCGCGACTTCGATGACAGACCTTGCGACCTTAAAGGGCTTGGTGCCAGCACTCGCGAGGGTGCCGAGCATTTTGTACTTTCATGAAAATCAGTTTGCGTTTCCCAGTCGTCAGGCGAGTGATCGGGACCTTGCCGCGCAAATGACGAGTATCTACAGCGCGCTTGCCGCGACCACGCTGGTCTTTAATTCTGGTTTTAATCGCGATACTTTTTTTTCGGGTGCTAAAACCTTGCTCAAAAAAATGCCTGATGGTGTGCCCGCTGGGGTGCTTCAGCAGCAGGAAGTCAATGCCCTCGTCCTGCCAGTGCCACTGCCTGACCGGCTCTTCACAAGGATGCCGAGGGCGAGGCGTTCAGACATTGTTTGGAATCATCGTTGGGAGCACGATAAGGGGCCAGAACGTCTTCTTGAGATTGTGCAGGCTTATATCGCGTCGGGTCTGCCTGGCAAGTTCCACATAGTCGGTCAGCAGTTTCGGACGATACCATCGGCGATCAGTGATGCTATAGCGCTTTTGAGGGAGCACCAATTGCTTGGCGAGCTAGGATACATCGAGAACCTCGAGCACTATCACGAGCTCTTAGCCCAAAGCCAGTTTGTCCTATCAACGGCAGATCATGAGTTTCAAGGGTTGGCGGTGATGGAGGCGATGGCGCTGGGCTGTCTGCCGGTGGTGCCTGATGCTCTGGTTTATCCTGAATATGTTCCAGCGGAAAGTCGCTATACAACGGCCACCGAGGCCGTGCTGCGATTTGCACATCCAGCGTGTTACATGCCAAGCGATTGCGTGGCCCCAATGGCGTTCCAGACTCAGACCAAATCTTGGCAGGAATTGTTTTTAAAATCGGTATAAGCCCGCGGGATCCAGTCTCCTCGGACAAGCGCGATCCCCCTAGAACCGCTGCTTCACAATTTTGTTCAGCAGGTGACCGACTAGGGTAGCGGGTTAAGCGGTAATGATCACTCGTATGGCATCCAGACGCGGCGAGACTTGATCCAAAAAAGATACACCAGCGGCGCGTTTTTCAAGGGTCTCATCGACTGCATCTTGGGATATCGCCGGATTATGTCGGGCCAAATGTGCGAGCCGGTCATGGGCTTTATCCTGACGCGCCTTGAAGGTTTTGGCCGCGGTCTGTACCTCAACCAAGGTTTGCGCGTCAGCCAATGTGCCTGCGAATTGCAGCATGGATTCGATCTGGCCGCGCTGCAATCCAATGAGCTTTGCTAAGGGCTCGGGTTTAGCGGGCAGCGCATCGAGCAAGGGGTCAAAATCAAAGCGAGGCGTCAGGTCAATCAGGCCTGGCGCTATGATAAAGCGTAAGAACGGTTGTTCGAGATGCTGCTGGAGTTCCAAGTGTGGGGGTGCGGCGCAGTCTAGGCGATACAGACATTCAACCAGTAGGGTACCCGCGGGCAGCGCGGGGCGCTTGATGAGGCTGACACACGCATTCCCGATTTGATCGGATAATACTCGGTCGAGTGCTTGGCTTACGAGGGGGTGCTCCCAAGTTAGAAATTGTATATCTTCTCGGGCCAGCGCGGTTGCACGATCGAGGGTGTAGGCAATGCCCTCCTCGGCTATTTCCGGGTATTGCAAGTGGCCCTGAGATTCCGCGCTCACGGTACTGCGGGTCTGGAGTAGGGTGGTTGGCTTGACCAGTTGCACCTGACTCGACAGAGGCTCGAGTTCTAGTCCAAAAAATCGGAAGGACTCGCTGAGGTAATTCGACAGCGGTTTTCGTGCCTCTGCGTCGGATAGCGCCTGCGTAATTCGGTCACCATCAAGGGCGTCAAAGCTCGCAAACTCGAGCAATAAATCCCGCCCTTGCTCAAGTTTGGCTTGCAGGGTGGTCGTCAATTGTTGGCTTTCGCTAATGAGTTCTGCCATCGCCGTTTGATCCGTTGCTAGGCGGAATTTATGGTGGAGTTGTTGATGCGCCTCAGCGCCGGCTGGATTCGGCGCGCGAAACAAGTCTAACCCGCGGTGAAACCAAGCAAATCGGCGGGCAAGTACAGAGTTTTCAGGGCAGGGAATGTGAATGGTCACGAGTTCGGTTTGACCGATTCGGTCCAATCGTCCGATCCGTTGCTCAATCAGATCGGCTTGATCCGGGAGGTCAAACATCACGAGCTGGTGAGCGAATTGAAAATTTCGGCCCTCAGAGCCAATTTCCGAACAGACGAGGACCTGAGCCCCGTGATCCGGATCGGCAAAATACGCAGCAGACCGATCCCGGGCAATCAGGTCGAGACCCTCATGAAAGCAGCTGCTTTTAAGTCCAAGTCGGAGCCTTAAGTGTTTCTCCACCGCCAGGGCTGCCGCGGCGGTATGACAAATGACCAGGAACTTATCCGAGCTGTTACTGATCAGTTGACCAAGCCAGCTGAGTCTCGGGTCAGTTGCTGTAATCCCGCTCGAATCATAGGCCTCACTGCCGGCCGGCAAACTAGTGATTTCGGCGGGTTGCACCCGACGCTCGGTGAGACCTAAAACCTGAGCTCGACGGTTGCGAAACATCGCTTGGGCAGGGCCATAGTGATCGAGTAATTGATACAGTAAGGCCTCATCACTGAGTGTATTAGGTGCATTTAGACGTCTCGCTAAGGCATCCCGTGCCGCCGGTGAGGCGGCAGTATCCGACTGCCATGTTTGAATCATTCCGGCGAGTTCTGTATATCGGGCTTGCTCAAGGAGGAAGTCATCGAAGCTGTTGAACCGGATCGGGTCCAGTAATTGCAGTCGACCGAAGTGGCCCTCAAGACCAAATTGCTCGGGTGTGGCGGACAGCAAGAGCAGGCCCCGGGCCAGTTGCGCCAATTCGCTGGCTGCGCGGTAAGCTTCGCTCGGCGCCGCTTGCGTCCACTGCAGGTGGTGAGCTTCGTCGATAATGATCAGGTCCCAAGGGCAGGCCAGGGCTTGCTGAAGCCGGCCAGGGTGGTCCAAGAACAGATCCAAGGTGCTGATGACCAGCTGTTGGGCCTCGAAGGGATTGAGCGCCGACGGGTTTGTCGGCGCTCCCCTGAGTAATGCCTCAGACTGCTGATTGGATTGTTCATCCGATGACGACCTCTGCTCAGACGATAGCGGGTCGTCTGCCACCGCATAATCGCTGCTCGTTCCAGCGTCATTGTTTGCCGCTAGATCATCGCCGCTGGGGCGATGTTGATCTTCAATCGCCACGCAACGGGCTTCGTCCAACACCGTAAATTCGAGATTAAACCGCCGGATCATCTCAACCAGCCATTGTACTTTTAACGGTTCGGGCACCAAGATCATGACCCGTGAACCGCGTCCAGTTTGGAGCATTTGGGTGAGCACCAAACCGGCTTCAATGGTTTTACCCAACCCGACCTCATCGGCTAGCAATGCGCGGGGCGCGTCTCTTTGGGCCAGTTGGTGGGCGATATAGAGCTGGTGCGGCAACAGTGAGGTCCTAGGCCCAAGTAAACCTCGAAAAGGTTGTTGCGCGAGTCGCGCAGCCTGTTTGAGACTCTGATACCGTAGATTAAAGGCCTCGTTCGGGTCGATTTGATTTAAAAATAATCGATCTTGCGGCTTGCTGAATTGTAGCGTGGCATCCAGTTCTGTCTCGGGCACCTCGACCGCTCCGCTTGGGGTGCTGTAACGATAGAAAAGCAAGTCATCGACCTCAGACAGGTCTTGAACCTCGAAGCTCGCGCCAGTGCGCGTTCTAAGGATGTCACCTTCATGAAACCGCGCGCGCACGAGGGGCGCATCCGCTTTGGCGTACTGACGATTGGTTTCAGCGGCAGAGAACGCGCATGTGACCGTTCGATGGTCTGTTTCCAAGATCAGGCCAAGACCCAATTCGGGCTCGCTGTGACTGACCCAGCGTTGCCCTGGTTTAAATTCTTCCATGCTTCGGTAATACTCCGGAAGTTAAAAAAAGATCGAGGATGACCATGAACGACCAAACTCAAATTGAAATCGAAGCGCAAGCGTTTAGACGGCTACTTGCGCATTTAGACGAGCACAAAACGGTTCAAAATATCGATTTGATGAACCTAGCGGGGTTCTGTCGAAATTGCCTGAGCAAGTGGTACCGCTCTGCGGCTGAGGATAAAGGAATCGCTTTGGATTATGAAGCAGCGCGTGAGCGGATTTACGGCATGCCTTATGCCGATTGGAAGACGCTTTACCAGACTCCGGCAAGCGTGGACCAAAGCGCAGCATTTGATGCGAAAATCATTGATCCGACCTAAACCGCCATTTTGGCTTTGATGGCAGGATGGCTTTCGTAATGTTCGAGCGTGAGGTCTGCCAGTTCAAAATCATCGATGTTGGTTTGTGCCCGATCTTTAATGATAAGAGTTGGGCTGGGCAGTGGCCCGCGTTGTAGTTGCACCTTCACCTGCTCGACGGCGTCAAGATAGATATGGGCATCGCCAATGGTATGAATGAACTCCCCTGGTATAAGCCCGGTTATCTTCGCGACCAAGTGTAGCAGCAGCGCATAGGAGGCAATGTTAAATGGCACGCCAAGGAACATATCCGCTGAGCGCTGATACATTTGTAGCGACAGCGTGTCGCCGGCGACAAAAAACTGGAAAAAATTGTGGCAGGGCGGTAGCGCGACCTGATCCGGATTGATCTCGGCAGGATTCCAAGCATTCACAATGATGCGCCGAGAATTTGGATTGTGCCGGATGAGTTCGATGGCATCGGCGAGTTGATCGATAACGTGGCCCGAGGGCGATTGCCAAGCTCGCCACTGGACGCCGTAGACACGACCCATATCGCCATCGTTCTCGGTCAGCCCAAGACGCGTTAAGTAGTCTGCATAGTTCGCGTCCCAAATTTTGTTTTGGGGGTAGATCGCTTTGAGCTCATCGAGGTTGCTTGAGCCGGAAATAAACCACAAAAGCTCGGACGCCATAACCTTCCAGGCCAACTTTTTCGTGGTTACGGCGGGGAACCCTTGTCGCAGGTCATAGCGCGCGTGCAACCCAAAATAGCTGAGGGTCCCGACCCCTGTGCGGTCATCGCACTGGGTGCCATGCTCTAGTACTTGCTTGAGCTGTTGAAGATAAGTCTGCATCGGTCTGCGTTACTCTGGGGCGCTTAGCCGCACTTAGAATCGCCACAGTTCAAGCAGGTCATGCAGCCATCCATCATGACCATCGCGGTCGTTAGGCATTTCTGACAAAGCTGGGCGCCTGGTGGGAATGCGTTCGACTCAGCCTCAGCGGGCTCAACGCCTTCTGCTTGGGCGCGCTTTTCATCCATCATTGCGAGGTGCTCACTAGACAAAGCTTGGTCCTTAATGAGGCCAATTCTGCGCATATGACGGTCCAACACTTCCCCGATTTCGGCAACCAGGGACGGCATGAATCGCCCGCCCTTTTTGAAATAGCCACCTTGCGGGTCAAAGACCTGCTTGAGCTCCTCAACCATAAAGGTTGCATCGCCACCTTTTCGGAAAACCGCTGATATCACCCGGGTTAACGCGAGAATCCACTGGAACTGATCCATGTTCTTAGAATTGATAAAGATCTCAAAAGGCACTTCCTGCTCGTGTTCTGTACCGCTATTGAGCACCATATTATTAATTGTGATGTACATAGCGTGATCAGACAGCGGTGTCTTGATTTTATAGGTATAGCCCTTGAGTTCATCGGGTCGCTGCACTTCTTCGTGCATGATTTCTCGGGTTGGGGCCACGTTTGCAATCGGTTCATCTTTCTTTTTAATCGAAAAGCCGACGATATTCTTGGAGATTTTAACAGCCATTTTCGTCCTCTACAGTCATTGAGTGGCTCTGATTTGGGCGCCACTGTGGTGATCCTATGCCAATTGTCCACGTGCACCTACGGCAAGGGTTTATGCCATTAAACCCAGACCTTCAGCGCATGCCGTTATCTTAAAATTTCCCGTAGTAACCTTCTTTCATTGCGTCAAAAAGGTTTGCGGCAGAATGAAGTTCACCATCGTATTCGATTTCTTCATTGCCTCTAAGTTCGACGACTTCGCCATCTTCAAGCTCGAACTGATAGGTTGTGTTTTCAAGGTCTTGCTCTTTCACCAAGACGCCTTGAAACGCTTCGGGGTTAAACCGAAAGGTCGTGCAACCCTTGAGCCCTTGCTCATATGCGTACAGGTAGATGTGCTTGAAGTCCTCATAGGGGTACTCCGTTGGCACATTCGCTGTTTTCGAAATGCTGGAGTCGATCCACTTTTGCGCAGCCGCCTGAATATCAACATGCTGAATCGGAGAGATGTCATCGGCCGTAATGAAATAGTCGGGTAGTTGGTGGTCCGGGTTGTCGGTGTAAGGCACCGCATCCGGATTGACCATCGCATTATAGGCCAACAACTCGAAAGAGAAGACGTCGACTTTTTCTTTCGACTTCTTGCCTTCGCGAATGACGTTTCGTGCGTAGTGATGTGCAAAGCTGGGCTCAATACCATTACTGGCGTTATTCGCCAACGATAGGCTGATGGTACCCGTTGGGGCAATTGAGCTGTGGTGTGTGAAACGACACCCGTGCTCGATTAGGTCATCAATCAAGCCAGCGTTCTCGGTTGCAATTTTTTGCATGTAACGAGAATACTTTGCATGAAGGACGCGTCCAGGCAGTTTGTCGCCGAGTTTGATACCGTCCTCGATCATCTCAGGTCGCAGTCGCAGCATCTCACCGGTGACCTCGAAGATCTCATCCATAATCGGGGCAGCGCCTTTTTCCTTTGCCAATTCGAGCCCGGTTTGCCAACCCACAAGGGCAAGTTCCTTGGTCACGCGTTCGGTGAAGGCGACGGACGCAGGATCGCCATAACTCATGCCCATCATGGTGATGGCGGAACCGAGCCCTAAATAACCCATACCATGGCGGCGTTTTCGCTCAATTTCATGGCGCTGTTCCGGTAGCGGTAGGCCGTTTATTTCGACCACGTTATCCAGCATGCGCGTAAAAATGCTGACGGCTTCGCGGAAGGTCTCCCAATCAAAGTCAGCGTCGCCGTTAAAGGGTCGCTCAACAAAGCGTGTGAGGTTGACGGAGCCGAGCAGGCAGCTGCCGTAGGGCGGCAATGGTTGCTCACCGCAGGGGTTGGTCGCACGAATGTTTTCGCAAAACCAGTTGTTGTTCATCTCATTGACCTTGTCGATCAAAATAAAGCCCGGCTCCGCAAAATCATAGGTCGAGGCCATGATCATGTCCCAAAGACGCTGGGCTTTAACCGTCTTGCTTACTTTGCAGGCGACGAGGCCGGCATCATTGGTGACGTACTTTGCTTTTGCTGGAAACTCGCGCCAGAGTACTTGTGAGGGATCAGTCAAATCCAATTGATCAGATTCCAGCTCACTTTGCGTGATTGGGAACGACAGGGCCCAATCGGTATCATTTTTAACCGCTTCCATGAATTCAGCGGTGATCAGCAAAGACAAGTTGAATTGCCGAAGTCTCCCGTCTTCGCGTTTGGCTTTAATAAAGTCAATCACATCTGGGTGACCGATTTCGAAGGTCGCCATTTGCGCGCCACGTCGGCCCCCAGCGGAGGAGACGGTAAAGCATGTCTTGTCATAAATATCCATAAACGACAGCGGCCCTGAAGTGTAGGCGCCAGCGCCCGACACGTAGGCGCCTTTCGGGCGCAGGGTCGAAAATTCATAGCCGATGCCGCAGCCCGCCTTCAAGGTTAGTCCGGCTTCGAGATTCTTTTGCAGGATATCTTCCATCGAATCAGAAATGATCCCAGATACCGTGCAATTAATCGTTGAGGTCGCTGGTTTGTGCGCTTGCGCACCGGCGTTGGAAGTGATCCTACCTGCCGGGATGACGCCATGACGTAGGGCCCACAGGAATTTTTCATACCAGTCTTGACGGATATCTTTAGCTTCGACTTCAACCAAGGCTCTTGCCACCCGTTGATAGGTCTGATCGATATTTTCATCGATGCGATCGCCTTGTTTGCTCTTTAAACAGTATTTATTTTCCCAGATGTCGAGTGAGGTCGGTTGGAGCTTGATTTCATTCACGTTGGCGGGAATGGCTTTGAGGTCAGTTTTTTGGGCTGTGGAATCCATATGTCAATATTGCCTCTCATCAGTTGATGGTAATGGGTCGTTGTTCTGTCCAGGGTCTGTCGCAGACCGATGTTTAATGTGTTCGCTTACCGCGATTTGATCGCTTATAAAATTAAGCGCTCTTTACCAGAAACGCTCTTTATCAGAAACGCTCTTTACCAGAAACGCTCTTTACTACAGCTGTTCTGTGTCAAGACAGTCTATAAGTGCTTTTGAAACCGCTTATAAGCACCGACAATCTTGACGGTATTCTGTGAGGTCATGCCATCAAACGATAGCCTGACCTGTGGACGCCAATCAACGGGGTGTGTCGCGCTCAGGTTGCTGGGATGACCCTCTTTTGAAGGGTGCGGCAGATGCCCTGAGTCGATGGGCTGAAGTCCTAAAAGCCCAGATATTGTGCTACACGACCTTGCAGAGCACAAGATATAGTTGTCCGGAAATGGCATAAAATACCAAAAAAAATCAAGAAAAAGGGTCAGGTCTAGCGTAATTTAACCATAATCGCCTGTTTACAGCGTGCCATCTTTCGCGGGACACTCCATAAAAATAACGACATAACCTTTGGATGAAACGCAATGAAACAGTTAAAGAGTAAAGTGGCGATAATTACCGGTGGCGGCAGTGGTATTGGCGCTGCAACGGCGGAACGTATTGCGGAACAAGGCGCCTCGGTAATGATCACCGATATCAATGGTTCCGCGGCGGAACAAACGGCGCGCGTTATTCAGCAACGAGGGCAAGCAGCGCAAGCGTTGGCTCAGGATGTGGCTGACCCTGATGCTTGGGCGAAGGTGTTTACCGAAACCGCCAAAGCCTTCGGCCCGGTTAATGTCTTGGTCAATAATGCTGGCGTCAGTGGGGCTGGTCTGGACCGCTTTGAAGAGCCGGAAGGGCTTGATGCGTGGCGGCAAATCATGAGTATTAACCTGGATGCTGTGAATTTGGGTTGCAGAATTGCGATTCAAGAGATGAAAGTGTCCGGTGGCACGATCGTCAATATTTCATCCGTCATGGGGTTGGTGGGAGGCGCAGGCCCAGCTTATAACGCCAGTAAAGGGGGCGTTCGATTACTGACTAAGTCAATTGCAAGCTATTGTGGACGGATGGGTTACCCGATTCGATGCAATTCGGTCCATCCTGGTTATATTTGGACGCCAATGGTCCGTCAGATCGCCGAGGTTCATGAAGAGGTTTCAACCGAAGCCGAGTTAAAGGAAATGCTGCTGCTGCAACATCCTATTGGCCGTTTGGGTGAGGCAGATGATATTGCCAACGGCATTCGATTCTTGGTCTCGGATGAGTCCAGTTTTATGACGGGCAGTGAGCTGGTGATTGATGGAGGCTATACTTGCGTTTAGACGACGCCTTTTAGACGATGCGATAGCCTTTTAGTAAGCAGTATGGTTTCATTCAGAAATCCTTGGCGTCAGCCGAATGTGCTGCATCGTTTATTGGGCGTCCAGCAGGCCTGAGCTGTCTTGGAGGCCGCCGCTTTTGTTAAACGAGCGGTGATTTGAATCATAACCTTGAAGATGTGAATGGAGTTCGCGCATGCACCTATCCCAGATTGCCTTACAAACACCAGATAAGCCGGCTTATATAATGGCTGGCAGTGGCCACACGGTGACCTATCAGGCTCTTGAGGCTGGATCAAACCAATTGGCGCAACTGTTTCGGTCGTTAGGGCTCATGCGCGGTGACCACATTGCCATTTTATTAGAGAACCACAGCTTGTTTCTTCAAATCTGCGTCGCCGCGCAACGCGCCGGAATTTATTTCACCGCGATAAGCTACAGGTTGCAGTCTGATGAAGTGGAGTACATCGTGAATGATTGTGGGGCCCGGGTGTTCATCACCTCGATTGATCGCCGAGCAGTGGTTGAGCCTTTGATTGATCGCCTTGAAAACTTGGATCAGTTTTTTATGCTCGATGGCGTGATTGCTGGGTTCGAATCTTTAGAGATGGCGATGGATAACCAGTCTACCCAGATGATCGAGGACGAAAGTATCGGTACCTCGATGCTGTATTCATCCGGAACGACTGGGCGGCCCAAAGGGGTTTACCGCCAGCTTCCGGAGGGCGTTTGGGGCGAAGAAGACTCTGGCGCGATGTTTCGGGCTTTATACCAAGCCCAGGAGGACAGCATCTATCTTACGCCGGCGCCGCTGTATCATGCAGCGCCCCTGACCTTTACCATGGCCTTTCTGTTGGGGGGCATGACTTGTGTCGTCATGGAGCATTTTGAAGCAAGTGCCGCGCTAGCGGCCATCGAAACCTATCGCGTTACACATTCCCAGTGGGTACCGACCATGTTCATCCGGATGTTGAAACTCGATGATCCTGAGCGCCTAAAATACGATGTGTCGAGTTTAGTATGCGCAATTCATGCGGCTGCGCCGTGTCCGGTTCCTATTAAAGAGCAAATGATCGAATGGTGGGGGCCGATTATCTACGAATATTACGCTGGCTCAGAGGGTAATGGCTTTGTCGCCATTAATTCCGAAGAATGGTTGGCGCATAAGGGCTCCGTTGGGCGCGGCCTGACGGCGGTTCTACACATTTGCGATGACGCGGGCAATGAAGTGAGCGTCGGTCAGTCCGGTACTATTTACTTCGAAGGTGGAGGGGATTTTGAGTATCACAATGACGCTGAAAAAACCGCTGAGTCTCGGCACCCACAGGGTTGGTCAACCTTGGGAGACGTTGGCTATCTCGACGAAGAAGGATTTCTGTATTTAACGGACCGCAAAAGCTTCATGATCATCTCTGGCGGCGTCAATATTTATCCCCAAGAAACTGAAAACCTGTTGGTCACCCATCCGAAAGTAATGGATGTGGCCGTTTTTGGCGTGCCGAATGAGGAGTTTGGCGAAGAAGTGAAGGCGGTCGTTCAGCCCAAATCTTGGTCGGATGCAGGCCCTGAGCTTGCGGCGGAACTCATGGAGTTTTGCCGCGAGAATATCTCGCACATTAAGTGCCCTCGATCCGTGGATTTTGAGCAAGAGCTGCCGCGTCATCCGACGGGGAAGCTTTATAAACGCTTGCTCAAAGATCGATACTGGGCCGAGCAGGGCAAATCAATATAGGGTTAAGCCGACGGGATCCCCTCAGCGGTTTTTGAGTAGGTTTGCTGGAGAAAACTGGTCTGTCAGGATGGGAGCTGTCTGGTCCCAGTCTGCCCGTGTATTGAGGTATTTGGGGAAACTCTCAATGGCAACACCGAAGCGATTTAATCCCGGAGCCAACGCGCGCGCATTTGCCTCAAGCGTTTCGCGGTCTGGCAGTCCTGCTGGCCGTGCAATGATGACCCGGTTGCCGCTGGCAGGTAGCTTAAAGTTGAAAAATTCGTTAAAGACTGCTTTATAAGTCTGTGATTCATAATCATAAAGTTCGGACGAAGAAAAAGTGTTGGCGACCACGACGCCGCCCTCAGATAAGAGGGAACGTGTTTCTGACAGGAATTCTCGTGTCATCAGATGCTCAGGGATATACTCTCCGGTAAACGCGTCCAGAATCACCAGGTCGTATCGAGACCCTAACCGCGCTGCGCGCTTGATAAAGACCCGCGCATCTTGCACCGCAACCTTCAGGTAATCGTTCGCCTTAAAATTGAAGAAGCCTTCGGCAACCCGAACCACGGCGGCATCGATTTCAACGACATCGATTTTAGCTGTGGGGTAGAGGTCATTGAGCGCGGTCGGTAAAGTGCCCCCGCCCAAGCCAACAATGAGAATTGAGCTGGGTTTGGGTTGCAGCAGCAACCCGCCAAAAGTCATCCGAACATAAGAAAAAACCACGCGATCCGGGTTCTCAGTATCAAAACAGGATTGTCGCCGATCGTCCCGGCGGACGGCGAACACCAAGCAGCGGTCATCGCCTCTTTGCTGGATTTCGATATTTTGATAGAGGGACTTCTCTCGATGAATAACCTCGCCCGTTACGTCGCCTATGCACAGCAGGCAGGCAAACGCGAGGACTTGAACGCGGCTCATGAGCGCTTTCGATTAAAAGCGATGGCAAGGCTCCCTGCGAGCAACAAAACCGCAACCATCGTGATCAAGATGGTGTTCATATCAAACCAAAGCACCAAGTAGAATGACGTGAGCAAGGTGCCTAAAGCGCTGCCGAGCGTCGACACGAAGTACAAACCGCCTGCGACTTGACCACTATGACGCGTGTTATCGACCATTAGTCGAACCGAATAGGGCGCAATCATACCCAGTAGCGCGGTCGGTATGAAAAACAAAAGGGTGGACGCAAGTAGCGAGCCATAACGAGGGTCATCAATCGCTGAAAAGACCGCATCCATGGCATTGTCGGCAAAAAAGACGATCGGCAATAAGCCAATGGCCGCGAGCAAGAAAAACAAGCCGTACAGTCCAAGATTGGGGCGATTAATCGATAAGCGCCCACCAATGAGGTAGCCCATGGCCAGCGCCACCATAAAAATACTGATGATGCTGCCCCAAACGTAAATGCTGCTGCCAAAGTAGGGCGCCAGGATACGGCCGCCAAGCAGTTCCACCGACATAATGATAAAACCACTGGTAAAGGCGAGCAGTAACACCAGCCAGCCAATGCGCTCTAGTTTTGTATCAATCTGCTCGTCGGACATACCGTATACCATTGTTAATTTTCAGCAGTATAACCGCTCGTCAAAATGGCGCCAGCCGACCGGCGCACTGCGCCAGCAATCTATGGCATACTGGCGCGGCAAAAACCTAGGACAAACCGCTTTGAAAGCTCTGCTACGCCTCGTTCCTTACATTGCCCGATATCGATGGCAGGTTGTAGTTGGGTTCGTGGGGTTCTTTTTGGCCCGTTTTTTTGAAGTGAGCACGTATTATGGTGTGGCGCTCGGGATCGATGCCATTGGCGCCCTAGTTCAAGAAGAGTCGCTACCGTTTGGACTTGAGATCTGGGAAATCGTTGTCGGCATTGTAAGTGCGGTTGTCTTGCGATTTATTTTTGTCTCGAGGGCTAGGCGGGCCTTCCGACTCGTTGGACAGAAAGTGTCCTTCGATTTGCGGGAGCAACTGTTTGCCAGCGTCTTGGTTCAAGGTCCTGCATTTTTTGGTCGCATCGGTGTCGGAGATCTGATGACCCGTGCGATCCAAGATATTTCGCTGGTGCAACGCCTGATAGCCTTCGGGTTAATCCAAGTAGTCATCATGGTGTACGCACCGCTCTTCGGTATGACGGCGATGCTGTTTAAGTCCGTGAGCCTGACGGTGCTGATCTTGCCGTTACTACCGATCCTGTATTTCTACGCGCAGTATGTGGCGACGCAAATGGCCGAGTCGTCGCAGCAGGTGCAGGAGTCCTTGTCCATGCTCGCAGCGCATACCCAAGAAAACCTGAGTGGTATTCGGACGGTCCAAGCCCAAGCCCAAGAAGAAAACGAAATCAAACGGTTCTTTCAAACCAACAATCAATACGCGTCGGCATTTTATGAGCAAGCTCGAATCAATTCGCTCATGACCGCCTGGACACCCTGGCTCACCGCGCTTGCGCAGCTCGGGATCATTGTTTATGGCGGCAATCTCGTACTGACCGGGGCCTTGAGTGTCGGCGACCTGATTTTTTTCCTCGCTTGCTTGAATATGTTGCTGCAGCCGATTCGAATGGCCGGCTTTTTTATTACGATGGTGGCCCGAGCGAGAGTTGGTGTAGAACGCCTGTGTGAGGTCTTCGATGCGCCGCCCGAGATCATTGACCGCCCAACGGGTGAGGCGCCGTCCGCGATCAGCGGCGCCTTCGTGTTCAAAGAGGCATCATTTACCTATCCCGGCGCGGTCGCGCCAGCGCTGAGCGACTTAAATTTTAGTATTCAGCGGGGCGAGTCCATTGGCATCGTAGGACGGGTGGGCTCGGGTAAATCGACCCTGTTAAAATTATGTACCCGGTTACTTGAGCTGAATGAGGGCGCGGTTGAGCTTGATGGCGTTCCCATTGACAATTATGCGCTGGCGCAGCTGCGATCACAGATTGCCCAGGTCCTGCAAGACCCCTTCCTGTTTGGCGAGCCCCTGTCAGCAAATATCAGCTACGACGATCCAGAGCGAGCCCTAGACTTGATTTGGGACGCCGCCGATGCTGCCGCGTTGCGAGAGACCGTCCTTACCTTCCCTGAGCAAATGAGCACCTTGGTGGGTGAGCGGGGCGTGACTCTGAGCGGCGGACAGAAACAACGCACGACGCTGGCACGCGGGTTGATTCGTAATGCGCCTGTATTGATTTTGGACGATTGCTTTAGCGCGGTCGACACAGAAACAGAAGAACACATCTTGAGCCGGTTAAAGCGTTTGCGCGCCGGTAAAACGACCATTTTAGTCAGTCATCGGGTCTCAACGCTGCGACACACCGATCGCATTTTGGTGCTGGAAGGCGGGCGCCTGATGGAATCGGGCTCGCATGATGCCTTACTCGCTAAGGGCGGTTTGTATGCTGAACTCGAGCGTCTACAGACCCAAGGCCAGCGGCCCGATTATGAGCCGGAGCTGGTTTAATGAACCAAACGATCCCGCCGAATGCGGGTCCCAAAAAAGACGATAAGCCCGATCGGGATCACGCCATGTTTGATGCTGAGCTATCGGGCAATGTACTGAACTTTCAGTTGTTAAAACGCGTGCTCACCTGGCTTGTACCCTACCGGTTAAGCCTTTGGGTTAGCGCCGCGCTGGTCTTGGTGGCGAGCTTCGCTGCTGTTTTGATGGAGGTCGTGATCAGCCGAGTGCTGGTGGATTACATCATCGTCGGCGATGCAAACAGCCCCATGCCTGACCTTGGCCTGATTGCTTTGACGCAGCAGCTGGAAGAAACCTTTGGGTTGCCTGCGCTTTACGTGGCCGGTGGTTTGTTCTTCGTTTTGATGTCAATTGTTGCGTTGCTGGGGCATTGGCATCGCTTAACGCTTATTGATGCGATCGTGAAAGCGCTTCGGGATCTGCGACAGGATTTGTTCGCGCATCTAGAGTCTCGGCCCAGTTCATTTTTCGATCGCGTGCCCGTCGGGCGGATCATGACTCGGGTGACCAACGATGTTGAAGCACTCTACGAAATGCTTCGGGGTCTTGGTAGCTTAGTAGGTGAGTTTGTGCCGTTTTTTGTGGCACTTACAATCATGTTGTCCACCAGTGTCGAGCTGACCCTTATCTTGTTGTTACTGGTGCCTGTTGTCGGATCGGCCACCTACTTTTTTCGGCAAGCCTCGCGCGAGATTTTTCGACAGGTTCGAAACAGCGTCAGCGGGCTCAACCAATTCCTGCAAGAAAACCTCTCGGGGATGCAGGTCGTGCAACTCAGTCAGCGTCAGGACCAGAATCGGGCGGCTTATACAGAAATTAACCGATTAAATTTAGAGCAAGAAAATCGCTCAATCAATTTAACGACGTATTATGGCGCGTTCAATGACTCTCTGGCTTCGATAGGTCTTGGCATCATCATCTACTACGGTGGGGGATCGGTTGTACAATCCGAAATGTCGCTTGGCGGCGTTATTTTGTTCACACGGTTTATGAATATGTTGTTCACGCCGGTGGTTTTGTTGGGCGAGCAGTTAAATGTCTTGTTTCGCGCAATGGCCAGCGGCGAACGCATTTTTCAAGCCTTGGATTGGGATGAACAAATCCGCGAACCCAGTCATCCGGCGACTTTGCCCGAGCGTCTTGAGGGACGGGTTGAGTTTAGAGGTCTGTCCTTTGGTTACTCGAAAGACACGCAGGTATTAGACAATGTAAGTGTTTTAATTGAGCCGGGTAAAAAATTGGCGATTGTAGGACCAACAGGTTCAGGCAAGAGCACGATGATTCGGTTGCTGGGACGTTTTTATGATTTCCCGGACGGCATGATCTTTCTCGATGGGATTGATTTGCAACACATTCCATCACGATCAGTTCGACGCCGTATTGGCGTTGTGCTTCAAGATTTTCACATTTTCTCAGGGTCCATCCTAGACAACATTACATTGTCGGACCCTCTGATCACACGAGCGCGGGCCATTGAGGCAGCTAAGATGGTGAATGCGCATCATTTTATTGAGGCGCTACCGGAAGGTTATGATGCGCCCTTAGTTGAGCGAGGCGCAAACCTGTCGCAGGGTCAGCGTCAGTTATTGGCCTTTGCAAGGGTTCTCGCCGCGGATCCAGAAATTTTGATTTTGGATGAAGCCACTGCCAGTATCGATACCGAAACCGAACAGTTAATTCAAGAAGGCTTGCAGCGCTTGATGCAAGGCCGCACTAGCATTTTAATCGCGCATCGACTGCAGACCATCCAAGAAGCCGATCATGTGATGGTGCTTGAGCTTGGAAAGGTTCGAGAATACGGCACGCATCAAGCCTTGATTGCGCAAGGCGGTCTGTACAAAACGTTGCACGATCTGCAGTTTCAGGAGCTCTCAGCTGAGGTTACGCCGCCGGGTCTTGTGCCTGAGTGATCGCCAGCCAAGGCGCCATCACCACAAAGCCTCGAGAGGTCTCAAGACCATTGTCATCGATCATCGCGATGTGGTGCGCGTACTGCTCCCGGCTCGCTCCTAGGGCCGTCATACAATCAGCGGCGGTTAACCGCCGATCGATCGAGACGGGTTGTAACGCGCTCAACCAGTCTCGTTTGGTCAGCGGTCGGAAGCGCTGGAGGCCATCTTTGAAGCGATCGATAAAGTCTTCGTCCGTTAACCACCAACCTCGAAGGTGGTCTGCAGTGACGACGGCAGGGTAGCGCCAGTGCGCCGCCTGCCAGGCTGTGAAAGGATGAAAAAGCCGGCCCTTAACGATGCCCTTGACCTTGACATTTGACGTCCCAAATCGGGTTGAGAGTAGGTTTTGGCCGACTTGGGTTGTGGTCAGCGCCATTTGATGGCTCAGCAAGCGCTGCAATTTGAGATCGAGTCGATCGGTTGGGTTGGGGCCAAACCACGCGCTGGCTTGCGTGGTGTCCCCAGTGCCGAGATAAAACTTTACCGCCAGTTCCCAATGCTCGAGGGTATCGCCATTCTGAACAATGAGATCAAATTCCCCGAGGGTGGCGGCCGGACCCTGAACCTGAAGATTACTGGCTAACAATTCATAGCCTTTTAAATGGCTAAGGGCGCACTGCCAAAGTCGTTCGAACTGAATTCCCAATCGGAAGCGTTGCCAGTCGGTTGGTGCCGGCCAGGTTAGTGGCGCTTGTTCGAAGGCAAGCTCTGTAAAAAAGTGTTTGCTGGGAAAGCCCTGGTTTGGTAGCGCGATCAGTGGGGGGCTATAAACACTCCAGTGGCCGTCGCGTTGGAGCTGTTGGTGCTCGGAATCTTCCAACGAAAGGTTTGTCATATTTTACAAAGCACCGGGGGCGTTAAAGGCAAGCTGTGTATTATACTGCACAACCTCCTGTAGTTTTATTGATAGAGAGTGACTATGAGCTTTAGAGCGACGTTGATCAATTTTCTTCTCCGCCGAACCCTGAAAAAAATGCTGATCCAGCAGGGGGCGGATATTCCGGTCTTGCGGCAACGGCTTGGCGCCAGTGAGCGCGCCGCCGGCAAGCCCCGTGTTGGAGTTCAGGTCGAGACGATCGATCTTGACGGGTTATGCCTTCAAAAAGTGGTTCATGATGCCTGCACGTCGCAGCAGGCAGTGTTGTATTTCCATGGTGGGGGCTACGTGCTGGCGGGTTCAGCCGGGCACATTGCACTTGCAGGACGATTGTCAGAGCTTGCTGGTGTGACCGTCTACCTGGTCGATTATCGTTTGGCCCCAGAGCATCCCTTTCCTGCCGCGGTTGACGATGCGCTCAAGGCGTATCAAGGGTTACTTGATCGAGGTTATGAGGCCAGCAACCTTATCTTAGCGGGAGACTCTGCGGGCGGCGGCTTGGCAGCAGCAACTTTGTTAAACCTCAAAAACCTAGGGTACGCCCAACCTGCTGCGGCACTTCTGCTATCACCTTGGCTTGACCTGTCGCTCAGTGGCGACAGCATGACTCGCAATGACGATCAAGATGTGATGCTGTCAACGGCCGTGTTGACGGCTTGGGCCAATGCTTATTTAGACGGCCGAGATCCCCTGGCGCCCTTGGCATCACCGATTTATGGCGATTTGGCGGGACTGGCGCCCATCCTCGTGCACGTTGGCAGCACTGAAGTTTTGCGTTCAGATTCAGAAGATTTTGTAGATCGCGTGATTGAACAGGGCGGTTCTGCGGTCCTTAAGATCTGGGAAGACTTACCGCACGTGTTCCAGGTGCTGCTAGGACGCGTTCCCGAAGCCGAGGATTCTATTGCTTTGCTTGCCCAGTATTGTATTCAGCAGCTCAAGCCCAAGACGTGATCTTGTCCGCGGTAAAATTGAGACATTTGGTCTTGCTCGGGGGTGGGCATACCCACATCGGTGTATTGCGGATGCTCGGAATGCACCCTGAGCCTGACTTAAAAGTTACTTTGGTGAGCCCAAGTCGCGAAACACCGTATTCCGGACTTTTGCCCGGCGTGGTTAGCGGACATTTCCCAGAAGAAGATTTATACATCGATTTAGGCCGTCTGTGTCAATTTGCGGGCGCTGAGTTGATCTTGGCGACCGCAACCGGGGTTGACCCAAATGGCTCTGAAATTGGGTTAGAGAATCGGCCCAGTCTTGCCTACGACTATTTGTCAATTGACGTCGGCATTGAGCCGGCGCTTACAGATCTCACGGAATTCGATGAGGCCCTTGTGCCCGTTAAGCCCATTTCCGGATTTATGGCGCGTTTCAATTTGGTGTACGAACAGTACCGCGGTGGTGGCGCCTTTGCCATTGTTGGGGCTGGGGCGGCGGGTCTTGAATTGGCTTTTGCGCTGAATCACCGCTTTGGTGGCAAGGCCGAAGGAAATGGATTGCAAAAACCCATCTTCTATTTGTGCCAGGCTGCTGCAGAAATTTTACCTGAGGCGCCGGGTCGACTCCGAGCGAACATTCAAAAGGCGCTGGCCGCGCAAGGCATCCAATTTCAACCCCAGTTTCGCGCAGTGCGCCAAGGCGCAGGCCAGCTGGTGTCGGCAGGTGGGGCTGTCTTGGAGGTCGATCAGGTCTTTTGGGCAACGGGCGCCGCGCCTCAATCTTTTCTTAAGAATAGTGAGCTGGCGCTTACGCCATCCGGATTTATCGCGGTGAACGCACAGTTACAATCGGTTAGTCATCCCAATGTTTTCGCGGTGGGTGACGCAGCCGACATGGTAGAGCAACCTCGGCCAAAAGCGGGCGTCTACGCCGTCCGTCAGGCCCCGGTTTTGTTTAAAAACCTAATAAAAAACCATCGCGGCCAGACCTTGACGCGCTTCAAACCACAGCAACGGTATCTATCGTTGATTTCACTGGGCGAGCAAACGGCTCTGGGCTACAAAGGCTCTTTTTGGGGATCCGGGCGTAGCCTTTGGCGCCTCAAGCGCCACATTGATTACAGGTTCCTCGATTTGTTTAAAAACCTGCCGCTGATGACGCAGCCGAGCGCCGCGAACAAACAAGTGTTAGATCCCAGTACGCAGTGCCGAGGGTGTGGCGCGAAGGTGGCCTCGAGCATCCTCAGCGATGTGCTGTCTCAGCTGGATCCTGATGGCGGGCGGGTACTTGATGACTCGGCGGTCCTGACGCCGCCGATCGGCGAGCTTATGATTCAATCGGTCGATGCGTTCCGACCCATTATTGATGATCCTTATGTGCTCGCGAAAATTGCGGTCGTGCATGCCGTTAGCGATATTTACGCCATGGGCGGACGCGTTGGGCCGATTATGGTCAACCTAACGTTGCCCTACGGTAGTGAATCCATCACTCGATCGCTACTGCAACAGGTCATGGCAGGCGTGCTCAGCCAGACCAAGGCTGAAGGTGGACAGTTGGTCGGGGGGCACACCGCTGAAGGTCTTGAGCTCAATATCACGGTCAGTGTGACGGGTTGGGCGTCGTCGGGCCACATCAAAACCAGTCGTGGAGCGCAGCTGAATGACCACTTAGTTCTGACCAAAGCACTCGGGACGGGCACTTTATTTGCGGCTTCAATGCGCGGCCAAGCGGCGCCGTCATGGATCAGTGATGCCGTTTCGATGATGTTGCAATCTAACCGAGCAGCTGGTGCTCTCGTTGCAGCGCCTTCGGTACATGCGGTCACGGATGTGACCGGTTTTGGTCTAGCGGGTCACTTGCAGAGCATGCTGGTGGCAGGCCAAGGCGTTGACTTGATATTGCCGCATCTACCGGTGCTTAAAGGGGCCTTAACCAGTTTGTCAGAGCTGGGCGTTTACAGCACCGCCCATGAGAAAAATCAGCGCGCCGCGACCTCGGTGCGCACGCAGGCCTTTTCGGACCAGCGTCTTTTAGCTCGGCAGTCGTTGTTATTTGATCCTCAGACCTCTGGTGGGTTGTTAATCAGCGTCGCGCCGGATGCCTCTCAGGATCTTGTTGATCGGTTACAGGCTTTAGGCTTTGATCAAGCGGCCGTCATCGGCACGATAACGGATCAAGTAGGGATTGCTGTTAGCGGCGACGGGTAGAGTCCGCCACGTCGGTTAGCTTGCGCAACGAGGGGTTAATTGTATGATGCAAGGAAAGCAGATAATGGCAGAACCCGCATGAGCGCAGAATACAATCCAGATTTTGACCCAACCGGGATAGAAGGCGGCGTTGATACCAATGCATTACCTTGGGTCGAGTTGGGCTGCGCGCCAGGATGGCAATTTAAGCCGCTGCGGGCCAGTCGCGAAAGCGGCATGTTCTCGGCGATTGTCAAACTGAATCAGGGCGTCAGCACAACGAACTTGTTGCACCTTGGTGCGATGGATTTACTCATCCTCTCTGGCGAGCTTAACTTTATTGATGGCCCACTGGCCGGCAGTATCGGTCCCGGTATTTGGGGCTATGTGCCGGCGAATGCCTGCGTCGCTGGGTTGCAGGCGGTACAAGACACCGAATTCCTTGCAAATTTTTATGGACCCGTTGCATTCTTGTCAGAGCAGCGTGGTGTTCTGAGTCTGTTAACGGCAATGGACCTGCAACAGGGCGCTGACGCGCATGGCATCATATTAGTTCCCAATACCTTGGCAGAATGTATGCAACCCAGAGCGCAATCTGCCCACGTGGCGGCTACGCCGCTCGC
>JAQWWC010000106.1 GCA_029249645.1 Pseudomonadales bacterium
AGCATCGCCTGCCGCCTTTCAGCGCAAACAAGCTATAAGATTTGGTGAGCCTGATTTCTACTGGTGCGTTGCGTTTCTCGGCTGAACCTTTTAATCATCTGTAGACCCCGTACAACGCCTAGTTTATGAACAACAAACCAACGTCTATCAGCTTATTATAACGCGGACACAGGCCAACAAGATTGATTCACCGATCTTTATTCTCTTGGGCGACTCGACGCGGACGCGCAGTCGCCTCGAAGCAACGCCTACTTTACGCAGCTAAACCCTGCGGCGCCGCGCCGACCCAGTTCAATGCTACTCGCTATACCCATCACGCCATGATCGATTTGAGCAAGTCGTAGCACCCAAGATCATCTGACGCCGCCGATTGACGCGCCACCATTTGCGCCATCCAAGCGTAGGCAGTTGGATTGCTTACATCCAGCGTTCCCGCAACAACCGTTACATACACCCAATTATACAAAACACCCAGCCGATAGTTTTCAAACGCTGCAGGACCATCGAGCCCTCCGATACCCATCGCTTGTAAACCGGTCACATAGCGCTGAACCAACGCCTGCTCGTGCGCTCGCCGAACCGCAGTTTGGGTACTTTGCCCCAAGAACAATGCCACATCGTTCATGCCGCTGGCTCTCAACGGTCCTTGCCAGTCGATCACCATCACCGGATCGTGATCGATCGCCGTGCCATAGAGCAAATTTTCCATCCGGAAATCACCATGACAGAGCGTGACCGGATTCTGGTTCATCAGCGCTTGCAGACTCGGCAGCGCTGACAAAAATGCTGGCAAGTGTTGAGCATAATCAGGCGTTAAGTAGTCCGCGAATCGTTCAATGGTCGCAGGCGCACCAATAGCTGAGAACTGCACCATGTTATCGGCATGGTAGCTGCCAGAAATAGGCGGCACCCAATCTAATTCAGTCACTTGCCCCCAAAAGGGTCCGTGCAATTTTACCAATTCGTCGATTGCCAATTCGGTCTGACGAAGGTCTGCACCAATAACTTGGCTACCCACTTGGTAGTCCGATAAATCTTCCATCAGGATCAGAAACTGATCTCCTTTAAAACCAACGAAATAAACACTCGGGGTACTGGTCGCGCTTTGAGGTGCGATTTCCCGAAAAAAACGCGCTTCACGCTCGTAGAGTTTGTAACTCATCGAGATTTCACGATTGGTTGGATTTTGCGAAGAGAATTTTGCAATGAGCGTTGGCGGCGCCGCGCCTTGATCACCATGATAGGTCAGGCTTAACTTTGCCAGCTCGGCCATCATCCCCGTGCCATCACCGATCAAGGATTGCGTAATGCCACTGACCGCGCCGCTACTCGGCAAACAACCGTTCTCCTGCAAAATATCCGTGAGCAGGACGTTGGAAAAACCGCTTGGCAAGGCTGGAATTGAAATCATGGGTTGCTCCTTAATTCGACCGAACTTCTCCTTTGAGCATGTTTTAAAATAGTTCGCATCGCAAGCGGGATTGATCAGCATACAAGGGGACACGGCATGAAGAGCGTTGCGTACTGATTTCAGAGGTCTCAAAAATGCCACAACAGACACCAAAATATCGCAGACGACCGCGACAGCAAGGCGGTGCTTGCAGCTAAAATGCTTTCGCGATCGCCACCCACCATGACTCTGTATAAGGGCGCGTAGACGACCTTCCCCTGATGGCTACAGGCCTGTACCGCCGTCAACCGGCAGGATAGCGCCGGTGATGCCCCCAGCCTGCTCGCCAACCAAAAACAACGCAAGACCCGCTACCTCATCGACCGTGTTGAGCCGCTTTATCGCTGATTCCTGCGCATACCCATCCTTAAACGCTTCATACGTCAGCCCCATCGACTCCGCCGCGGCAGGGCCCTGTGCCATCATTAGATCGGTCTCCACCGCGCCAGGACTGATTGCATTAACGGTAATACCCTGGTCGCCATATTCAAACGCTGCTGCTTTGGTGAACCCGTTCATGGCGTGCTTGAAGGTAATATAGTGCGACACATTTTTTTTGCTCGCCTGGCTGCCCTCCACCGACGACACATTGATAATCCGACCCCAATGGCGCTGCAACATATCGGGTAGCACGCGGCGGGTTGCCCAAAAGCAGGAATCTAAAATCCATGCGCTGGCCTCTTGCCAGGCCGCTTCGCTGAGTTCATGAATCGGCGCGAATCCGGTTGAGCCGCCGGCGTTGTTCACCAAAATATCAATCCTGCCGAAATGCGCGAGCGTTGCATCAACCATCGCTTCCACTTCTGCTTTTTGGGTAACGTCCCCTCCGATGTAAAAGGCGCGATCACCCGCAGACAGTTCCTTCACCGTCGCCGCACCCTTGTCGGGCGACCTGCCATTAATCGCAACCGATGCCCCTGCCGCCAGAAAAGCCTCCGCGATTCCTCGGCCAATACCGCGGGTACCACCGGTTACGAGTGCTACTTTACCGTCCAAATTATTCATTGCGGCAACTCCTTTAAGTGTCAGCAAATTCAGCTCTTATGTAACCACATTCAAGCTTGAGATGAACAGGGCGGCAGTTTAATCACAGCTACGGCTTTTTAGTTAAACCACAATTGCCCTTCACAAAAACAGCCGCAGCGATCCAATGCGGTTCAATCATCCTGCAGCCTGCAAAGCATTACTGAACGCGCACCTCAAAAAATGAGCCATTACCTAACAGTAGGTTTGACTCTTCGAGTTGCCGCTGCAAAACTTATTCCTAGGCCAGCCCGAATGGGCAAATCCTGAAATTACCGTGCGCATCCTATTCGAACCAATTCACTCAAGCGCGCTTACACCAACCCAATAGAAAAAGTTGCCGCAAGGTAACCAACAACAACGTTTTTAAAGCCTGAGCAACAAGCTCTGGTTTAGCATGGCAATTCAGCTACTAACCCCATTCGACCGCCAAAACGCTTGAAATCAAGGATCAATATGTCCGCCACCCAGCGCAATATTTTACTGATCACCACAGACCAAATGCGCTTTGATGCGCTCGGCTGTAATGGCGGCACAATCGCAAAAACCCCAAACATCGATCAACTGGCCAACAACGGCATCAACTACCAACGCGCGCACAACCAAAACGTGGTGTGCATGCCGGCCCGAGCAACCATCATGACCGGTCAACATGTTGCATCCCACGGGGTCTGGATGAATGGCGTCTGCCTGCCTGAAGAAGAGCCCACCATCGCGCATCATTTACAGGCACACGGCTATCAAACCGGCCTGCTGGGCAAAGCCCACTTTGAGCCTTGGCTTGGCGCCCCTGAAATTTTTTTTGAGAACCGCATGGCAGCGCTTGGTAGCACGGGCCCTCATCGTGGTTTCGACCATATGGAACTCGCCAACCATTTTTTTGAAGGCCATTCCCATTACGACGCCTGGATGCAATCTCATCCAACCTGTAAAGATGCGTTTTATCCCATGGTGACCGACCGCGGTCAAAATACCGCCAGCCGCGGCGAAACCGGCGCCTTGCAAGTCTGGCCCATGGACGTGCCGACTGAGCTTTATCACACCCACTGGGTCGCCGATCGCACCATCAACTGGCTATCCGGCCTGAATCAGAATCCGTTCTTTTGTTGGATGAGTTTTCCGGACCCCCACCACCCTTGGGATGTTCCAAGCGGTGAACTGCATCGCCATGATTGGCGAGATATGCCTTTGCCGAGACTTTATCGAGAGACCCACGAGGGCCGGATCGCGTTGCTCGACCAAAAACCAAAGCATTGGCGAGGCTATTATGAAGGCACGATCTGGAGCAACCTTGAGTCGCCAAGAGATTTTGTGCCGGCAAGCCTAACCCCAGATCAAATCCGTGAAATTAACGCCTACACCCACATTGAAAACGAGCTCATTGATGACGCGGTCGGTCGGGTTGTCGCATGGCTGACCACGAACAACCTGATAGACCAAACCGACATTTTCTTTACGACCGACCACGGCGAACTTCAGGGTGACTTTGGCCTGATGTTTAAGGGCCCATATCATGTTGACGCACTGATGCGTCTGCCTATGATTTGGCAGCCTGCTAAAAGTGCGAGGCTCACTCCACAAACGATCCAAGCACCGGTAGGGCACGTTGACCTGGCCAAAACCTTTTGTCGCATCGCAGGTATCGCGCCACCAGACTATTGCGAGGGAGCGGCGATGCCGACAACAAATGATGAGGCCAGTGCGCAAGACCGCCAGTTTCAGCTCACAGAATGGGATTCAGAACACGGCCCAATCGATATGCACCTTAAAAGTCTTTGTCACAAGGATGGCTGGCTGATCACCTGTTATGAGCCCAGCCATCTGTATGATGGTAGCGAAGGAGAGCTCTATAATTTGCATGAGGATCCGGATCAGATCATCAATCTTTGGGACAACCCCAAACACCGCGAGACCCAGCAAGAACTCAAACAGCTTCTTTATGCATCTTTGCCAAAACCCCGATCGCCAAAGCTTGAACGAGCAGCGCCTGTTTGAGGCTCCAGGTCAAGAATCAAAGACTGGTATCGCGGCACAAAACAACCTAACCCAATAACGACCGCGCCTCCACCCAATGCGGCTAGGCTTTATGGCTTGATCACACAAAATCTACCATTGCCCCTTTTGGTTGCTCGACTTTATGAATGGATCCTTGCTGCAATTCAACCAAGAAGAGCAACAACGACTATTCACCAACACACCTTGATCCTAGTCCAAGGGACAGCCATAAAAACCAAAGAGCCCTTCAGAGGCGACTATACAGCGCAAGCTCACGACCGTTTTCTCAAGGAGACACCCAAAACGTGACAATGATGTGTATGCTCACCATTTCCCTCAAAAAGAACCTGTTCGCGGGTTCTTTTTGAGGCACTGACCCTCTGCCAAAAACAGAAACCATCGCGAGTAATGCAACCTGAAGCAACCCGGGATCAAGGCAATGTTTTTTGGTGTCCTGAATTGTTAATGTTCAGCATTCGTAACAACGCACACACCCGCATACTTTTATGCATCTTAGGAATTCAGCATGCACATTATCCCCAGGGCCTTTTTGTATGGGATCCTTATCTCGTTGGCCACGGCCTGCGCTCAAGGAATCAACGATCATCCTGATACCATTTACATCCATGGCAATATTATCACCGTCAATGAAGAACAGCCGTTCGCTCAGGCGCTGGCGGCTAAAGAGGGTCTTATTTCGGGCGTTGGCGACAGTGAAACGCTCTTAAGACTAAAAGGTCCGGTAACAAAGATCGTCGATTTAGCCGGCGCAACCGTCGTACCTGGTTTTATTGACGCCCATAGCCACTTCGCAGGCGTTGGCACACAAGCTATGGTCGCGAATTTATTACCCGCGCCCGATGGACCCGTAAATACCATCGCCGAGTTGCAGGCTGAAATCAGCCACTTCATAGCAACCTCCCCGATTGCCAAAGACTATAAGGTCGCAATCGGCTTTAACTATGACGATTCTCAACTCGTTGAGCAGCGACACCCCAATCGACATGACTTAGATGCCGTCTCGACCGAAATCCCGATTGTTGTCATGCACCAATCCGGGCACATCGGAGCGTACAATTCAAAAGCACTTGAAATCATGGGCATAACCGCTGAGACGCCAGACCCTGCGGGCGGCGTCATCGAACGTGAAAGCGATGGCAAGACGCCAAACGGGGTGATGCAAGAAAATGCGCACTTCATGATATTTTTCCGATTAATCCCAGATTTCAGTACGCCAGATTTGGTTGCTTTATACAAAGCAGGCGAACACGCTTACCTTTCTAACGGCTTTACAACCGTGCAAGAAGGAAAAACAGATCTTGAAACACTCAATATACTGCCGCAGATTGCCGCGTCTCATGGGTTTGATATCGACATTATTTCGTACCCTGACATTGCAGCAATCGGCGAGGAGGCGTTACGCAAGGACCGACAAATTTCTACAGAGTACCTGAACGGCTTTAGGATCGGTGGCGTCAAGCTGACATTCGACGGATCGCCGCAAGGTAAGACGGCTTGGTTTACAAAGCCCTATCTGGTGCCGCCGGACGGGCAACCACCCGAGTATTCAGGGTACCCCGCGTTTACCGATGAAGAAGCCCTTGCGTGGATATCGTTAGCCTTCACCAACAATTGGCAGTTACTGGTGCACACCAATGGGGATGCTGCCATCGATCAACTGATCAGGCTGCTCAGACGCGCCCAACCCAACCTTAAAAATCGAGATCACCGCACGGTGATGATTCATGGCCAATTCACTCGCAAGGATCAGATTAACAGCCTAAAAGATCTCGGCATTTTCCCGGCGCTCTATCCCATGCACACCTTTTATTGGGGAGATTGGCACCGCGATTCTGTGGCGGGCCCAGAGAGGGCAAATAACATTTCACCGACCGGCTGGATGATTGACCAGGCTATGCGCTTTAGCATTCATTCAGATGCCCCAGTAACCTTCCCAAACTCAATGCGCATTATCGATAGCGCCGTAAATCGCACCACGAGGACCGGCAAGGTCCTTGGAGCGGCACATCGCCTTTCTCCGATGGACGCCTTGAAGGCTTTGACAATTTGGGCCGCCTACCAGCATTTCGAAGAATCGATCAAAGGTTCGTTGGAGGTGGGCAAGCAGGCGGATTTCGTAGTCTTGGACGCGGACCCATTAACCATCGAGGCCTCCAACATTAAAAACATGAAGGTTTTAAAAACCGTCAACAACGACAAAACTGTTTTTATCCGTGGAGATTAATCTCTTCGGTTCTTTTTTCGGCCAATGCTAAAAAGCACACAGCGCACACCTGCGCCTTTGCTTAAACCCGGCACATTCGCAAGGGCAATGCAGCCCTCGAAGGATGACCGGCGAGGTCTGTCTTCAGCATAATTCGTTCGGGTTTTTCAATCCGCTTATCCTTCAAACACTTTAAAGGTGCAGGATTACAGGCTGGGGGGGTTATAGCCGCGTCCCATGCAGGAGAGCGATTGGGATCGGCGCGTGACGCACCGCTCCATGTCAAAGCCATACAGGCTGCCGCAAGCAAAAAAAGGCCGCATTTTTGGTCACGAAGGCTAAAAGCATAACCGAGCGAGCGATCTCTTTCAGCTCGGGTCAAAACACACAAGCGCTTGAAAACAAGGGTCGGGAAGACATTCCCCTGCGAGCTATCCATCAGGCAGTCGTTATACGTCCTAAGGCACCCCTCAATGATGCGAACCAGAATTAGCGAGCTAGGTTTTAGGCCAGAAAAACATCAGCAATTGGTTTGTTTTTTACGCGCCCAGTTTTGCTAGCTTGAATACTACCAAAGCGGTCACAATGTCACCCTGACAACCCTATTTTGGAGCATCCCTTTAATGAACCCGACCCGCGATTTCATCATGAACCAAACCATGCTGCGGATCACCAATCCAAAGCAATCGGTCGCCTTTTATCAAGACGTGCTCGGCATGACATTGTTGGATCAATTCGACTTTCCTGAGATGTCGTTCACTTTATATTTTATGGGGTATCCGAGCAGCGAGATTCCAACAGATCCGGCTGAGCGTGCGAAATGGATCTTTGAACAGACCGGGTTAATCGAGCTCACCCACAACTGGGGAACTGAAACAGATGAGACTGCCCGCTATCACAACGGTAATGAAGAACCTCGCGGATTCGGCCATATTGGCATTTCCGTGCCCAATGTTTACGCCGCCTGCGAGCGGTTCGACACACTCGGCGTTGACTACGTGAAACGTCCGGGTGATGGCAGCATGAAGGGGCTTGCCTTCATCAAAGACCCCGATGGCTACTGGATCGAAATACTCTCCAGCGATGGCTTACGAGACCTGATCCTCAATCGTTAATCACCAGCTGGCGGCAAGTCCTAAGCCCTTGCTAATATCCTTTTTGGCTTGAATATCCATGAGCGGGTCTTAATCAACGTCCTGACCAAAAACCAGGGTAAAGCCATTGTTATCTGCAACACCAAAGTCGCGAATGCCGTAATCTCTGTCGCCGATCTCATGAGTAATCTTTACGTTTTTATGAACGACTTCGTCGTAATACGTGTTCACATCGATCAACCAGAAAAAGTGTTTTACGCCTGACTGAGTCGGCTCGCCTTGTGTGAAATGCAGTGCTGCATTGTCCCGCCAAACCACACCGTAGGTTTTTGTTTGGTAGTCACAGTTAAACCCTAGTAGGTCTCGATAAAAATTCACGGTTTCTACAACACGGCGGACTCGCAAAACTGGTGCTTGCTGGATGAATTGCTGAGGATTCGATGAGGGTCGAGGCGGCACCGACGTACTCCAACTTTTGAAGACAGGCGAGAACAATTGTTAAACATACCGGTTTGCTGCCTTAAAAGCACGCAGGTTATGGCTTGAACGCATAGCAAGGATAGCTTGCCTCAGCAGGCCACCCCTTTCATTGAAGCCCTTACCGTCACGCTTTCAATTGGCTCATGAGATCCGCTTAGGAATGATGCTGAAGCCCGACCTTCTTTACAAACATCCACCGCCTTGAATGCTCATGTAAGACTCGTTTTCTCGATTAACACCATCAGTACGCGTGAAACCCAATTCTTAAACCTCTTTCTTCTGGCTTGATACCCGACGCAGTCCGCGTCATGGCGCGTGCACCCAGAAACTATTAATTAACTCGGCTGGCACCGCTACTGAGATTTCAGATTATTGTTTATCATACCTCTGCAAATAGGACGGCTAGTCGGCCCACGACCCGGCAGAACTTCAATTGTGAAACGTAGGCGGACTCATGCAATGTTTTATCAGAGACCAAGAGAACACCTGTTGGGAGTTTTTTGACAACCCTCTGGCTGTTTTGATCGCAACCAAGCCTGAAGAGGTCCGATCCGTTCTAGATCAAGTCGAATTGGCCACCCAGCAAGGCTCACAATGCGTTGGGTATGTCGCTTATGAAGCAGCATCGGCACTGGATGCAAGCTTGACAGTCCATCCTAGTGCGCGGCCCCTGGCAGTCTTTGGCATCTTCAGGTCCTGTCAACGTTTGACGACGCTCCCTTCACGAAAGGCAAGCGCCGCATGGCTCCGTCCAAGTACGTCCCGCGAGCAGTACACACAAAAAATACAGGCCATAAAAACACTCCTCGCAAATGGAGAGAGCTATCAGGTCAATTTAACCCACACGCTTCAAGGCACCTACGAAGGCGAGCCGCTTGACCTTTTTGCGACCCTATATGATGCGCAACCGACTGCATATGCAGCCTTTATTGCGCTAAACGATCTCGCGATTGCCTCGGTATCACCAGAACTATTCTTCTGTTTAGATGGAAATCAAATTACGACCCAGCCGATGAAAGGCACCGCGCCCAGAGCCTGTAATGCCCAAGAAGACCTTGCGAATAGGCATGCGTTAGAAACCTCAGAAAAAGATCGCTCTGAAAACATTATGATCGTCGACATGATCCGTAACGATCTCGGGAAAATTTGTCAGCCTGGCACGATCACCGCTGCCAACTTATTCACCATTGAGAGCTTACCTACCGTTTGGCAACAAACATCCAGCGTTACCGGCACAACAGAGGCCGGCTTAACTGATATTTTAACCACCTTGTTCCCCTGCGCCTCGATCACCGGCGCACCAAAAAAGCGAACGATGGAAATCATCAATGATCTAGAAGATGACGCGCGAGGTATTTATACCGGTTGCATTGGCGTTCTCAAACCCGGTCGTTCAATGCGCTTTAGTGTCGCAATTCGAACCCTCGTCATGGAGACCGATACCCGTTCGGCAAGCTATGGTATCGGCGGTGGAATTGTTTGGGATTCAGCGCCAATCTCGGAATGGCAAGAATCACTTGATAAATCGAGGCTGCTAAACGACCTAAGCCCGGCACTGCTTGAAACAATGAAATATGATCCGGGAGAAGGTGTCCTTTTATTGGACCGTCATATCGACAGATTAATTGCTGCAGCAAACACCCATGCTTACCCTTTAAACCCTATTCAGGCCAAGGAACTTGTTCAGCGCTTTTCTGCCACAAAAAACATGAAATTACGCTTACTGGCCGACCGCTCGGGCACGCTAAACCTCGAATCAAGCAGTTTACCACCCATCAAATCCGTGTTCCGCTTAGGTCTTGCCGATGCGCCAATCAATCGAGACGATTTTCGTCTGCGAACCAAAACGACCCAAAGAACGATCTATGATCAGAATCGCGGTGCTCGGCTCGATATCGACGATGTAATTCTCTGGAATGAGGACAAAGAGATCACGGAAACAACCATCTTCAACCTATATCTCAATATAGAGGGCGTACTGTACACGCCCGCGTTACCCTCGGGCTTATTGCCTGGCGTTTATCGAGAACATCTCTTAGCACTAGGCGTAGCAAAAGAAAGGGTTTTGAGGCTGGAAAACCTTTACGAAGCCGAGAGCCTCTTTGTCTCGAACGCTGTTCGAGGCTTGTGTCCTGCGATCCTTGTTCCTCTAAACCAAGGTCCTTAACTAGATTTAATGCCAAAGACGCGAGGATTGGCGCGGGCCATCCCAATCCTATGGCTATTAAAGGACGTTGCGCTGGCACCAGACCAAGCCCAACAGACATCAATTGATACCCGAACAGCACCTTAGTGAACTGTTCAGATTGGGTTTAGAGCGACTTATCAAACCCAGCATCTTCAAGACCAAATTAAATCCTCCACCATCGTTACGGCCTAAAGTAGCCATCGAAAGCCGATTCCAACGCTTCTAGGATCGCTGCACATAGGACACTTGGACTCTTAACATTGGTTTTGAGGCAATCGAATTAGCGTCAAAGAATCCAATAATGATCAACGCGGTAAGCGCCCTGCTAGATAAGCGCCTTGCCAGACAAGAAAGCGCGATCATAGGAAACGTTTTGGATCGTCGGCATCTAGGTTTTAGTGATGCGACCCATCATCTTCTATCCCTTCAAGCTGTACCGATGTCGATTATTAAGTGGGTTTAAAACAGAAAAGGCTTGAAATGACTATCAGTCAGTTATATAAATAACCAATGGTCATTTATTGGCTGAGACACACTAACCAACCCCTGACAGAGCAATCACATAAACCCTACATGGAGACACCCGTGCTTTCAGTCGTTGCGATTAACCAAAGAGCAAGAAGCGATGAACAAAAGGCGCTAAGGCGGCAAGCAGTCCTGACAGCCGCTGAGACGTACTTCCTTGAAGTTGGCTTTGAGGCATTCTCTATGACGCAACTCGCCAAGAAAACCGGGTTAGTCAAAGGCACGCTCTATCTTTATTTCAAAACCAGGGAGGAACTATTTCTAACCCTTTACGAACAAAGCCTGATGCGATGGAGCCAAGTTTTTATCAGTCATTTGTCGAATGCTATGACGAGCAGAGCCTACGCTCAGACGCTTTTTACGACGGCCCAGGCGGATGGCGCCTTTTTACCGCTGCTCATCCGGCTCGAGCATGTCATTGAACACAATGTTTCAATCCCACGCCTGGTTAAGTCGAAACAAGTGTTTAAACATCAGGTGGAGACTGTTGCAGCGCACACAGCAACGTCACTCAACTTAAATGATGCGCAAGCAATAGAGGTTGTCAAAACGATGGGCGTTCTTCTGATTGGCGCTACACGAGCGGACCAAGGCCCGGAATTAGATAACGAAGCGCTACCCAACGACGTTCAAGAACTAATTGCTAGTTTTGCGTCCGAACCGCTCTTCGTTAAAAACGCTGTTCGCATCATCGAAGGCATCCGTTCAGAAACGGGTGTCTAGCGGCGAATCGAATCCCACCCCAAACAAGAATTTCTAACCCGATGAACCCCAACTCAATTTAAGAGAGGCACTATGAGCATTGCAGAACAAAACAACGTCACTGAATTGACACATCAGAACTTAGACGCGTTGGTCCAACGCCAAAGAAGCCAGTTCCGGGCCGAGGGTGAAGTCACATATTCAACACGGATTGACCGTCTAAAAAGGCTCAAGGCATTAATTGTTGAAAATAAAACAGAGTTTGCGACAACGACTAAACGCGAATTTGGCGGTGCACGATCCTATGAATTTAGTTTGTTCTCAGAATTCGCATCGAAGGTCGAAGCCATCGACTATTCGATGAAGCATTTGAAGGCGTGGATGAAGCCAGAAAGACGAAAAACCAATAAGCCCATGAACTTCTTAGGCGGAAAGAGCCAGGTCAGGCATTACCCCAAGGGCGTTGTGGGCATCATTTCTCCTTGGAACCTGCCCTTCGGCCTTACTGTTGCGCCCCTGACCAGTGCGCTTGCAGCTGGTAACCGCGCGATACTGAAGCCTTCTGAGTTCGTTCCTGAAACTGCGGCATTGTTCGCCGAGATTGTCCCCAAATATTTCCCCGAAGATGAAGTCGCGGTTGTGACCGGCGGCGCAGAGATTAGTCAAAAATTTGCGGAGCTGCCTTTCGATCACCTTCTGTTTACCGGCTCCACTAATATCGGTGCAAAGGTAATGCAATCAGCCTCAAAAAACCTGGTTCCCGTGACGCTTGAACTTGGCGGTAAGTCACCTGTCGTCATTGGTCGTAGCGCAAAGATTGATCTGGCCGGAACCCGCCTGACGTTTGGTAAGCTTTTAAATGGTGGTCAATTATGTTTGTCGCCAGACTACGTTATCGTGCCGAAAGAGCTGGAGGAACAGCTCATAGCGCGGGTGGTTCAGGAGGTACAGGCAATGTATCCAAACATCACCGAAAATGAGGATTACGCGGGGATTATCAACGAAAGGCACTTCGCCAGGTTACAGAGCTACATTGATGATGCAGTTGCTAAGGGTGCAAAACTCACAATTG
>JAQWWC010000107.1 GCA_029249645.1 Pseudomonadales bacterium
CGGGTGCATTGCTAGCCGATTCAATTAAGGTTAAATCTTCGGGTAAAAATGGGTTTGGCGCCGGTAGCGTCAGGGCGCCGGATTCGGCATCGCGTCGCTCGATACCATTGTCCAAAGAGTAGGCAACATCAAACCATCGCTCTGTTTTGTCACCCTCAACCTCAGGTCCGGCAACCGTTACCAGAACATTGTCTGGGCGCAGATAACTTAAGTAATTATCGATCAGTTCAGCATCAAAGTTTTCTAGTAAATAAGGGGCAACCAAAAGATCCTTTGCGGGAAACTTCATGAGGTTGGGGGCGAGGCTTTGGACTGCGGCAATGGAAGGGATCTGCTCCCGAAACCGAAACCCCAAGGTCGCAACGGTTGCTTCCTCTCGATATAGCCACGCTTGGGCTTTCTCGGCTCGCAACAGATTAATGTAGTCGAAAACAAGATCGGTGATGGCGGGTACTTGATCCATGCCGGCTTCGGTGAGTTGTACGCTGATGTCAAAGATCGCATTGGCTTGATCGATGTTTTCGCTGCCGGCGCCGAGACCTGTAATCCAGCCTTTTTGGGTCAGCAATTGATGCAGGCTGCCTTGGCCTTCATGCCCGATTAGAGAACCGATATAACCAGTCGGTTTTGTTTGGTAATACGGATCAATGGCTGGAATCGGGAACGAAAAGGAGACAGATCGATCTGACTTTAGGGTTTGATGTCGTAAGGTTGCTGGCAATTGTCCCGGTGCGGTTAAGGGGGTCGTTAGGTCCAGGTTGGGTAAATCTCGGTTAGGCACCTGGCCTAGGAGTTCGGTGACCCAGGGCTTAAGCGTTGCAATGGGCTCGTTATGTAAAATGACAGCCCCCATCTGATTGGCAGAATAATGGCCCTCAAAAAAAGTGATCAACGCGCTGTAAGCATCGCCGTCCAGCGTATCAAGCGTGCCGATGTTGAATTTGGACATTGGATGATCAGGGTTCATCGCGACCTTCTGGACCATAAAACCGCGCCAGCCATCCTCTTTGATTTGCATCTGGTACTCTGAATGCACCGCATTTTTCTCGCGGTCAACGTACGCTTTATCGAGTAACGGCGAGATAAAAAACTGTGCAAAACGATCTAAGCCTTCGGTGAAATACTCTGGTTGGATATCAAAAAAGTAATTGGTGTGATCCGGTGCGGTGTAAGCATTAGAGCCGCCGCCATGTTTTTGAACAAATGCAAAATAACCGTCGGGTTCAGGGTACTTTTCGGTTCCGATGAACAACATGTGCTCAAGAAAATGAGCCAGTCCGGGTCGATCCTCTGGATCGTGAAAGCTGCCTCGAAAGGCAACCAACGCGGCCGCTGACTTATCTGCGGCAGGGTCTGATATGAGCAGTACGCGCATGCCGTTTTCGAGGGTGACATGGGCATAATCCCTTTGATCGTTTGGGCTTTTAACAACCTCATTGGTTACGGCCGTGTCGATCAAAGGTGCCGACGTCGGGCTTGTCGTGCAGCCGGTGATAAGGGTCAGGCTGAAGAGTGCAAAGCATCCGAGCTGGGCGAGTTTAACAAGGCTGGTCATAGCGTATCCTAGTCATTACGGGATCATGAATTTGAAGGGGTAGTATAACGCCCAAAATGTTAAAAGCAGGGTTGATACATCTCATAAAACCATCAGCTCAGCCGATCCAAGCATTCGAATAATCAGAGAAAACTGATGTTGCGTGCATCAGGACCTGTTATGGAATTCGTAAGCCAAGCGCATCGATCGACGCGATTTGTTCGATTGATAAAGCCCCGCCGCCATCGAGGCAGGCCATGAGTTCTTGTCGATTTTTAACGCCGAGGACAACCGTTGATACCCCCTGCATCGCAAGCGCATAACGGTGCGCGACGATTGCCGGATCCATGGCCCACGTTTGACAGAGCGCGCGAAAGGGCGCGGCACGCTCGTAATCCAGCATCTCCGGATGATCCGCTGCAATAGGGCGATCAAATTCGGTGCACAATGCGCCGGCTTGGACTGCGCGAATTCCCATCACGCCGATCCCGCGTGCCGCAGCTTGCGCCGTGAGGTCTCTCTGTCGAGCCGCTTCCGGATAGCGCTTGATGCCGCCAGAGCTGTCTAATAAATTGCTAATCAGTTGCACCGCTTGCGGTGGGTTGTCGCTGCCTAAAATTTGTTCGATGGCATCTGGGTGACCCGTACCCGTGATGCCCCAGGCGCCAATCAGACCGCGCTTGATCAGCGCTTCAAAGGCCGGCCTCACAGCCTCGTCGAAACATCGTTTAGTGACCGACCATTGCTGTTGAGTTTCATTTAGCGGCGACGGGAACTGGTAGTCGTCTAAAATTATCTGAGAGTGTAAAAAGAACAAATCAATATGGTCGGCCTTTAGACTTTCTAAGCTGCGGAGGATGGACCTTTCTAAACGATCTGCAATTCCCTGGGTTGTATCGGTTGCGAGTAAACATTTGGAAGTCACTCGGATGCCGTCGGGGAGATTGCCGTCAAAGGCCGCGCCGACCACGCGCTCAGCTTCCCCGCGACCGTACATTGGCGCAAGGTCCAGCAAGGTTACGCCGTGATCCACGGCCGTTCGTGTCGTTGCAATGGCTTCTGCCCGATCGGTTGATCCCCAAACTTGACCGATACCGCCGCCGCCAAGGGCATAGTTGCTAACAGGCCATAGTGCACCAAGCTGATTCATAGATTTCCTTATTATGGGTTAATGCTGAGGTGTGATTGGTGTCTTTGCGTATCCTTAAAACCAAAACGCGTCCGCGGTAAACCGCCTTGTCGTCAAAATCCTTGAGCGTCCTGCTGATACAGGCGTCGATCGCCTTGGCACCAAGATAGCGTACCGGTTATCACTTTCCGTTACCGACCGGTTGCGGCTTTCGCGTATCTAAGGCAACGCGCACCGCTCGGTGCTCAGGCTCATTAAAAGAAAATCGCATGAGCAGCAGCGCGCCAACAATATAGCAGGCGCAAGGCATGAGCGCCAAAAGATAGCGGATGGTGTCTTGAGTCATCTGGGTTTGCTCGACATTGGGCTCAAACCCTGAAAATTGCAGCGCAAGGCCAATGACAAAAGCGGTGATTGAACTGGCAATTTTGCGGACTAAATTCCAGACCGCAAGATAAGCGCCCTCTTTGCGTTCACCGGTCATGAATTCATCGTAGTCGACAATGTCGGCTTGAATCGAGGGCGGCAGCACGGCGCCGGCGCCGGCGCCAACGCCGGCAAAAAAACAAGAGGTGTAGACGTATAGATCGTTCCCCGCGCCAGCAAAGAATAGGCTGCCGTAGGATACTGCTGAGATGAGGGTCCCGATAATCCACAGGTTGCGCTTGCCGGTGTGTTTTGAAAAACGAATCCAAAGTGGGGCAAACAGAAATTGCGGGATCTGATAAACAACCAAAATGATGACCAGGGAGTCCATCTTAACAACGTATTCGGCGGCATAGGCAGCAAGGATGCCAAGCGTTGCGCCGCCAAAGGTTTCAATGCCATAGACGATGAGTAATAGTCTGGCGTGTGGGTTTCTTAGGATGTCGAGAAAGGTTTGAAAGGGATTTTTAAACGCCCGGCCCTGGTGGTCAGCGCGTTCCGGAAGAAGGTAAGTGGTCCAAATCACCAGTAGCACAATGGCTGTCGCGGCAAACATCGACAACTGAAAGGCAAAGAGCCGTTTGTCCTCAGCCTGTTGCATAAAGTGCAATGATAAGAGTCCTGCAGCCACGCCGAAGATACCGATCATATGGCTTAGGCCATACAGCCGGGTGCGTTCGTGATAATCCTGGGATAGCTCGATCGAGAGGGCGCCGTGGGGAACAAAAAAAGCGGTCTGCGCTGTTTCGTATAGCAACAAGCACAGGGTCATCCAAATGATCAATGTGGCGCCGCTGAGAAATTCGGGCGGCGACCAGATGCCAACTAGCGACAAGGCCATCGGCACCGCTGCGCAAAATAACCAGAGCCGTCGCCGACCGATGCGCGAGCGGGTCCGGTCAGATAAAAACCCGATAATGGGATCCGTAATGCCGTCCCACAAGCGACCGATGGCGAGGATCGTACCGATGATGGCAGGCGCTATCAGCAAAACGTCGGTGGCGAACTTCATGAAGTACACCCCAAATAATGTCCCCATAATGCCGAAGGCGATTCGCGGGACGGCGTAGGCGAGAATGACGCCTCGAGGAAGAATCGTATAGCTTGGCGGCTTGGCATTTAGGAAATGCAAACTAAACTCGCTGACAGCACTTTGATGAACCATAGCAGCTCAAAGCGTTGTCGGGAATCCAAGCTTTAGTGGGCTTCCGAAGGCGCGTTAAGCGTCTCGCAACGCGTGGCCTGTTTTACACCGTGAGGCCCATGCGCTGGGTTGAGTGGCCTGCCCCCTTTTGAGCTAGTCTTGTCCTAAGACATCTCATCGGGCATCGGCGCCGTATACAATAAGGTTGTTTAGATCGGTGGACGCGACCTCTAAAACGCGTAAATTTAAAAGAAAGGGCTGGCCGTGAAGGTGTTTTTCAGAACGATTAATCCGATTGTTGCTTGGGTGCTGCAGTCGCGATTGCACCGGCTAATTAGTTTTCAGCTGATGTTGTTGGAGATCACGGGTCGTCGGTCGGGACGCATCTTTCGAATACCGGTCAGCTATGCAAAGCAGTCGGGCGGTCTCGTATGTTTGACGCTGGGCGAAAATCTTTGGTGGCGCAATTTGCAGGACTGCGCGTCGGCCACCATAATTTATCGTGGGCAACGGCAATTGGCACCCGTGCAATTGGTTGTCAACGACGCTAAGACGATAGCGCAGGAGATGCGGATGCTGATCGCTCACAATCCAGTCGATGCCTTATTTGCGGGCATTCGGCTCAATTTTAAACTCGAGCCGAATGCAGCTGACTTAGCCGTCGCTGCAACGCGTCACGTGGTACTTCGGTTCGAGCTTTAAAAGGCGACCCCGCATGGCGCCGCCTAAATGCCCGTCGCACTGATTGTTTAGCGCAAGCCCGCCCAAAGACCAATCACATCGTCGTAATCGTTGGGTTCCAGGCGAGAGGTCTCATCAAAGTGCATGACGGCACGATCAGCTTGCTGATAGCTTGGCCACGCTGGGGCTTGGCCATTGATAAAGCGGATCCAAATGTCATGCATGTGATTGGCAAGGTCTTGGGGTAGCGCCCCTGGGCCAATAAAGGCCGTAACCCCGGGTGCGTGCAGCATATTAAAGACAAATGGAATTTCGAGGGCGTGGGTCGCGCCGAGCCCCGGGATTCTCGAGGCCCAGTTAAATTGATACACATAGGTCTCAGAGTCGGTCTGCGCGCGTAGTTCAGCCAGTCTGACAGCGGGCAGCTTGAACGAAAAATCGGTCGCCATCCGGATGGCGATGTCTCTGGCGCTGAAGGAGGGGAACAGGCGGGCATAATCTTTGTGCAAGTCGTTATTGCCGTAGGCCTTGCTCTGGTTTGCGGCTGTATCATCCGCTGCTGACCCCAGCATAAAGAGACTGGATTCATCCTGATTGGTCCCAATTAAGACTGGGATATCGCGACCCACGCCTGCCTCGATCGCCGCTAGCAAAGTCGTTGGGATCACCTCGTTGCCGCAAACCGGGTAGAAGGCTTGTACTCCAGGGGAGTGCCGCTCTGTATGGTAACGGGCTGAGGCGGTGTCTTGTGCTTTTAAGAGGGTCTCGACGGGGCAGTCGATCAGAGCCTGCACGTCTGATGATTGCGTCTCTTGCATCAGCAGTTCGGCAACCTTGAGCCCTTGGGCTTTCGTCAAGGTGTGGTGGGCCGCACCGCTCTGAGGAATCGCACGATGAAATAAGCCTTTCGCCCGAGCGGCGCCTAATAGGGTGGTTACTGAAAACGCGCCCGCAGACTCGCCGGCAATGGTTACGCGTTCTGGGTCGCCGCCAAACGCGCTAATATTATTCTGTACCCATTCCAGCGCCTTGATTTGGTCGAGCAGGCCATTCACGCCTGATGTTTCATAGCCTTCTGCAAAGCTTGAGAGGTCAGTAAAGCCCAGCGCGCCCAAACGATAGTTAATGGTGACAACAACGATATTGCCCTGAGTCGCGAAGCTCGCGCCGTTGTACCAGGGAATGGCGCCTTGTCCTGACCGATAAGCGCCGCCATGAATCCAAACCAGCACTGCCTTCTTATCTGCAGTGATGTTTGGCGTCGCAACATTGAGTGTCAGGCAGTCTTCATCCCAACGCACTGGCACTCGATCCGTCATGCCGCCGGATGGGATCTGCGGCGCCGCGGGTCCGAATTTTGTTGCATCGCGAATACCGTCCCAAGGTTGCACTGGCTGCGCGGCCTTGAAGCGTGCAGCCCCGACGGGTGGTGCTGCATAGGGAATGCCAGAAAAAAGATAAACCGAATCTTTGATTCGACCCATTAAGGCGCCGTCTTTGAGTTCTACGACTGGTTGTGTCTCGATGTTCTTGGTCATCGGTCTTCCTTGTCCTGATTAAGCGGGGTCGTGGGCTGCACCATTTTCGTCAGCCTAGCACCAGTGGTGGCTTGATCATCCCATTCGCAGCGGCGCGGGTCAAAAGCGCGATCTTGGTCTCGAAACCCGCATTGCCGCCGATCTCGGCGAGCGCTTAGGCAGGATCTTGCCTGTTTTGTGAGGCACTAAATTAATGACAGCAATGATTGATTTGCGGGCATGTCTAAGTTTAGATAAAGGCGGTTATAGAGACGTCTGGTTGATTCGTTGAATCAGTAATGTCAGAGTCCCGAGGAGGTATTGAGCCAATCGCCCTTAACGGCTAATGTCAAAAGGGTCGCGTAATAGGCCGGCGCAGACCGGTTAATAATGAACGAGGAAAACTATGAGATTTGAATCGCCAACAACCACAAAAGCTGCTGCGACACTGCTCGCGTCAGAGTCTGGGATCGCGCACGTGCTCGCCGGCGGCACGGACTTATTAGTGCGAATGAAAATGGGGGCTATCGAGCCAGATTTGATCGTTGATATTAAACGGATCGAAAGCCTGCGAACGCTAAAAGTCGCAGCGGCTGGTGTACAGATTGGGGCAGCTGTCCCGGCAGTTCGATTGAGCGAGTCAGAGAAATTGCGCAATCTGTGGCCGGGCGTTGTCGAAGCGGCGAATTTAATTGGTTCTGATCAGATTCAGGGACGCTGCACGGTCGTTGGTAATCTCTGTAATGCGTCACCGGCCGCCGATAGTGTGCCAGCATTGATTGCCGCGGGTGCGAAGGCTTTGGTCGTGGGGCCAAAAGGAAAGCGCCGGGTTGCTGTTGAAAAAGTGGTGTTGGGACCGGGCCGGACGAGTCTCGCGCGCGATGAATTCATCGAAGCCGTTGTACTCCCGGCACGAACTGGAAAATCTGCTGATGCCTATCTGCGGTTTACCCCAAGAACGGAAATGGATATTGCGGTTGTGAGCGCAGCGATCAATTTGACCCTGTCGCGAGGCATTGTTCAGTCTGCCAAGGTGGTTTTAGGGGCTGTTGCGCCAACGGCAGTGGTTGTGCCAGCTGCAGCAAAGGCATTGATCGGATCGAAATTGGATGACGCGGCGCTCGATAAGATGGTTGCTGCGTGCCGAGCTGCGTGTAACCCAATCGATGATAAGCGCGGCACGATAGAGTATCGAACGAAAGTTGCAGGTGTGATGGCAAGGCGCGCCGCACTCATTGCCTATGAACGAGCAGGAGGATCAAAATGAACGGCGTAACAGTCTCAGCGAAAGTGAATGGGGATGCCGTTCAATATGTTTGTCCAGCAGATGAATCCTTGTTGGATGTGTTGCGGAATCGGCTTAATTTAACGGGCGTTAAAGAAGGTTGTGGCACGGGTGATTGTGGTGCTTGCTCGATTACCCTCGATGGTCGCTTAGTGTGTTCGTGTTTGGTGCTCGGCGCGGAAGCCGAAGGCCGCGAAATCGGCACTGTAGAAGGCCTGAGCGAAGGTGGCAAGTTGCACCCGTTGCAGGAAGAGTTTATCGAAAAAGCGGCACTGCAATGCGGCATCTGCACCCCTGGTTTCTTGGTGGCCGCAAAATCTCTGCTCGAACGAAATCCCAACCCGACCGAAGAAGAGATTCGTTATGCCTTAGCCGGTAATCTGTGTCGCTGTACTGGGTATGACAAGATTGTTCGCGCGGTTCAATCGGCTGCGAAGATTATGCGTCGTGGCAAAAAGGTTGCACGATAACTTTTGGGGAAATGATTGAGTTGGCCCAATAACCGCATTTTCGGACCTTGGGGGTCATTACAAAGAATCAAGGTGAGGGTTGGTCATGGTCGAGGAAGATCTGATCAGACAAAGCTAGAAATCGCCAAAAATGCTAGAAATTGAAGGAAGGAAGAATATGCCTTACGAAACAGATTATACAAATCAAGGGTTCACGAAAGTTGGTACGCGCGTTAACCGACCTGATGGGGTTGATAAGGTCACCGGTCGCGCAAAGTATGGCGCGGACGCTAATGCAGCGGGCCAATTGGTTGGCCGGGTGTTACGGTCGCCGCATGCGCATGCCCTCATTACAAAAATTGACACGAGCAAGGCTGAAAAGCTTCCTGGCGTTAAGGCTGTCCTGACGGGTAAGGACTTCCCGGATCTGACCGGTGGTAATCGTGGGCTAATGGATATTTTGGAAAATTGTATGGCCAGGGGGCGCGCCCTTTATGATGGTCACGCGGTCGCTGCAGTCGCCGCGATCGATGCGGATACAGCGAATAAAGCATTAAAGCTCATTAAAGTGACCTACAAGCAATTGCCACATGTCACGGATGTGGATGAAGCGATTAAGCCCGGTGCGCCGATCATTCACGATTGGGTCCGCACGGCGGGCGTCACGCCTGCGCCAACCACTGCGTCTAATGTCGCCCAGCGCAGTGAGTTTGGACACGGGGATGTCGATGCCGGCTTTGCACAAGCCGATGTAATTATTGAAAAATCCTTTAAAACTGAGCAAACCCATCAAGGCTATATCGAGCCTCATGCCTGTTTGGCGACGCTTGGGCCAGATGGTAGTGGTGAGTTGTGGGTTACAACCCAAGGTCATTTTACCTTCCGAAATGTTTGCGCCAGTCTCTTAGGGTTAGAAGTTGCCAAGTTGAAGGTGACCTCTTCTGAAATTGGTGGCGGATTTGGCGGTAAGACTCACGTCTGGACGGAACCAGTTGCCTTGCAGTTATCGCGAAAAGCGAATCGCCCGGTCAAGTTGGTGATGTCTCGTGATGAAGTGTTTAGAGCGACAGGCCCAACATCATCCACCTCGGTGGATGTCAAGATTGGCGCCAAGCGCAACGGTAAGATTACCGCGGCGACCGCTGAACTGCGTTATCAAAGTGGTGCTTTCCCAGGGATGTGGGCGATGTTTGGCGCGATGACCTCATTCGCTTGTTACGATCTTAAGAATGTTAAGTCGGTTGGTTTCGATGTCTTGGTAAACAGACCAAAGGTTGCGGCGTATCGGGCGCCATCTGCGCCGATGGCAGCCTTTGCGGTCGAAAGTGTGGTCGATATGCTGGCCGCTGAATTGGGCATGGACGCAGTTGATTTCCGCATTAAGAATGCCGCCAAGAAGGGCACCAAAGCTTCTTACGGGCCCGTTTATGGCCCCATCGGGATTGGTCCAACGTTGGATGCTGTTAAAAACCATCCGCATATGAAACGAAAGCTGGGCAAAAATCAGGGCCGTGGGGTCGCTTGCGGGTTTTGGTTTAACTTTGGCGGGCAGACCTGTACCGATCTCAATATCGGTGTCGATGGCTCGGTAAACTTAACCGTGGGTACGGTGGATGTTGGTGGTTCCCGTGCATCGCTGGCACTGATTGCAGCAGAAGAGCTAGGGATTGACTACGAACAGGTTCGAGTCACCATTGGCGATACCAACTCTCTCGGGCATAACGATACAACGGAAGGCAGTCGGGGTACGTTCTCCTCCGGCATGGCGACTATCTTCGCGGCACGGAATGCGGTTGACGTGTTGAAGCAGCGTGCAGCGGCAACCTGGGATATTCCAGTCGAACAAGTGATTTGGGAAGCGGGCGAAGCGCGGGCTAAGGGCAGGCAAAATAATAATTTACCACCCTTGTCGTTGAAAGAAATTGCGGCGAAGTCGCCTCGCACAGGGGGACCCATTGCTGGGCATAACGAAGTGGTTGCGGATGGGGCTGGGGTTTCCTTTGCCAGTCACATGTGTGATGTCGAGGTCGATCCTGAAACTGGGGCTACGAAAATACTGCGCTACACCGTGGTGCAGGATGCGGGCAAGGCGATTCATCCGGACTATGTTGAAGGACAATTCCAGGGTGGTGCGGCGCAAGGTATTGGTTGGGCATTAAACGAAGAGTATATCTATGGCGATGATGGCCGGCTGCAAAATGCGGGTTTCTTAGATTATCGAATTCCAGTTTGCTCTGATTTGCCGTTTATCGATACGCAAATTCTTGAAATCCCAAATCCAAATCATCCTTACGGTGTCAGGGGCGTTGGTGAAACCTCGATTGTGCCGCCGTTGGCCGCGATCGGTAATGCGGTTTCCAATGCGGTTGGGGTTCGAATGACGCATGTGCCCATGTCGCCGCCTCGTATTCTAAATGCCATTGAGACTGCCAAGGAGTAAGCCAAGGCCGCATTATGGAGGTTCAGCTAGCGGGTATTTTGAGTCAGGCGGCCGGTGGCGCGCGCTGCGTTGAGTGTACGGGCGCGACCATTGGCGAGCTGCTGCAATCGCTTGTTCTGCGGTACCCAGAGATGCAAATGCATCTCGATGAAGGGGTGGCGGTTGCCGTTAATGGAGAGATCTACCGCGATCGCCGGGATCAACCGATTCCAATCAACGCAGACGTCTTTTTATTGCCGCGAATTCAAGGCGGTTAGGCGAGGTTTCTGCTGGGCGGGTTGTAACCTTAATCAAATACAAACCAAAATTCCGGGGCGTTCTTGAGTTCTCCACGTATCTGCGGTGTAGCAAGTATTGTGATCTGCCGCCCTCAGCGTTGAAGCTGACCGGCGTGGGCAAGATGCGTGTTTGGCTTTGAGTCGACATTACGCGCGCAGTTTTGGTCGGCCTTATAGCTCTCGCTCACTTCGGTGAGGGCCTTGCAGTCTTTGGCTCGTAGCGGAATAGTGTTGGCTTGCTAGGTGGGTTCAAGCTGTCTACAGTAAGGTCAAAATAAGAGAAAATACCGTGAAGAATCCAACAGAATTTTGGCCGCCGGCGCCAGACTTGCAACATCGGACCATTGGTTTTGCGTTTCGGGAGCATCATTTCGAGGGTTATCTGGTCGCGCCCAGCGCTGCCTTGGGGCCGCGACCATTGGTTTTGGTCATTCACAATTACCAGGGACTAAAACAATTCGATCGCGATGTGGCGGAATATCTTGCTCGACTCGGCTACGTTGGATTGGCGATTGATATGTATGGCGATCGCGTACCGAGCGATGAGCGCGAGTTTCCCACGGATCCGCGACGGATCGAGGCATTTCAAACAAAATGTTTTGAGGCAATGGTTTGGCTGGACCATGATCCTGAATTGTTTCGGGCCTTACTAGAAGCTTGGATCAACGCTGGCAAAGCTGAGACGAGTGTAAGTGATGCGGTATCGCCTGCGGCGATCGGTTATTGCTTTGGGGGTATGGCTGTTTTAGAAGGCGTCCGAGGCGGGCTCGATCTGAGCGCCGTGGTATCGTTCCATGGTCTACTCCAAACGGGTGAAGATCCGAGTCCGGCGCGGTTTGGTGCGGTACGGCCGCCCCTGAAGCCAATTCCCAACGACCACAACACTAAAACCATTGTCCTTATCGAGAACGGGGCTGAGGATCATTTGGTGTTGCAGGCGCACAAAGACCGTTTTTTTGCAGAGATGGATGAGGCCGGCGTTGATTGGAGCTTTGTTGATCATGCTAAAACGCCTCACGGCTTTGCGCTGCCAAGCCGCATTGGTCCACCCGGCCACCTGCACGAGCAGGCGGACCGCCGGTCTACGCAGAATATGCTGAGTTTGTTGAAAGAAGTCTTTCCGGATGTTGAGCAGGCGAGCGTTGACTTTAATGCAGCTGGTACGATGATCCCGTAACGAGGCAATAAACCATCGCGGCGTATTAAGCGCGCTCTTATCGCAGCTTAGTGCGGTGACCGGTTGGAGAGGGCTTGCTGAACCTTGGTGGGCCAGAACAAGCGATGCCTGGGCCCGCGGAGATGCTTCAGCTGTGGATTGTCGTCTTTGCATAGAATGCGGGGTTAGTGTGCCCTCAGTGAAGTTGCTTGAATTGGGGTTCGCAACAGAAAAATTAGTGAGGTGGCTGAATGGTTTCGACAAATACGGTTTTTGATGCGTTTATTCAAGCGCACCGTTGGGCGGTGCTGACTCATTTGAAGCGCGGCGGCGCGCCCGCCTCGTCTGTGGTTGCTTATGCGGTCGAGGGTGGCTCGATTGTGGTCTCAACGCCCGGTAAAACGTTCAAGCGTCAGGCCATGGAACGAGACCCTCGTGTTAATTTGTGCGTGATCAACAATCAGGAGCCCTTCAACTTCGTTTCAATTGAGGGGGCTGTGACCATTGAGACTGAGCATCTGGAGGATTCGACCCGTCGCGTTTTCGAGAATATTGAAGCTGTAGGCTATGCCTTGCCCGAGAATTTAGGGCAATGGCTGAAGGCGAGCGAGCGGGTGATCTTGCGGATTGACCCCAAGCACTTTCATGGTGTGATTCGGTCGTCATAAACAGGTTTAAAAGTTAAGAGAACTTGTACCGGTTGAGCACAATGGCCGATCGTTTGAGTAGGGCTACTTTGTCCTGCCAGAATCATGGGATCCTATTGCAATATCCCAAGGGTCCGATAGGATTTGCGGGTTAGAGGTCTTTGGCCTTTAGTGTGTTGAAACTATGAGTTAGCTGCAGATGAGAACGAGATGAGCGGACCAAAAAAAGACTTAGATTGGGGAAACTTGGGGTTTTCCTATGTCGAGACAGAACTTCGATTTTCAGCGCGTTGGCGCGATGGTGTTTGGGATGAGGGAAATTTGGTGGCTTCTGCTGAGATGCAGGTGCACGAAGGCTCAACGGTTCTACATTATGCGCAATCCTGTTTTGAAGGCCTAAAAGCGCAAACGGCTGCAAATGGCGATATTCTGCTGTTTCGCCCGGACCTGAATTGTGAGCGGATGGGACGAACCACGCAGCGTTTGTTAATGCCGCAGGTACCGGAAAGCTTGTTTATGCGCGGGATACAAGAAACCGTGAGGGCTAATGAAGCATGGGTGCCACCCTATGGGTCTGGCGCGAGCCTCTACATTCGGCCTTTCTTGGTGGGTATTGGTGAAAACCTTGGTTTACGGCCGGCACCCGAGTTTGAATTTAGGGTGTTTGTTTCACCGGTTGGGCCCTACTACAAAGGCGGTGGCCTCAGCCTAATTAACTTGGCCGTTATCGATCTCGACCGTGCAGCGCCTAAGGGTTTGGGGGCGTTCAAAGCGGGCGCCAATTATGCTGGTGGATTGATGGCAACCCAAATGGCCCAGGAAATGGGGGCCCAGGAAGCCCTTTACTTAGATCCCGTTGAGCGTCGGTTTTTAGAGGAAGCAGGATCGGCCAATATTGTACTGAAAATGAAAGACGGCACGATCGTGACGCCACAGTCGGACTCAATTTTGCCCAGTGTGACTCGTCGGAGTGTGATGACCCTGGCTGCGGATGTTCTTGGGATGAAAACGGAGGCGCGCCCGGTTGAGTTTCTTAAAGAAGTTGCTGACATTGAGGAATTTGCAGCTTGTGGCACGGCGGCCGTGATCTCGCCAGTGGGCAGCATTCGAGCTGGGGATACCTGGCACCGGTTTTATGGCAATGGCGAGGCCATTGGTCCCATCACACAGCAGTTATACGACCTGTTAACCGCCATCCAAAAAGGTGAACGCGAAGATTCTTATAATTGGACGCGTGCGGTCTGATGAGCCCGCAACAACAAGGGTGACGGATTGTCCTGTGTCGCCGGCGGTATCGGTAATCTGATCCAAACCCAAACCCAAACCCAAACCCAAACCCAAACCCAAACCTTAAAATTCAAACCCGAAATCCAAAATTTCAAAAATCCTAAAAAGTTAAAAACGTCGGTAGCCCAATGCGGCGGTCATATTCGGTTCGACCCGATTAGCGAACAGCGGCATCCGATGCCTGCAGCAGTGGGCGATTAACCGTGGTGACGGCGCTCGCGAGCTTTGTGCTGCTCTGATCAGGCGCAGACAACAGCCACCGAAAAGGCCGGCTTAAAAACAAGGGTGTTGCCCGGGTAATCGTTCAGAAACTTCGGGACTGATAGCGGTTTATACCGCCAACAAAGCTAAGAGCGCCGCCGAAAAAGCAGTATGAGGATCACTGCAATCAATCCCAGCAGCAGCCGAGGATCTCCTAGATTGAAGCTCGGCTCCGTTGGGATTGCGATGGTTTTGAGCATTGCGCCCAATTTATAGTCGTGGCGCTCTGAAAATCTCGGATCAGTGATAATTTCCATAATGTCCCGACGGCTGCGATAGCGCATCAACGCCGTTTGGGTCCAGTCACTCGCGCCCGGGGCATTCAGTAAGTCCATCGCGCTGGCCTGGACGGGTGCGAGATAAATGGGATGAGAGGCTCGCAGGAACATTGTCGGGTACATGTGCGCCATGTAGTGGTCTACGAGCGCCATGGGGTCCGGATCCGGGCCCGTTGCGGGTAAGTTTGGTGGTGTTGGGTTGAGGTCAATGAGATTGACCATAACAAACTGATTGCCCGTGTCTCGCCTCATGAAATCCTCAACGACCTTGAGATTTTGGGGCGCGCCGCCACCCTTTTTTAACTGGGCGAGGTGCGCGTCAACCTCTACGCTTGTTAACGGCCCGCCCGTATTTGTGTACCAAAAGCAAAACAGTAAGTAACCAATAGCGATAAAAATCTCAGGACGTTTCAGGTGGTTTAACACAAAATTTTCCTCAAAATGTTCGGTTAGTTGGGCCAGTAAATATATTCATCACCAACCTCAAAGGTCTGCTCTCCGCGCTTATCGATCAGTTGGGAGGTATTAATCAAGCTTAGCCACATGGGTTACGTTGCGTTCACCACGTCCGGGTGATCCTCCGGGAGGTACAACATGCCTGACATATAAAGGCTATCGGTGAAGCCTTGATTTTGGGGCAACATTTTAGGCATTTCAGCGCTACCGCCAAGATGCCATTTTCCGATGTGTGCGGTGTAATAACCTGCGCTTTTTAGGAGTTCGGCGATGGCAAGCTCTGACGGCAGGAGGCCTTGTGCGATGATGTCCGGCATGTTTTCAACGACCGCATTGTTAAAGAAAACCGGCAACGGTCCGGGTGCCTCATCTTGGAGCCATTTAAAAATTGTGGCGCCAATTTTTAAAAAAGGCGTGAACTCAAAACCGAATCCAGTACTGTACCGTCCGGTCAGAATGCTGGCTCGGGAGGGCGCGCAAACGGCATTTGCGGCATAACCCGATCTAAATCGAACCCCATCTTGGGCGAGAGCGTCTATTGTCGCGGTTTGTAAGAATCCGGCAGCGGCGCCGCGGTTATGCAACGCAGTATCATTAAAGCCCATGTCGTCAGCAAGGATCAGAATAATGTTGGGCGGCCGCTGACTTGGCGGCAGGACCTCCTGCGTTGGCCCTTGCGTCCATTTAATAGTTTGGCTCGGACCGACCGGGAGTTGCCACCCTAGAAGGGTTGGCGCAATCGATAGCAAAACATCGAGCCGGTTATGCCAAGCAGTACCAGCGATGAGACTGATCAAAAGTAGGCTGATGACAACCTTTTTCATGCGCCAGGATCTTTTGGCTTTCGTTAAGGATAAGAGTACAGATTTTTATAATGACTGTCATTATAAATCGCGGCAGTCAGAACGCCATCGATGGGGGTGATTGGCTCCAACCGATTTCTGCTGAGCGGGCGAAATGTCTGATGGCCGTGCGCGGCGTAAGGGACCAGAAGCAGGGTGCCTGTCGATCGAGACGTCCCAGAGGTTTGATGGTGAGCAAATGGCCGAGCTGGTTATTGAATACCCTTTCAAGTTCAGGCCGAACCTGTGCAGTTCGATCAAGCGCAATCTTTGCTGCCGGGCGCTTAAAGTGCTCCGATGTCGTCGGCTTTAAGCCCTTTATGGTCGTTATGGGAACTGAATTCCAAGGCGCGGAGGCCGAATGCCATGCGGTACAATCGGGCTCGGTCAGGTAAGAATAGACCATAGCAAAAGATTAATTCAGGCGGATGGGATGAACCTGACTTGCCTGAATGGCGGATGGCGGATGGCGGTTGTTTCAATTAGATTTCAAAGGAGGCGTTCATGATCATACGCAGGACGCAA
>JAQWWC010000108.1 GCA_029249645.1 Pseudomonadales bacterium
CATTATCAACCAAAGGCAACAACGCATCAGGCGCGGCCTATCCCGCTTGTGCGATACGAAAAGCATACTGTGGTGTCACAGTTTCATTTGCGATCCGACGGGGAATTGGCAGAGGATATTCAAACCAAAAGTGGTACGGTATTGTTGCCGGCCGGTTTTACCTTAAACCAACTAAAGGTTCTCCGGATGTGGGCGCTTGCGGGTGCCTGGAAAAAAATCAGCCTTCAAGGGCTCGCTGGTTTTAGTACGGGGTAATGGCCGCGCGGCGAATGAATGCAGATCACTGCAGGGATTACCTTTATTCGGGTATGCAGTGATCAAAAAAGTTGGTAGAGAGGCAAAATTGAGCAAGTGCGACGCCCAAAGCGTTGCGCTTTAAGCCCGGTTCAAGAAGGAATTAATTCGATGAAAACAGACCCATCAAGCATCACAGAGTTGTTAGAACAGTTGACGTTGGATCAGAAGGTCGCACTCGTGACCGGGGCGAGCTTGTGGCGGACCAACCCGATTCCTGAGCTTGGCATTCCAGTCTTGAAAGTGAGTGATGGCCCCAATGGCGTTCGCGGCGATGGCGGCGCCAGCGCCGCGTCTTTTCCCGTTGGGATCTGTATGGGTGCGACTTGGAATCCAGACTTGATCAAAACCTTAGGGGTCGCGATTGCCGAAGAAGCGAAAACCAAGGATGTCCAGGTGGTGCTTGGGCCGACGATTAATCTGCACCGAACCCCACTTGGTGGTCGAAATTTTGAATGTTATGCAGAGGATCCAATCTTGTCTGGGGAGTTGGCAGCCGCTTTTACCGAAGGGGTGCAAAGCCAAGGCGTCGGGGCCTGTTTAAAACATTTCGTTTGTAACGACTCTGAATTTGAACGGCACACAATTTCGGTTGAGGTCGATGAGCAAACCCTGCGTGAGGTTTACCTGCTCCCGTTTCAAATTGCGATCGAGCAAAGCAGCCCTTGGACCATTATGTCGGCTTACAATCGAGTCAATGGTGTTTACGCCTGCTCCCACGATGAGTTGCTCAATCAAGTTCTGAAAAAAGAGTGGGGCTTCGAGGGCTTGGTGATCTCAGATTGGTTTGCTGCGAAAGAAACGCTCGAGAATGCGCTGGGTGGGCTCGACCTTGAAATGCCAGGGCCGAGCAAAGTTTGGGGTGATGCGCTGCGAGAGGCGGTGACGGACGACCTTGTGCCTGTGTCGGTGCTCGATGACAAGGTTCGCCGCTTATTGCGCGTGCTTCAATGGAGCGGCCGGTTTGATGCCCCGACTGAAGTGCCCGAGCGCAGTGTCGATATTGCCGAGCACCGAGCCGTTGCGTATCAGACGGCAGTTGAGGGCATGGTCTTGTTAAAAAATGAGGGGGTGCTGCCGTTGGCTAGAAGCAGTATCCAAAAATTAGCGGTGATCGGGCCGAACGTGCGCCATTTCCGCGTCATGGGGGGTGGATCTTCTTCGCTCAAGCCTCATTATATCAGCGCGCCTTTGGCCGCATTACACGAGCGTTATCCGGGCATGGATGTGTCTGCACAGACGGGTTGCCCAACCTTTAAATATATCCCCGAGCCAGAACGCGATCTATTGACGCCCGCTGTGGAAGCCGATGAGACCTTTGATGATGCTGCACGTGGGTTACGGGTCCAGTTTTATGCAGACTTTGAGCGGACACAATTGATTCGGCAGCGAATTATCAGTCAATCAACCGTGCATGCGTCGCTCCTAGCAGGCGCGGCAACTGCGATGACGCTCGACGGTGAGTATCTGTGTGCAACGGCCGGAGACTATACCTTTGGATTGCTTTCAACCGGGCGTGCTCGAATGTGGGTGGATGACGACGCCATCATTGATAATTGGACGTCGCCCGAGCCTGGCGAGGCATTTTTCATGCAGGGCTCCAGTGAGGTTCGTGCGACTCGGTTTTTTGAAGCGGGCCAGCGTGTTCGGGTTTTCATCGAGTACGAGGTGAGTACCGACACGATGTTTAAAGGACTCCGATATGGGATTTTGGAGCCTCAATTCTTGGATCCGATTTCAGAAGCGGTAACCCTTGCGAGTGCGTCGGACGCGTGTATTTTGATGGTGGGGACCAATGATGACTGGGAAACTGAGGGTAACGACCGAGAAACCTTGTGCCTGCCGGGTGCCCAGGATGAATTGATAGCAAAGGTTCTGGCGGTGAACCCGAATACGGTGGTGGTCAATAATAGCGGCGCCCCCATCTCAATGCCTTGGGTGGATCAAGCGCCAGCGATTTTACAATGTTGGTTTCCCGGTCAGGAATTTGGGCGGGCATTGATGGATCTGCTCTTTGGTGAAGTGAGCCCGTCGGGGCGTTTGCCGCTCACCTTCCCCAAACGAATCGAAGATGTGCCTGCGTATGCGCATTATCCCGGTAATAACGGGCAGGTCCGTTATGAAGAAGGGTTGAATATTGGCTATCGCGGTTTTTTTGCGGCCAAGACCGAACCGTTGTTTGCGTTTGGACATGGGCTTTCTTACACCGAGTTCGAATATTCTGAGGTACACGCCGAGTTGAATGCCGCCGAGGCGGTGGTGTTTGTGACTTTATCGGTCACGAACACCGGGATGGTGACTGGCCAAGAAGTCGTTCAGGCCTACCTGTGTTTTCCAGATAGTCTTGTCAATCGGCCAGCAATCAGTTTGGCGGGTTTTACCAAAGTCACGATCGCGCCTGGCTCTGTGGCTCGCGTCACGCTTTCCCTACCGCTTGCGCGGTTTAAGTATTGGGATACGAGCTCGAAGACCTTTGAGCTAGAGGCTGGTGCTTGCACCATTGAAGTCGGGTCTTCGGCTCGGGACTTGAAGTTGAGCACAAGTCTATTGCTGAACTGAGGTTGGCAAAGGGCCCTTCATTGCAAGCCGGGTCAATCGGCCGGCTTTCGCTGTGAGTGATCTAGGGTTTTATGCTGAACGTCTTGGCAGGGTTTGGTGTGAACTGCTGGAAACTGTTCGAAGAAGCCATGGCCCGCTGCTTATTGATGAATGCGACAAACGAGAAAGACATGCGTTGCACCTGGGATCAGCCCGGCGTTCGTCACTGGATCAATCTGCGCAATTGGACGAAGTCGCAACATATAGCGCCCGCTGGAACGCGTCGCCAAGCTCGCTCAGAACACGACGCGTATCAGAGCCGCTCAACCTGCATTGACGTCATCTGGTTTGCCGCGAAAGCAAAGACCGTTAAATTGACCATCAGAGCGCCATTTTTTAAGGTATTCAAAATATGCTAGAGCGCCGTGTGGATAGCCAACATGGAATTTGGCGCCGGGCCCAGGCTCAATGCCTTCGTTATTGTAGTAACCGGGTGTACAGTCTTGGGAGCCAATCATGCGGCCTGGTCCGGACAGTAGGATCTCGATCCAAGCGGCTTCGGCGGCCTCGGTTACTTCGACTTCCTGCTGGCCTTGGTCGAGCGTGTGTCGAACGGTTAGGGCAATGGTTTGGCCCGACTCGGTCAAATTGTGTGGGACATTTGAGATCAAATTTGCGCCTTGGGTAGGCTGTACGATAAAGGCATTGGGAAAGCCATGGACATGGGTGCCGTGTAAGGTTTTCATGCCATCGGCCCAGTGATCGGATAACTTTTCGCCATCTCTGCCGGTTAAATCGAATCCTGCCCGTCGCTTGTGTTCAGTGCCGACTTCAAAGCCGGACGCGTAAATGATGCAGTCCACGTCATAGGTTACGCCGTTGGCAACCAGGCCGGTCTCGGTGATGCGTTCGACGCCCGCGCCATCGGTATGAATCAGATGGGTGCCGGGTTCGTTGAAACTGTCGAGGTAGTCATCATGAAAGCAGGGCCTTTTACACAATTGCCGATACCAAGCTTTGAGTCCTTCGGCCGTTTTGGGATCGGCTACGATCTCGTCAACACGCGCTCTGATTTCATTCATTTTTTCATAGTCGGAGTCTTCCCAAGCCGCCATCATGCCTTGGGGCGTTCGTTCGGTCTCGGGCAGGCTGCGGATGCGGGCTTGAATGCGTCGAGATAGATCGGTCCAGCCATCCATCACAAGGTCCTCGCTGGCCATGCCCCCTGTCTGGTTCGAGGTGAAGTTTTCAAGCCAACGTTGTTGCCAACCGGGCGTGGCGATTGTCTTGAACCATTCCGCATCGGTGGGCTGATTGTTACGCACATCCACTGAGGAGGGGGTGCGTTGGAAAACATAGAGCGTCTCGCAACTTTTCGCGAGGTGGGGGACGCATTGGACGCTGGTTGCGCCGGTTCCGATGATCGCAACCCGTTTGTTTTGCAGGTTGGTCATGGGGGCACCATTGGCGTCGCCGCCGGTATATTGGTAATCCCACCGACTGGTATGAAAAGCTTTCCCTTTGAAATCGCCTAAACCAGGAATGCCCGGTAATTTAGGCACATGCAATGGTCCGGTTCCCATGCCAACAAATTGGCTGGTAAAGCAATCGCCGCGCTGGGTTGTGATCTGCCAACATTGCGCGCGATCAAGCCATTTTAAATCAGTGACTTCGGTATGAAATAACGCTTGGTCATAGAGTTTAAATTGTTGCCCAATGCGTTGACAGTGGGCAAGGATCTCGGGGCCGTGAGCGTATTTTTCGGTTGGCATATGACCGGTTTCTTCGAGCAATGGCATGTAGACGAACGACGCCGTATCGCATTGCGCGCCTGGATAGCGGTTCCAATACCAAGTGCCGCCGAAGTCGCCGCCTTTTTCAACGATTCGAACATCCCCTATCCCTTGTTCCTTCAGACGTGCTCCCGTGACCAACCCCGCAAATCCGCCACCGATAAAGGTGAAGGTCACATGGTCGGTAACCGGCGCTCGTTCGGCTATAGGTGTATGTGGGTCGGTTAAGAACTGCTCGAAGTTCTGCTTGATCTCGACATATTGATTATTGCCATCGGCGCGCAGACGTTTGTCACGCTCGAGCAGGTATTTGGCTCGTAGCGCCGCTTTCGCATTGGGATCAAGCCGTGCTTGTTCGGGATTTGCCATGGTGAGAACTCCGCTCTTTCAACCAGATGATCCATGAAGCATATCACGGGCAATCGAGTCAGTCGGTGCTTGCGCGGCTCGAATTTAATGTCAGATAGCCAATGCCCAGCCAAGCCATGGCAATGCCGATAAGCGGGTTCATCCAGTTGAGCAGCGCGAACGGAGCATAGTCTAAGCTGCTTACGCCAAGAATGGCGCTGTAAAAAATGGCGGTGGTGGTCCAAGGGATCAGGGCGGCGGTTAGAGTACTGCCTTCTTCAAGCGTTCTGGAGAGCATTGCCCGGTCGATGTTATGACGATCATACGCGTCTTGAAAGACTTGGCCGTTTAAGATGATGGCAGCATAGGGCTCAGTTAAAGCGGCATTGCTGGCTGTGGCCGCGGCGGTTGATGCCGTCAGCAATTGCGCGGGCCGCTGGATGCGCTCGGCAATGGGTTCAAGCAGCGCTTTCAGTAAGTTTAGTTGGCTCAGCAAGGCGCCCATAGCGATGGCAAGGATCGCAAGGGTTAAGGTCCAAGCCATGGCGCCGATCCCGCCCCGATTGATCAGCGTATCCAGAAGCGGCGCACCGGTTTCCTGCGACACACCGGTATAAAGGCTGGTTAACAGCTTCGCGACGGAGGCGTCTTGAAGACCCCAAGCGATGATCAGAGCGGAGAACGATGCCGCAATCATTACCGCCTCGGGGGGCACCCGCCGCCAGCCCAGAATCAACATTAGGGCAATGGGTATCAGTGTGAGCCAGTGAATAGTGAAGGTTGCATCAAGCGCTGCCAGCAGCGCAACGGCTGCTGCCTGGTCTGCAGGCGCTGCACCATAGGTGCTGCCGAGTATCGCAAAAATGACGAGCGCGATCAGATAACTCGGCCCCGTCGTTAGGCTCATCGCTTGAATGTGTCGGTATAGGGTTGTGCCGGCAGACATCGCGGCTAAATTTGTGGTGTCGGATACTGGGGACATCTTATCGCCAAAACTGGCACCCGCGATCACCATGCCAGCGGTGAGTGGCAACGGAAAGCCAAGAGATTGGCCAACGCTCATCAAAACGATACCGCAGGTTGCGACGGTGCCCCAAGAGGTGCCAGTCGCGAACGACATAAAGCTACACAGTAACAAGCCCCCAGGTAAAAATAGCTCCGGACGAAGCAGTTGTAAGCCATAGTAGACCAAGGTTCCAACGGTGCCGGATTGAATAAAAGACGCGATGACGACCCCGATTAAGATGAAAATGATGAGCGCCGGCATGGACGCGGCCAATCCGTCAAAAACGAATTTTCGCAGGGTGTTATAGGACACGCCCAACCATAATCCAAGAACGATAAGGCTGATCAGCGCAGTGAGCAAAAGCCCATGTAAACCGGCTTCCAATACAAACAAGCCGGCCACGAGCCAAGCAAACAGTAACGCAGTGCTTGTTGCGGCGACGGTAAAACTAGGCACGCTTTGACGCAAGTTAACCTAGCCAGCCGACAGGCGTGCTGGGCGTCGCCCGTTGAGTCATGATGTCGAGGCAGTCTTTGGGGGATTCAAAAAGGGTCCGTCCACACAAAGTCTTTGGCCATCGGGGGTTGCGCAGGCGCCACAGATCCCGACACCGCATTTAGTTAAGTAGTCAATGGCGCTAAAAATCTGGTGCGGTTGCGCGTAGCGAGATTGCACGGCAACGGCGGCGTGAACCATGGGTTCTGGGCCGCAGTTGTAAAAAACAAGGTCTTTAAGCTCAGCGCTTGGCAAGGTCTTTAAGTAGTCCTCTAACAATTCTGTTACCCGGCCTGAAAATCCAGCAGAGCCGTCATCGGTTGCGACGTGGACTGATGCGATATCGCGGCATTCGTTAAGGTAATACAGTCGCTCGGCGGTTCTGGCCCCGGTAAAAACTTCCGAGCCCGGGTTGTCGCGCGCGATTTGATAGACAGCAGCTAGGCCGGTACCGCCGGCAACGGCGATGACTTTTTGATGCGCTAAAGGCTCGACGGCTTGACCATAAGGGCCGCGAAGGTAGGTCTCTTGGCCTGGTTCAAGTCCCATTAAGGCCTCGGTAAATTCACCAACATTGATTGCGACGAGTTGCAGTGGTTTGTCACATAGAACTGAAAATGGTTTTTCGCCTTCGCCTGGGACCCAAAGAAATACAAACTCACCCGGCTTGATTTGGAAATCCTCTGCGAAGGTTAATAGTACGATGTCATCGCAAACCTTTTGATTCTCGATCAGAGTCACCGGCTTGAATGCCATATCAAGGTCATATCGAATTTTACTTTCAGCCTTGTTAGCTGCAACAGGTACAGGGCTTGCGAGCACTTTGAAATAATCTTTTATATCGACAGTGGTCATCCCAGTAAGCGCCGAGCCAACCCCGATGATCGACGCGCCAGCATCTTGCATCGCGAGAACGTCCTGCGCGGCGCTTACGCCGCCACAACCGATGATTGGCAGATCACAAACCGCTCGAATTTCGCGCACACATTTTAAGGCAATAGGCAGGATGCCTTTGCCGGACATGCCGCCGGCGCCGTTGCTTAAAACCGGGTGGCCATAGGCGCTGGTATAGCCCGGCCCGACGGTGTTAATGGCGCACAGGGCATCGGCGCCCGCATCACAGGCAGCGCGCACAATATCGGTAAAGCGATCGGTGTTCGGTGTCAGTTTGGGTATTACGGGAATATCGACGACCGCTTTAACCGCTTTTATGATCTCGAACACGAGTTCCGGGTCTTGGCCCATCGCCATCCCGAAACCTTTGGCGTGGGGGCAAGAAAGATTTAGCTCTAAGCCGTCAGAGAAGGGTGCAAGGCACTGCGCTACCGCAACATACTCCTCGAGACTGCCGCCAAAAATCGAGGTCAGTAAAAATCGATCCTCTGGAATCGATAAAGTTGCCAGTAATGCAGCGCTGGCACTCATGCCGGGATTGGTAAGGCCGACCGCGTTCACAAAGTTGCCAGGCGCGTACTGGCTCAATATCGGTTCTCGATTACCAAGTCTTGGATCCGGGCCGATGCTCTTGGTGGTCATAACCCCGACCTCAGGGACCTCGTCGAAAAAGTGCTGAATGATCGAAGTGGCCGTGGTCACGATTCCGGATGGAATGGTAAAGGGCCCGGAGAGTCGTTTGCCGAAGAAGTCCAAGGTAGTGTCCTGCGTTGGGGTCGATTGCGTGCAAGGATTATAGGCGCGGCATGGGCCTGAAACAAATCAGGGTCCATACGTTCTCCCGCGAGGCCGCGGACTGCGCTAGCTGTTTTGCAGCAGCTCCACCCAATTACCTTCGGGATCTTCGATCATTGCAATCTCAACGCCAGGCCGAATCTGAATTGGACCAAGCGGGACGGCATAACCGGCTGATTGACAAGCCGTGACCATCTCCGCGAGGTTACTGATGCTGATTGTGAGGTATCGGATGCCCGTTGCGCCGCGAGGCCCGCCAGGCGCTGACTGAACCTCAGGCGTTTTCTCATGCGTGAGGATTTTGATCACGGTGTCGCCGCAACCCAGTCGATACATTTTGGTGCCGCCTGGCATGTCAAGCGTTGCGTCGAGCGGGAGGCCCAGAGTCTCGGTGTAAAATTGCAGCATTGGATCAATGGACTGCGCGACGATGCCAAGATCGATCGCAGTTTTTGTGAGTTGTAAGGCGGGCATGGGCAATCCTGATTGAAAATAAGAGACCGGTTATCCCACAAACAGCGCGTTGGAACAAGCGTAACAGGGTCTCTTAGCGTACTGTCACGCTGAGCAAGAAAAGGGGGTGAACCTAGGTCGTAAGGTCCGTAAGGGTACGGTTGCAGTGCTCGCACGGCACCGCAATGCATGATTGATTCCGAGTTTCTAGAGTGGCTAAGCGCAACGGACCAAGTTCTAAGTTTATTATTCAGTTACCTCCTGCGGTCTTGATCATCCCGTTGCTTGCTCGTGCCAGTTACAAAAAAATCGGACGAAAAAGTAACCCCTGATTGCCAATTCACGGTGTTGTTCGGATTAGAAGTCCTGTTTTGATCTCAACCAATCCTGTCTGCATGCGGCCTCGGCAAGGCAGCCTGTTGTCCACGGATTGGAGTAGCTACGGGTTGCGATATATTGTATAAAACAGTCAGTTCGTACTGTTTTAAAAAAGGGAGGCCGCATGGCTAAAACAACCGACCACGAAATCGTTTCTATCTATCCATTCTCTGCTGAACAAGTTGACCAGATGATGCACAACTCTATGGAGTGCGTTTTGATGTGGGCAACTAAAGATTCTTGGCCGGTGGGTGTTACTCATGCGTTTGTATGGGAAGACGATAAAATCTGGATTACCTTCAGCGAGCATCGTCATCGTACCGCGGCGATAAAAAGGAACCCAAAAGTCTCGGTGAACGTCAGTAGTAAAGGGTATAACGATGGCGCATCTGCTGATCTACCAGGCGGCGCAATCACCTTTAAAGGCACCGGCGAATTCCATAATGATGAAGAAACCAAACTTTGGTTTTATCGATTACTTGCTAAAAAATTAAACCCTGGCAATCCAGATGGTGAAGCTTACTGGGTTGATTTCTTAGATTCGCCGCTGCGAACCGTGTTGTCTGTTACCGCGGTCAAAAAAATCATGTACAACAGCAAACTTGCTGGCGCGCATATGGCTGGCACCGTTAGTGAAGAAGAACTGGGTGAGCGCTTAAGCTCTGATGCGGTTCGGATGAACAAGTCTCGTGAAGACAAGGGTCTTGATCCGCGGTAAAGACGTTAGAGTATTTTTCTTTAGCGTTCTGCTAAGACCGCACAGGCGACGCGTTTAGGCCCGCCGCCTGTGCTCAGACTCGAGCAAGGCCAGGCCGTTTGGCTGCCTGTTCGGGAAAGTGGATTTCTGAAATGACGGCTGCTCCTGCAGCTTTGAAGCTTGCAACAGCGGCTTTCGGTAGCCAGTCATTGATCGCAATTTGATAGCTGTCACGCGCTTTGATGACCTGATGCCAAGCGGTAAGCGCCGGGTAACAAGCCAGCACCTTGTCCATTGCTAAGTGCTCTAAGCGCAACACATAAGGCGCGAGGGCAAAGTCCGCAAGACTAATGTGCGCGCCCGCAAGAAAGGGCATCAAAGCCAACCGCGCCTCGGCAAAGTCCAAAACCTGAAGATACTCCGCGAGTGCCGTTGTGAAGACGGGAGCCTTTATGCCGTCTTGTATGACCATGGCCCGGTGGCGCCTGCGCGCTTCATCCGGAATCTGAGCAAGGAGTGCTGCGAGTTCCGCCTTTGGCTTTATCAGTAACCCGGGCCGTGCGCCAATGGCGTAGGTGATGACCCCGCAGGCGGGGTGTAACCGATCATCCAATAGTTTGCAGAAGGCGCGCTGTTCATAGCGCTCGATGGCAGTTTTAGGCAACAACGAGGGCTCGGGATAACAATCTTCAAGATACTCATTAATCAAGGTCGACTCCGTAATGGACCTGGCTTGGTGAACCAAAGTGGGAACAACCGCTTGGGGGTTCAGTTCTAAATACTCAGGGTCAAACTGCGCGCCGCCTTGCAAGTCTAGGATGACGGACTCGAAGTCGAGCTGTTTTTCGGCCAATACCAATCGCACTTTCTGGGAGCAGGTTGACATTGGATTGTGGTATAACTTCATGAAGGCGTGCTCTTTTATCTTGATAAAGGCAGTCTAAGCCGCGGGGTCAAACCGCTGCAAGGTGCTCGGTTTGATGGTTCGTTCCGGGGTGTGGCCTCGAGAAAACTTTTAAATTTATGGAATCGGCTGAAGATAGTCTTGGCGTCTAAATGGTCTGCAGAGCGCCTGATGAGATTGCGTTTAAGGGCTAGCATAACCCTGTTCCGTTCAGTGCTTACCTGTTCCGTTCAGTGCTTAAAGGAGAGAGATTTCGTGATTAAAGGCATTCACCACATTGCCATCGGCGTGCCCGATATGTCGGCAGGCCTTGCGTTTTATACTCAGGCCTTTGGGTTCGAAGTGCTTCAAAAGCAAACCATTGTGAATGCACCCCTAGCGGATCAGGCCATTGGCTTGCACGGTGTTGATGCCGACATGGCGATGCTAAAGACCGCGAACTGTTTTATCGAGCTCTGGCAATATCGTTTGCCGGTTGGTTCGGATACCACATCCAGGCCCTGTGATCTGGGGTTCCCACATTTTGCAGTTGAAGTTGAAGATATCGATTCAGAGTATCAAAGGCTCATGGCATGCGGTATGCAGTTTGTGGGTGAACCTGTCAATTTCGGGGATGCAAGCGCTGTGTACGGTCAGGATCCGTTTGGCAATACGATTGAAATCTATGAGATTCGGAACCCCGAAAAGCCGCGCTTGAGGACGCACCAACGACTTGAGCAGGATGAGGCATTGACTTAAACCGGGTCATTAAAAGACCTGTAAAATAAATAAATAAATAAATAAATAAATAAATAAATGAATGAATGACGAGGACGAAAACCACCTATGAATTTTGATTTTTCCAGCGAGGATCGAATGATCCAAGAACAGGTTCGCAGATTTTTGAGTGAGCAAAGCCCTTTGAGCCGACATCGGTCGGTAATGGAAGGAGAATCCCTGCAGGCCAGTGACGTCTGGCAAGGTTTAGCGGATCTCGGGCTGCAAGGCACTGCGATTCCAGAAGCCTATGGCGGCGTTGGAGCCGGCTACTTGCCCCTTTGCCTTGTCGCGCAAGAGTTGGGAGGCGTTTTGGCGGCGGTACCCTTTTCCTCATCGGTCTACCTCGCAACGGAAGCCATTACTTGTTTCGGGTCAACGGACCAGAAAGAGCGGTATTTGCCAAAACTCGCGTCCGGGGAATGGGTTGGGACTTTGGCAGTGAGCGAGGGCCCGCATGCGCCTTCGCCAACTAACCTTACCGTTGTTCGTTCTGGCGATAGGCTATCGGGTAAAAAGCTGGTTGTGCCCCATGGGCTTGCTGCCGACTTTGCGGTTGTGTTGGTCTCAAGCGATGCCGGCACGGATTTGGTGCTTGCTGGGCTTGAGGGCGTTGAACGCAGCGCGGTCGAGATTGTAGACCCTTCCATTGCAGCAGCAACCATCGATTTTGCTCAAACCCAGTGTGAGTCTTTGGGCGAGCCCGGTGATGGCTGGGCAATGCTTGAAACGGTGCAACACCGGGCGGCCGTGCTCTATGCGTTTGAGCAGATCGGGGGTGCAGAGCAGGCGCTGAATATGGCGGTTGCTTATGCCAAGGAGCGTTTTGCGTTTGGCCGACCGATCGGCTCTTTTCAGTCGTTAAAGCACATGATGGCCGATATGTATGTTGCATTGAAATTAGCAGAATCCAATGCTTACTATGCTGCCTGGGCGCTGCAGAATGATGCGCCCGACCTCGGTCTAGCCGCGGCCACCGCTCGGGTTTCGGCAACCCAAGCGTTTCAGTTATGCGCTCGTGACAACATTCAGGTCCACGGCGGTATGGGCTTTACTTGGGCATTTGACTGCCATTTGTTTTATCGGCGCTCGAATTACTTGTCCTTGGCATTAGGCGGCCTAAACGAGTGGGAAAATAAATTAGTAGATGCCCTGCCAAGCGCAGTGGCCTAGGAGTGGATGATGGATTTTAGCGATACAGCAGCAGAGACAGACTTTCGACAAACCGCGCGCGCGTGGATTCAAGACAATGCGCCGACTTATTTAGCGGCACCCTTGTCGGGGAGTGGTTTTGGCTCAACTCGAACTGGAGATTTTGATCCGATCGCTGAGGCGAAAAAATGGCAGAAAACCAAAGCCGAGGCCGGTTGGGCTTGCATTCAATGGCCCAAGGAATATGGCGGTCGCGGCGCCACCCCCATTGAAAGTGTGATCTGGAGCCAGGAAGAAGGCATTTACGGCAAGCTGAGCGGCACCTTCATCATCGGTCAGGGGATGTGCGCGCCGACCATGATGGCTTACGCCGGCGAGGAAGCGAAGCTGCGATACCTGCCCAAGCTCGCCAGCGGAGAGGAAATATGGTGCCAGCTGTTTTCAGAACCCCATGGTGGCAGCGACCTTGCCGGGCTTCGCACCAAAGCGGTTAAAGATGGTGATACTTGGGTGATCAACGGTCAAAAGATTTGGACCTCGGGCGCCCAGCATAGTGACTACGGTATTCTGATTACCCGTACCGACTCTGACGTTGCCAAACATCGAGGCCTGACGATGTTCTTCTTGGATATGAAGAGCGACGGTGTCGACATTCGGCCGATTAAGCAGGCCAATGGTGACAGCGGCTTCAACGAGGTCTTTTTTGATAACGTGCGTATTCCGGATGCGCAGCGTCTTGGAGAGGTTGGTGATGGTTGGAAAGTGGCCCTCACAACCTTGATGAACGAGCGACTGGCCATTGGCGGGAGTATTGCGACCGGTTTCCCAGAAATACAAGCATTGGTGTCAGAGCTTGTGCTGGCAAGCGGGCCCGCAAGTGGTGATCAAGCGGTGCGATCAAAATTAGCGGATTGGTATGCAAAGAGCGCTGGATTAAAGAACACCGGCGCCAGAGCAATCTCGGCGTTGTCCAAGGGCGAGATTCCAGGACCCGAAAACAGCATTGGGAAATTGGTTGCTGGTGGCATGATGCAAGATATTGCCAAGTTTGCGGTGGATCTGCAGGGGCTTGGCGGCCTCGTCACAGATCCAGAGATCGCGCGTAGCCAAGCTCAAATTCAATCGATGTTGATGCGATCGCCCGCGGTCCGAATTGAAGGCGGAACGGATCAAATCCTGCGGAACATCATTGCCGAGCGTGTACTCGGTCTGCCCGAAGATATGCGGGCGGATAAGGGGATTGCTTTCAGCCAGATTCCGACCAGCCAAGATTCTGGGACGCGCTGATTCGGCCTGTGTTTGGCGTCAAGTCTCCATCAATTGGGGCAGGGCTCGGCAGGATGAAGCAGCATGCCTTTTGAAGGCACTCGTCGCTTGGCATCGATTGGCAGGCAAGGTCTGCGCGCACGGCTTGTCCCGGAAGACCTGGTGAAGCGGTGGCAAATGTGAACGCCTAGTAGCAAGCCGATTTTAAAATCGGGTGTCAGAACAGGAGGCGGCGCTATGAAACTGATTACCTTTACCGAGGCAGGTCGGTCGAGAGTTGGCCTTCTTAAAGGCGATGGGGTGATTGATCTCTCAATCGCATGCCCGAGCTTGCCGCACGAGATGTTAGCGCTGATTCAGGCGGGTCCTGATGCGATTGCGCTGGCGGCATCTGCCTGTGACCAATCGCCGCATTTTCCAATGTTGGGGGTCGCCTTTGAGGCCGTCATAAAAAGACCCCCTAAAATCATCGCCATTGGATTGAATTATCGCGCCCATGCCGAAGAGTCGAATATGGCACTGCCCGAGGTGCCCTTGGTCTTTACCAAGCAATCAACCTCAGCGAATGGGCCTTACAGCCCCATCTATTGGTCTGAGGAAGGCAGTGCTATGGACTATGAAGGGGAGCTGGCTTTGGTTATTTCGCGAAACTGCCGGCGTGTGACGCAG
>JAQWWC010000109.1 GCA_029249645.1 Pseudomonadales bacterium
CCAATTCCCGCAAGAGGTTCGTTTCTTTATAAGAAGGTCGTCTTCTTGCGGGGTTATCAATTATGAGGACAAAGGAAAACCCTATCGATTTCACCTCTGGGTTTGGTTAGACAAAGCTATTGAGCAAAGGCAGCTTGCGAATACGCTCGCAAAGCATTCGCTTCTTGATAGCTCTTTTTATTCGAACTTAACGCAACCTGTCTTTGAGCTTGGTTAAGATGGGCGCATCTTTGCAGTGATGCGCGATCTTTCCATCCTCCTAGCGCCATGAGGACCATCTCACTCGTCCCTCTCTGAATGTGCCAACTAGCAAATGTATGGCGTATTGTGTGGAAAGTTACCGCTGCTGGTAATCCAGCTTCACGGCAAGCCTTCTTGTAGGTTTTGTTATTGATCCAGCTGTTGCTGACTCGATTACCAATTCTCCTTTTGGATGGCTGTTTCCGCAGGTTCCCTATAAAGTTATCGAAAAGAGCGATCTTCTCGAATGCCTTTATCGGTTTAGAGCCAAACACCTTAACAAGGCTATTAGCTACTATGACCGTGGTCCTCTGCTTCTCGCCATTGTGTGCGCTTGGCTGTGCCAGATAACGCTCAGTTACTTCTTTAAAAGTTAGCTTCATATTCGATCTCCATGAAGAGACCTACAGCACTGGCACAACACCATACTGCAATCCTCAGCCAAGGTTTGGGAGTAGTTCAATAGATGTCATGCTAGTCAATACTCGTCAGACCGCCACACGCTTTCATCAAACAAGCAGGGAACCGATCTCATTCGATACTCAGACTTTCGATCAAAAAGCCCTGTTATAATTGCTATCCTCCAACGAATTAACCTGTCGCGCCTTGGCAGTAGGTTTGATGAAAATAATAAGGAGTAGAATCGCATGTCCGAGATAAATAAAAATTACATTGGCGGCGAATGGCTGCAGGGATCATCGGAAATAGAAAACAGAAACCCTTCCGATGTATCTGACCTGATAGGTCTATACACTCAAGCCGATGCGGATCAAGTCGCGACAGCACTGGCTGCTGCCAATGAGGCACAGCGCCTTTGGGGTGCGACGGGTTTAGAGAAACGCTACGATGTGTTGATGGCGGTTGGCCAAGAGATGATGGCGCGCTCCGACGAACTCGGTCGTCTGCTTTCTCGTGAAGAGGGCAAGCCATTTGCCGAAGGTAAAGGAGAGGTGTTCCGTGCTGGACAGTTCTTTACCTATTTCGCCGCAGAAGTGCTGCGTCAAATTGGCGACAATGCTGATTCTGTTCGTGATGGGATCGAGGTAGATGTTCGGCGCGAGCCGGTTGGTGTGGTCGCGATCATCTCGCCATGGAATTTCCCTACCGCGACGGCGGTTTGGAAAATTGCCCCAGCACTCGCGTTTGGTAATGCTGTCGTTTGGAAGCCTGCGAATCTAGTCCCCGCATCAGCTGTGGCATTTGCAGAAATTATGAGTCGCCAGGACATTCCAAAAGGTCTCTTTAACCTGGTGATGGGAGCCGGCGGCGCAGTAGGTCAGCAGTTAGCAGATAGTCCACTCGTGAACGCTTTAAGTTTTACCGGTTCTGTACCAGTTGGCAAACAGATCGCATCGAGCTGCATCGTTAATTTTACGAAAATCCAACTGGAGATGGGTTCGAAGAATGCGCTTGCTGTTATGGATGATGCAGATATGGATCTTGCAGTTGCCTGTGCCCTAAACGGAGCCTTCGGCGGCACTGGGCAAAAATGTACAGCATCATCAAGGCTTGTTGTGCATGAAGCCATCCACGATGAGTTTGTTGAGAGGCTAGCAGCAGCGGCTCGCAATATGGTTGTTGATCACGCGTTGAAAGACGGGACGCAGCTTGGTCCGGTTGTTAGCGGCACGCAATTACAGGAAAATTTACAGAATATTGCCCTTGCGAAAAGTGAAGGTGGCGAAATTCTCTGCGGCGGCGAGAGAGTTGAGCGTGACACAGAAGGATATTTCATGACGCCAGCGGTGGTGGCAGGGACGCAAAATGATTGGCAGGTAAACCGCGAAGAGTTGTTTGCACCAATCGCGTGCGTAATAAAAGTGAGCTCTTATGAGGAAGCGCTTAGTGTCGTCAATGATACTCGTTTTGGCCTGACCTCCGGCATCATGACGCGTAGCTTATCTCGAGCGTCGCACTTCCGTCGTCATGCGGCGACTGGCTGCGTGATGGTGAACCTAGCAACGGCAGGAACTGATTATCACGTGCCGTTTGGTGGACGGGGCGAGAGTTCTTACGGACCAAGGGAGCAAGGTCAGTATGCTAAGGAATTCTATACGACTGTGAAGACGTCCTACATTAGCTCCGGTGCGCCCGAATAGGTTTAACAACGCCGCTGCCTCGTTATGAGCAGCGGCATACCGACGATAGCCGCCGTGACCAGGCCAGGCAAAGTCAGTCGTGGGCACAGCAGCTGAAGCGGGTCTTTTCTTTCCAAAGTTAGATACGATTTTAGAATCCAATAACACTTAGGTGGTCCACTTTGCTAACGTTGTTAGCGCCTCATAACCACGCTGGTGCCGATAGACGGCATCAGACGCCCTCTGAAGCCACAGGAGCCGGATCCTCTTTCCGGCACCAATCACACTGTCATAGCAGAAGAAAATACAATCAAAAGACTTTAATGTTCATCTGGAAATTCTATTTTAAATGGAAGTCCAAGGCGCCGTTTAAGTCAAAATAACATCCATCGCTTTCGGTCCGCCTAGACCGCCTACCTCCGTTTGCGACGGGTCAGCGAGTCGAATTGACTGAAACTGATCTGCCAGACCTTGCACTGCAATCTTGCCTTCTAAGCGTGCAAGGTGCGCGCCCAGACAAAAATGAATGCCAAACCCTAGGGCAAGATGCGGGTTGGGATTACGATCAATCTTAAAGGTCGCGGCCTGATCAAAAACGCGCTCGTCGCGGTTGGCCGACGCAATTATTGGTAGTAGGAGCTCCCCTTTGGGAATATCTATGCCACCGAGGGTGACGGCTCGAGTTGTTCGACGCACCGTGGCGGAAAAGGGCGAGTAGTATCGTAGCGCCTCTTCAATAAATGTTGGAATGAGTTCCGGATTGTTTCGGATGGCGGGCAAGGTGTCTGGGATCTCGTGAAAGATGCGAGCGGAGGCGGTGATCAGCCCCGTTGTGGTCTCATTGCCCGCGATCAGTAGCAATCGGCAGAAACTTAAAAGTTCCTCGTTGTTTAAGTGTCCCTCGTCGGTTTTTGTAGCGACCAGCCGTCCTAGCAGGTGCGGTTGAGGGCGCTGACGAATCGCTTCGATTTGTTCGAGGAAATAGCCATCCATTTCAAGCGCGGCCTGCTCGGCTTCCGCGCTAGGCGTACCGAACAGGATTTCGCCAATATTGCTAAAAATGGCATCAGACCAATTTTTAAAGGTGAGGAGGTTGCCGTCTTCAACGCCCAGCATCTCTGCGATGACCATAACAGGTAAGGGGGCTGCCAAGGTGGTGACCAAATCGACAGTTTCGCCTCGCGGCAGATCCTTTATCAACAGTTCTGCTCGCGCAGTGATTCGGTCCGCCTGGCGCTCAATGTGTGAAGGCTTGAAGGCGCTGCTCACAAGCTTTCGCAGTCGATGGTGCAGGGGCGGGTCACTGAAAAGCATGGTTGGCTGGCCGCCCTCTTCGGGCGGGCGCAGGGAGACTTCCGATGAAAAGGTTTCGTTATCTTTTAATACCTGATGCACATCAGCATGACGGCTAATCTGCCAAGGCCCACCCACTTCCTGTTGACAGATGGGTGCATCGTCTCTGAGGACTCGGTAGGTTTGGTAGGGATCAATGGGTGGGCTGACGTCATCCATTCGAGTGTGTCCGAGTTTGAAAGTTGCTTGAAAGCGTTAGCCGCGCTCAATTTCCCGTTCAGGGCGTACGAAATTAACATGAATTTAAGTGAAAAGACTTTCAAACTAAGTCTAAAACTAGAATGTAATTCTGGTCAACGGTCAACGGTCAACGGTCAACGGTCAACGGTCAACGGTCAACGGTCAACGGTCAACGGTCAACGGTCAACG
>JAQWWC010000110.1 GCA_029249645.1 Pseudomonadales bacterium
GTCGCGCATTTTGCAAAAGGCAATGCCAGATTGCATTGCTTCTTGGCGGCAGGCAGGCCTCGCCTGCGTTAACGATCACGCCCTAGCGACCAAAGCCGCCTTGAACCACTTTACTGGCCCGCTTCGGCCAAAAGCCGTCAACGCAGGCCCAACACGGGCCTTTCACACCACTGAGAGCTGGCACGACAACCATAATAACGATGGTATCGGTTTCAACTCTGCCGGCATCGTGCAAGCCCCTCGACAACACGGCGTCGGCTGACATTTGACCAGCACGCCATAAGACGCGCGCTAGGAGAAACGCACTCTGAGCGGAGCAAAGAAAAAAGCGCCATAAGAAAAGCGCCAAGGTTGGATTAAAACAAACATTGGGTGACCACGGCCCCTTTAGTCATGACTGTTTCCCTGACCCACAATTCCAAAAAACCCAGAGCGATCAGGGTCGAAGTCCTTGAAGCTGGATTGAGTACTGAGCGGGCGGCGCGCCGTACAGCCGCCGAGGTCAATGCCATAACCAACCGGTTTAGCGGGTGTTTGCCCAGCGAGGACGTTGAACAAAACAACGCCCTAGCCTTATACTCATTCGTAATATCCTGTCTGAGACGCGCCATGAAACTGATTTCTATTAGCACCGTCCTGGGTATATTTCTGGGCTTTGGCTTATTTGCTTACGCCATTATAGAAGGCACCAGCAACTACATTATCTTCTGGAGTTTAAGCAGTTTACTGCTCGTGCTCGGCGGCACGCTTGCTGCGACGATGATTTCCTATGAAGGCCGCTATGTGTGGAAAGCCTTGGGCACGCTAACCCAGGTCATCGTGCCAACGCAGGTGAACCCCAAAACCCTATACGAGGAAGTTCAACAGATTATCACTTGGGGCAAAGTGGGCGCACGAGATGGCATTCCTGGCCTTGAGACCGAGTTTGCAAAGGTGGATGCAGAAAAAGGTTCTTTTTTACACCATTGCATTCAGTTGCTGCTTGCTGGATACACCGAGGATAACCTGCGGATTAAACTCGAAACCTTCATGAACACAACTTATGAACGCAACATGGTCAGAGCAACTATTTTAAATACGATGGCCAACATCGCACCCGGCTTTGGCATGATCGGAACCTTAGTCGGATTAATCATTATGCTGTCCGAGCTAGATGGCGGCACCGGCAACTTAGGTGCAGGCTTAGCGGTCGCTTTGATCACCACCCTTTATGGCGTGATTTTAGCCCAACTGGTGTTCAAACCAGCCTCTCGGCGGGCAGAGCAAAAAGAACAAATGCTTCGGTTTAAGCACCAGTTAACGATCGATGCGTTTCTGCTTTTGGTTGCTCGAGCCAACTCCTTCGAGATCCAAGATCATCTCAACAGTTATTTAGATCCTTCTGCAAAATTTAATAGCGCTAAGGATTAACTTCCAGGGGATTTTAAAATGAGCAAAGAACCTGAAAAAATTTACGATTCGGATCCAAGCGAAGATACCAGTTGGATGCTGACCTATGGCGACATCATTACGTTGTTAATGATTTTCTTTGTCTTACTCTTCTCGACGTCAAAAGTGAGCCAAGAGAAGTTCGACCAGGTTGCCCAAAGTATCAACGAATCCCTCAACAGAGCCGGCCCTGACCCGAAAACAGATTCGCCTTTATCCCGATCGCCATTGGCGGAAGCACAGGAAATTCTCGAGAGATTAATTGAGGATCAAGGGCTTCGGAAGCAGATGACCACCAAATTAACCCAAAGAGGGTTAATGATCGAGCTCTCGAGCAACTCGTTCTTCGACTCGGGTTCAGCCGTCGTTCGAGCATCAATGTTCAAAACGTTAGAAGACCTCAGCGGGGTCATTCAAAACCTACCCCGAAACGACTATCGGGTAGAGATCGAAGGCCATACAGATAATGTTCCGATTAATACCGTTCGATTTCCTTCCAATTGGGAGCTATCGGCGCTGCGTTCGATCAACGTCCTGCATGTTTTTGAAGGATCCGGCCTTCCAAAAGACCGGATCACCGCGACGGCGTTTGCCGAGACCAAGCCTAAGGTCCCGAACACCAATTCCAAAGGCGTCAATCTGCCGATGAATCAAGCGCAGAACCGCCGAGTTGTTGTCTTCATTACAAATGTTGAAGGGGCTTAATGTGGCGCGATCGTACTCAAAACGTCCTTCCCAATAACGGACAGGATTGATCCCGCAGACGTCTGAAACAGGCCTGGAACAACGCGCTCAATCTTTGTCCTGTTTTTTCAGCGGCGGACCCTGCAGTCTGAACGAGTCCGTCTGCTGCAACCTTTATGAGGTCTTTAACGATCATGCTGTTGTCGGCAAGGCATGAGGCGCGAAGGGCTTTATCAACCGGCGCGCTCGATTCCCATTTCGATCAGAACCTGTACAACCCCAATCTCTAAACGCGCCGGTCAACGTCATTACTCAAACCGGTACGGACCCAAGGTGTTTTGAGCCTCTATCCGCCACTTGTGCCACTGTCCGCCGCCGTAGTAAGCAAGGCTGCCAGGTGCTGCATCCCCATGACCGTTATAATAGGTTATACAATCTCGCAAAGGCCTGGTCTGCGCGTCCGCTTTTGCGCAATGCGCCGCATAGGCTGCTTCAACATCCGCGTCAACATCAACCACGGTCGCGCCTTGCGCTTTCAAGGTATCCAACATCCAAATGATGTAATCACCATGCTCTTCGATCGCATTCGTAAAATTGAAGCTACCGCCGCCCCCTTGAGGGCCTGAGACGATGAATAGATTGGGGTAGCCTTGACTGTGCAGACCCAAAAAGGTTTTGGTGCCTTCAGTTTGCCACTTTTCATTCAAAGAACGACCGTCGCGCCCAATCACCTGATTAAAGGTCGACGTTGCCATCCACTCAAAGCCAGTTGCATAGATGAGCACATCCAGCGGATAAGCTTGACCATTATGAACGACCCCTGCCTCATTGATCTCAGACACACCCAGCGGCGCCGTGTCCACTAAGTGCACTTGGGGCAGGTTGAACGTCGGGAGGTACTGGTCGTGAAACGTGGGCCGTTTACAACCATAAGGGTAATAAGGTTTTAACGCGGCAGCAGTCGCTGGATCCTCAACAATTGCATCGACCCGACCTCTTATTTGTTCCATGATTTTGTAATTGGTATCCAATTGTTTCTGAACCATTTCCTCCGGCGACAGTTCACGATCATGCTGCTTGCGTTCCTTAAAATCCGCCACCTTGCCCGCCAGATAATCATCGTTCGCCTTCATTGCGGTTCTTCCGGCCGAAATTTTGGCAAATCGCGCCCGCCTTGCCTTCGCCCAATTTGGCTCTTTTGACCAGCTATCGAGTTCCTCTTGAGTCGTTGCGCGCTGATCACGAACGTCAACGGAACTTGGGGTTCGCTGAAATACATAGAGCGCCTCGACGACCTTTGCGAGTTCTGGCACAACCTGCACAGCAGTGGCACCGGTACCGATAATCCCGACGCGCTTACCAGCCAAATCAAGATGGTAGTTCCAACGAGAAGTATGAAAAGAATCACCTTGAAAGCGGGTCATTCCTTCGATTTTCGCAAGCTTCGGCGTTGTCAAAAGACCATTTGCCAGAACCACATGCCGAGCCTGCATCGCATCGCCACGGTCCGTGCTGACCACCCAGCGCTTTTGCGATTCTTGCCAAACCGTTTCCGTCACGGTTGTATGAAAAAGACAATGCTCATAAAACCCAAACCGCTCGGCCAAGCTTTGGCAATACTCCATGATTTCGAAACCACTGGCAAACTTCATCGATGGGATGTAACCCATCTCCTCGAGCAGCGGCAGATAGCTATAGGCTTCGACATCACAAGCAATGCCTGGATAGCGGTTCCAATACCAGGTGCCACCCACATCGCCACCCTTTTCGCAAAACCGAACATCGGTATAGCCCGCTTGCTGCAGCTTATGCCAAAGCAAAAGGCCCGCAAAGCCCGCGCCAACAACCAGGATTTCGCACTCGTCGGTCAGTGCGTCGCGCGGAACGGGTTCATCGGAATATAAATCGGTCAGGTAGTGGCTGAACTCGCCTTCCATGGCAATATAATCGGCCGCGCCGCGGCGCGCTTCTTTGAAGTCCCGATATCGAGCTTGCTCTTCAGCATTAAAGGCCGCTCCGGGAGGCGCGTCCGGCAGAATTTTTAGGGCCTCATTGGACTCAACACCATAGCCCTGGCCATCCATCGCAACCCTTGCTTTAGCCGCTCTTGTGTTGAACTCTTTTAAACCCGTGGCTGGGTTAATCTGAATTGCCATATGCATTCTCTTTAGAGGCTTTTAACACCCCATAGAATGCGGATAAGAAAGGCCAAGATCAAGTCGAAAAGCTGCCTTAAAAACCACCAGAATATCAGCGCCAACCCCCAATCCTATGAGCCATTGAGAGGCCTTTTACCGCTTACCTAGACCTAGGCGCCCGAAGCCGCCGAACCTTGGGGTTTCGGCCCTTAACTTTACCATCAGCAAGCGCCACCAGCACATCCGGCGCAGACCCACGCTCAATCGCCACAAACGAGGCGCGGTCGGTGATATCAATTTTACCGACGATATTTCCAGCAAACCCTAAGGAACCCGTGATGGCGCCTAAAAGATCACCCGGGCGCAATTTATCCTTGCGACCAAGCGATACCTCGAGGGTGACAAAATCTGCCGGTGCCAGTACCGACTGCCCTGGCTGGTATGCAGGCGGGTTGATGGGCGTGATCATCATCGATAACCGTGACTCAATCGCAGGCAACCTAAACGTTTCTTTATCGGTAAACAGGCTGACCGCCGTTCCCGTTGCAGAGCCCCTGCCTGTGCGACCGATGCGGTGGACATAGACTTCCGGATCCGCGGGCAAATCAAAATTCACCACCAACGGCAGACTGTCAATATCTAAGCCCCGTGCCGCAACGTCGGTTGCGACCAGCAACCTTAAACTCATCTGCTTAAACAACAACAACACTTGGTCGCGCTCCCGCTGCTCTAGGTCGCCATGCAAACCCGCAGCGTCTACCCCCCTCTCATTGAGGGTAACCACCAAGTCATGAACAGCGGCCTTAGTCTGACAAAAAACCACCGCCGCCGTTGGTTGATAGGATTGAATTAACCCCATCAAGGTCTCTGCCTTGTCCTGACGCTGGGTCCGAATAAAAATCTGCGCAATTTGCGTCTGTGCAACTTGGGTTGAGACGGTTATTCGTTCTGGCGATCGTTGGTATTGCGCGCTGATCGAGGCGATGTCATCTGGAAAAGTCGCAGAAAACAGCAATGTCTGACGATCCATAGGGGTTTGACCAATGATATCGGCCATATCATCACTGAAACCCATGTCCAACATCCGATCAGCTTCATCGAGTACCAAGGTCTTCAGGCGCGGTAACGTCAACGTTCGTTTTCGAAGATGATCTTTAATCCGACCAGGCGTGCCGACGACAACATGGGCGCCATGTTCCAAGGACCCAATTTGAGGTCCGATGGGTTGCCCTCCGCACAGTACAACCACCTTAATATTTGGCAAAGCGCGGGCAAGTCGCCGGATCTCGGTTGCAACTTGCGCGGCCAATTCACGGGTTGGACACAAAATTAAAGCTTGGGTGCCAAAATCTCGCGGATTAATGCGGGCTAAGCTCGGCAAACCAAAAGCGACCGTTTTACCACTGCCAGTTTGTGCCTGGACAACCATATCCTGGCCCAAAAGCGCAGGCGGCAGCGCTTTCGTTTGAACCGGCGTCATGGTGAGGTAGCCCAACGCTGTTAAATTATCGAGTTGTTCTTGGGGCAACGACAACACGCTAAAGGTTGACATGATTTAGGCCTTTGGGCAGCGCAATGGGCTGCGGTTTTGGAAATTCAAAACCCTCTGCTTGCTTCTAGCGCGGAGGTCATTGCTCGATGGACCGCAGCCTTCGGACGCGGCGACGTCTCGACCTTAACTGAGTCTAGCCGCACCCATTTCAATGGACTGGGCATCCAAGTACTCATCGAACGTCCCTTTAAAATCAAAGATACTTTGATCCTTAATTTCGATAATTCGGTCGGCCAAGGACGAGACAAACTCACGGTCGTGACTGACAAAAATCAAAGTCCCTTCGTAATTATCGAGCGCGAGGTTGAGCGACTCAATGGCCTCCATGTCTAGGTGATTAGTCGGCTCATCTAAGATCAAAACGTTATGATCCTGCATCATGAGTTTGCCAAAGATTAACCGATTTTTTTCGCCACCCGAGCACACTTTCACCGATTTGGAGAAATCTTCGTTGGAGAACAAAAGGCGCCCTAGGGTCGCCCTAACAATTTGCTCATCATGATTGGGCTTTCGCCATTGGCTCATCCAATCAAATAAATTCATATCGTCTTGAAAAACGTGGGTTGGGTCCTGCGGACAATATCCAACCGACGCATTCTCTGACCATTTTACGCTGCCTTGTGATGGCGCCAACTCATTCATCAAGCATTTTAGGAAGGTCGTCTTGCCAACGCCGTTCTCACCGATCACCGCCAGACGCGTACCCGCCTCGAGCATCAACTGACTATTGGCAAACAACTGCGGATCGCCCTCAAAGCCATGAGCCAAATCTTCGATCGTTAGCGCCAATCGATGCAACTTTTTATCCTGCCCAAAGCGAATATAAGGGCTTACCCGGCTTGAGGGTTTGATGGTCTCAAGCTCGATCTTATCGAGCTGTCGAGCTCTGGAAGTGGCTTGCTTCGCTTTTGACGCATTAGCCGAAAACCGACTTACAAAATGCTTCAACTCAGCAATTTGGACTTTCTTTTTGGCATTCTGTGACTGAACCCGTTCGCGAGCCTGGGTTGACGCAATCATAAAATCATCATAGTTACCGGGATAGACACTCAGCGCTTGATAATCAATATCCGCCATGTGAGTGCAGGTTGCGTTCAAGAAGTATCGATCATGAGAAATAATGACCATGGTACTGTTGCGGGCATTCAAGATGTCCTCGAGCCAATGAATGGTATGGATGTCGAGGTTGTTGGTTGGCTCGTCCAGTAACAAGATATCTGGATCAGAAAACAAGGCTTGCGCTAACAACACCCTCAGTTTCCAGCCAGGCGCGACTTCGCTCATGGGACCGTAATGCAGCGCGAGATCAATGCCAGCACCCAAAAGGATTTCACCTGCTCGACTCTCCGCGGTGTAACCATCCATCTCGGCGTACTCGCCTTCTAAATCCGCAACGCGCATCCCGTCTTCTTCAGACATCTCGGGTAGGGCATATATCCGGTCGCGTTCTTCTTTAACCTGCCATAGAGCTTTATGACCCATGATCACGGTGTCAATAACGCTAAAACTCTCGAAGGCGAACTGATCCTGGCTCAACTCGCCAACCCTCAAGTTTCGATCGATCGAGATATTGCCACTCGTAGGCTTCAAAGACCCATTCAGGATCTTCATAAAAGTTGACTTGCCGCAACCGTTGGCTCCGATCAAACCGTACCTTCGACCTTCGCCAAATTTAACGGAGATGTTTTCAAAGAGCGGTTTGGAATCAAACTGCATGGTGATATTGGCACAGGTAATCAAAAGAAATCCTCACGATGTCGGATTGAAGCGCTTAATGGCGACCGCACTATAATGGGTCGGGGATAAAAAATGAAGGTGTAGCGCCATCTCAGCTTAAAAAAGGCCGATATCCTGTCGGATTTGGCCCTAAAAGGGGGCTTTAAACATCGAGGTAGGGTCTTCACCCTAAACTCAGTCACGCGATTTGGCATATCTTGTGACTGGCAACAATGAGGCCTTTTGCCTCGATCTCGGCAAAACCCCACGGTAACTTGCATTAGCGCCAGCAAGGAGCTCATCACCTTACATCAATTCAATCATGTTCCAGACCGCATCAAAGGCGGATTCACGCCCTAACCGATCCAGCTTAGCAGTCGATCTACTGCCCAGTATCCCGCGACAACCCCAACCGCGTAGATGAGGCCCTTCCGCCCTACGCTGAACCATGCTGGATCAACCTTGGCGACTTGCTTGATCACCGCTCCAAAAGCCAAAAGGATCAGGACGAATCCCACCTGCCCCATCTCCACACCCACATTAAAAGCCAGCAATGCCCAGACGACGTCTGTGCTGGGCAAGCCAATTTGCGTCAGGGCTGCGGCAAAACCAAGACCATGAAGTAATCCAAAGAACGATGACACGAGGATGGGATATTGATGGGTGAGGGTTGGCCGAGGCCCTTTCGCGAGTTCAACCGCGAGCAACAAAACACTGACAGCAATAAGCACTTCGATCAGTGCAATCGGCGCTCGCAAAACCCCCAGCACCGCCAAACCAAGCGTCATGGAATGCGCAACCGTAAAACCGGTGACCATCACCAGAACCCGGCGCAAGGACGATGCCAATAACACCAAGCACCAGACAAACAGCAAATGATCATAGCCCATAAGGATATGATCGAAACCGAGGGTTAGATACTGAACAAAGCTGCCCTGATTGGGCGCAATAGCATTTAGCGTCTGCTGATGATCACCCGCCTTTAAGTAGTACAAATCGACTTGACCGGACAATCGTTTGAACCGGATTAATGCTGGCGGACTCAGCCCATCTGCCGTACGTTGGATAACCAGAGCTTTGGATAAATCATTACATCGATAGCGCGTTGGTTGTCTGGGCATCCCCAAGGCATCGCGCTGATTATTCGAGATCGTCGTACACGGTGACATCAGTGTCGCGGTCTGATTGTCCTGACCCGGGGCGGTTTTAAAATCAAGTGTGAACGTTCCCTGCGGCGCCTCCACCAGCTCAATATAAAACGGTTGCAGCTCATCGGATAAAGCCAGCAAGGGCATTATCAGCAGCACTAAAGGGAGCCAAAACAGCCTGTTCACTCGCAGACTAACCCAGCCTGGCGGCTCACTGAACAACGCCGAGACCCGGCTCGATTGCCACCGAATACTCTGCCAGCAGTGCGTCCATAAAGGCGACGCGTCGCTTATCCTGTTCGGCAAGCCGCAGGGCCATAACGACCTTGGTTTTTACCTCCGAAAACGCCAAGACTCGCTCTGGCATTACCGCCGCGATCAACACCAAATGAATGCCATGACGAGACGGCACAGGCCCCTGCCAGATATCCTGCGTCGCCGACAGCTGAAACACTCGGGCCGCAAAATCCGCGCCAAAATGGTCCACGATCAAGGGTTCGGCGCGGTCGACATAATTTCGATGGTAGGCAAACCGCTGGCCGTACTGCCCGCCTTCTGAAAACGAAACCTTCGCGGCATTTAGCTGCTTCAAGTGCTCTGCGGCCAGTTCCAGTGTGGTTGTTTGTCCACCCGCTTGTGCCTCATAGTAAACATGCGTGAACGTGATCTGCGCTGGCGTAGAAAATTGGGCTTGATGCGCCTTGTAATAATCCGTCATAGCAGACGCTGATGGCGTGAACTCAGTTTCCGTCAATCCAGCTGCGGCAAAATCCATTTTTTGGACCATCCGCCGACGAATTACATAATCTGCTTCATCCAAGCCAAAGCTTTTGGCCTTGCGATACAGCGCTTCCTCTTCTACGAAATCCTTGACCACTTTTGATTGAGCAGATTGCGACAACCGTTGCCACTGTGCCAGCGCATCCTCGGGCGAGCGATTCTGACGGTGCTGGATAAATTCAACCACTGCCGCCTGATCCACGACAATCGTTTCAGCGCTAACCTTGCTCGGCTGCTCAAAAAAAAGCTGATTCAAACCAAAGAGAATCAGCCCGGCGACGACAAAATGGATCAGCGGTTCACGCAGGAAGGCTCTCGCCATTAAGGCGTATACCAAATTGGTGAGGTGTAGGCGCGATCTTGAACCGAACGCGGCGCCTCATCCGGTAACGCGACGCCAAAATATGCAGCATCCACAGTCGTCCAACGAGGACGCGGGATCTCCAGCACGCGCACATAATAAAAGGCTCGTTCCGACGCATCGAAATTAGGGTCTTGCCAGTAGGTCGCAAGGTCTGCTGCACCAATGGTATTGAGGTAAGTCGCGGTTTCAATATTAACCGTTGATCCAACCGCTTCGAGTTTACCGGTCTTTGCGTCGATCATTCGTTCTGCTGACCAAGCCACATCGTAAACTTGTTCTTGCAGCGCGCCGCTTGAATCCTGCCAGCCTTTGATGACTTGCACCCGATCCAGGTTGGCACCATCTGGATCTTTGGCAGCAGCGATTAGAAAGGTTGGCGCTGTTGACTCGGGCCCTTCGGTTAGATCACCGCCCATCGGCACCCCTTTTTTATAACCCCGCGCGACATAATCAGGTTGGTGAATGTCGCTTGCGTCGAATGACCAGCCACCGAAGAAACGAACTTGGATGCGGGATCCGGTGGTTGCATAAACTTCTCGACGTTTCATGGCATCAAACAACGAAGCACGGGTATTTTCCTCAGCCCAGACCGCAGCATAACCTGCTGCAACCAGTCGCCAATTTTTCCAAAGCGCATCGTTCGCCATCGCATTAGTCATCCGCTCTGGCTTGGGTTCGGACTCTGGAAACTTCCCAAAAAAATTATCTTCTTCGGTCGTGCTAATCGTGTTGTGACCGTCTGTACTACCGATCAAACCAAACTTAAACGGGTTTATGCCAAGTTCTGCCTCCTTGGCCAACCCGAGTTTTAGGGCGCCGCGAGCATATTCATGCTCAAGCATCCAATCTTCTTTTGCCTGCGTTCGTCCAATATTATCAGCGTCCCAATTTTCGAAATCGGCAAATTCATCATTCGGCGACAGGGTTGGGTGCGCCTCACCATCGCCTTTAACCTGCGTCACTTCGTAGATCGGCTCCCACCGCGCTCGCAGCGCCGCATAGTCCGCATCAATCGGTTGACCATCAACGGTCACACTGGGGAACATCATCCCGTTGGAAATATTGCCATTGTGTGCGATGGCCATCACCTGGCCGCCGGTCGTTGCCTCGTATTTGGCAAGCGCGCGCCAAAGATCCTGCGGATCAAGACTTGTCTGAGAGGTAAAAGGCGGTAGCTGTGAGACCTCATCAAAGTCATCCCGGTACAATACCACTCGGTGTAAATTGTTACCGTTGATCATCGATGTCCATTCATAACCAGAGAATGCGGTAAACTGGCCGGGATCATTAAAAGTATCGGCGGTACGCACAACGTCATCCCATATCAGCCGCTGCGCCCCTTCTGGGAACGGATAGTTATTGGCTGGATCCCGCATACTGTTGACGAACGAGGCCATCATCTTACCCGGGTCGCCCTCCGCGATATAACCTGACCACTGCTCACCCGCGGTGGTTTCGGTCACGATAGGGTCGCCCACGTTGTACCGGTAGTAGCCGCCCAAATACTCAGCATGATCCGAGACCACCAGAAAATCCAAGGGCCGTTTGAGTTTCACAGTCATGCCATTGTGCGCGATCGTTTCCTGACCCCGAGCGAACCGGTAAGCATCCGCTGGCGTTAAGTTTTGATTTCCCAAAGAGTAAGCATCTGCCGAATTACGGGTATGCAAATGGGTATCACCCCAATAGACATTTTGTGGATAGTCTTCAGTGGACGGCAGGGAGTAAGGTTTTTCGGTTTCCGCTAAGGCCTGCTGACCAAGCAGCCCTGCCAGAATCAGGCAGCTTTGCGGCAGGACCGATTTAAGGCCTAACGGTGTTGATCGATTTATCTTCTGACTCACGATTGTAATCCCCTCTTTAACCCTTGATTCAAATGAAACGCTTGCCCAGCCGCGGCCGGTGTCAATCTTTTATGTTTTTTCCCGACGACCCAGCGCGCTCAGCCTGACCTTCATACTACCCGATTATAGAGCCGCGCGACGGATCCTTGCTTGGACAGTTTCATTGACCTCGACAGCGCGCGTATTGCAAACCTCAGCGTGGGCAATGGGTTGCACTGCAATTGTACGAACTCAACGCGTTGCAGTTAGGCCTCCCATTGATCAAATCGAAGAATTTCTGATAACGGTTTCCGCGTAACCGGCCCGAATTTTCCCAGCGGATAGCCAACCGGAATTAAGCAAAAAGCACCCATAGTTTCAGGTAGGTTCAGAACCCTGGCGACCGCTGCTTGATCTTGCAAGGCCAAAGTCGTGGGCGCTGCGCCCAAGCCAAGCGCCCTTGCGGCGAGCAACAAATTTTGAATGCCAGGCCAGATTGACCCGCCCCCTCGCGCCATCATCGCCGCGTCCGCTTTCACGCCAAATTCCATGCAGGCGATAATCAAGGCTGGAATTTCATGCAGGTGCTCCATCTGCCAAAGCACGCTCTTCATCATGCGCGTACGTTTTTCTTGATCTTGATGTGGCAGAGATCCGGGGTTCTCGATCATCGGACCAATATAATCATTCACGCCAGCGCGATTGAGCTTGGCCAATTCCGCCTTCACGTCAGGATCCTGAACAATCATCCATCGACCGGATTGCATATTCGAACCCGACGGCGCTTGATTGGCAGCATCCACTAGCTTAACCAGCAGTTCCTGGGGTATCGGTTTGGTGTCGAGCTTTCGCATGGCCCGGCACTGGTAGATGGTATCGAACAGGCTCATGGTATCGCCTGGCCCGCTATTGATTTCGTTTGTCGTCATGATTTACCCCTTTTAACGCGATGAACTGGCTTATCCAGTCATCGAAAAAATGTTACGCACCGGCCGGCGACGCCTTTTTGCCTCGCGACCGCAAAGTGAATACTGCATTTAGCCTAAAATCGCCCGACGCAAAATTTTGCGCAGTAGCCGGCCGACTCGTTCAAACCCAGCTAAGTCCAACCCCTTCCAACGCCTTACACAACCCCTTCTAACCCCTGGCAATTCGATGGGCTAAAAACCCTTAAACTGGATGTCGAGTCAGGCTCGCTCATTCAATCGACTTTCAAAAGCGTGTGCCGCCAAAAGAGTGTGCCGCGCCGATCTGGCGCCCAGCTCAAATGATGACGTTTTAGCGCTGGCTCTCGAAAATCACTGATAATCAGGCTCAACCGGGCACCCAAGACGCATGAAACCCATGGGGCACGCGACTTGGGATTTTAATGCGAGCAACCGCTGGGCCATCGAAGTTTTGAGCATCGATAATGTGGCATTCGCAACTTCGGTCATGGATGTCGTTCACAAAGCAAATGACATAGCCGTCATCCTCTGATTGGGCGTTACGCTTTGGCGCAAAGACCGCTTCGCCCGACTCCTTATCCGGACCAAATTCATGAACTTGAACCGCCCCCGTCTGATGATCATATTTTAGCTCGGCATCAAAGGTCGCGCCCTCATTCACTCGAAACCGGGCTGCGTAGGTGAATCGGTTTTGATAGCCAACCAAGTCATCCTGGATCCGAGGAAAGTCGCAATAATCATTCGCGAGTAGCAATTTTGAGCTCACTGCGCCGGTTTTCAGGTTCAACCGCCACTCGTGCAATCGGCCCATTTGCTCTCGCACATCCCGATCGGCACTCATCTCAATCGCGCCGCGATCCGACCGGCAGGCCTGCAGAACAATCTCATCCCCATCCTCCCAAGCATTGGCAACATGAAACAAAAAACTTTCTTCAATTTCAAACCAATGAATGCTTTCATCCGAACCAAATCGGGGCACCACGCCAATCCGGCAGCCATTTTCAGGTTCCCAACCAATCATGGATTCACCCTTTAACAACTTGTCAAAATCAAATACCAAGGGTAGATCTGGAAAGATCGTGTAATGTGCGGTGATGGCGCAATCGTGCATCATAATGCCTTTCGGAATGGTAATTTCCTGAGTATGAACTGCACGGCCCTCAGCGCTGACCACTGAGTAAGTAAGGTACGGCGGAAACGGCGAGTACCCAAAGGTCATCATCTCTCCGGTTTTGGCGTCCACTTTTGGGTGGGCCGTAAAGTTATGATCTAGGGTGCCGTCAAAGTCATGCTCTCCGACAGTCGTCAAATCAGGCAAGGACACTTCGTAGGGCGTACCGCCCTCCATCAAGCCAAACAATTTACCCTGATGAAAGACCATCGCAGTATTGCCAGTGTTTTTGCTCTTCGGCATCTCGCCTCTCGCGATGACATCACCAAACAGATTCAGACCAGGATAGATCCACTCGCCTTTTTCGCGCTCTTCTCGCAAGCCTTTTGAATCAATGAACTTATTGCGGTAGGAGGCTTGTCCCTCCGAAAAAGTGACGCTATGAATCATGCCATCACCATCAAAAATGTGATAACGATCCATATCCGGAACGAAATAGGGGTTCGGTCCGATCCGAAGAAAGTGTCCACTGAGATCGCTTGGGATTTCACCGGTGACCTCAAGGTCTGCCGCCTCGACCTCATCAAAAACAGGTTCGTAATTTCCCGATAGATATCGGCTGGTATAGTCCACTGGTCTCGCTGACATATTGATCCCCTAGGTTCTTCAACACTCTGTTTAAAAGGCCGGCCGAAAGGCCCGTCTCGCCGGCGCTAAACCACGCCAGCGCTCACCCAAAATAACCTGCACGGTCCGGATCAGCAAGCGCCCAAAAAACGACGTGCGTTTTCGGTAGCCCGCCCTGCATTCTAAAAGGCCCTTCCTGACAGCCGTTTGATATCCCGATCCTCAACCAATCATTCGCAGATTAAAAACGATCAACTCGATAGTCCCTAAGGGGCACCTCGGGCGCTGTGTTTTGCACAAGCGCTGCCACGAGGCTCGCCGTAATCGGCGCAAGGGTGAGTCCGATATGACCATGACCGAAGGCATAAATAATTTGACGGCCGATCCGGGACTCAGAGATCACCGGACGACTGTCCGGCATAGACGGACGAAACCCAAGCCAGCTTCTAGAGGCAGTCTTCAGTTCAGGAAAAATGTCACGCACCCGGTGAGACAAGAACGACAGACGGTCCGCGGTTGGGGGCGCCTGCAGGCCGCCCAGTTCTACTGTGCCCGCGACCCGCAGTCGACCGGTCATGGGGCTCATATAAAACCCAGATTCCGCCGCACAAACGGGTCGAAGTACTCGATCACTTTCACCGTCATACTCCAAATGGTAGCCGCGCTCAGTTTCCAAGGGCACAAGGTCCCCGACTTGATCTGCCAAAAACTTAGAATGGGCGCCTGCCGCAATGACAACTTGGCGAGCCTTCATCCGCAGGCCATTTCCCAGATGTAGAACCACTTGGCGCTTTTGAGCCGACAAGCCAACGACCGACTCTGGCAGGATTCGCACGCCATCTGCTTTGGCCCTGCAGGCAATCAAGCCAACGAGATGGCCCGGGTCGGAAACCGACAACGCGTTCGGAAAAAAGGCGCCACCCCCCTCAACCTGCGGCAGGCGCGGCTCCAGCTGGGCGATCTCATCTGGATTAAGCAGTTCAACGCTGACACCAAAAGCCTGCCGGCGGCGCATATCTTGCCGTCCCGCTTGATAGCGAGCTTCGTTATTAAACACGTACAAGCAGCCTTTGTTCTGGATGAGATGATCTGCCTGAAGGTCGTCTGCCAAAGCCTGCCACCGGTTCCCAGCGTCAAGGGTAAGCGCCGCAATGGCTCGCATATTGTTCTCAGAACGACCGGGAAATGACTGCCAAGCGAATTGTGCAAGCCATGGCAGCAAAGCCAACACAGCGCCCTGACGGATACTAAACGGGCCCTGTCGATCAAACAGCAACCCCGGCAATCGCTTTAGCAATGCTGGAGACCCTACCGGTGCAATCGCAAAGTCTGCAATCGTGCCGGCATTGCCGAAAGATGCACCAGATCCCGGGGGATTAGGATCAATGACAACAACAGATCGACCCAAGCGCTGCAACGTGAGCGCCGAGGTCAGACCCACAACCCCTGCCCCAATAACAACGACATCTTCCTGTATTACCTGCAAATGCACCTCCGCTGTTTTGGCACGGCTCGCGCGCCGATCTACCACTTAATTCACCCACGACGCAGTCAAATTGTCAAAGACCGATCTGCCAGCGCATGCATTGCGCCGGATCATTGCCGCATCCCCAAAACGTCAACCAACACCTTTGCAGACCTAGACGAGCGGGCGACTTCTGGTTAACCTCAATGGCAAGCAAAAATAAGGAATTCCAATGACCTACGCGCCAGCCGAGCAACGGTATTTCGATGCAGACAGCCACATCATGGAACTGCCCAATTTTTTAAAAGCGTATGCGGATCCGAAGCTACGGGACGATATTCCAAACGTCAGCTACAGTGCCTCGCTCGTAACCGATGAAGAAGTTGACATCATTATGGCCCAAGGTGGGCGCCACAGTGACGAGCACATCCAAGCGCAAATCGCCCTAGGGGATGACCTCATCGCGCACTCCAAGGAAATCCAAGCCTTGGGGGCCTTCAACAAGCAAGACCGAAC
>JAQWWC010000111.1 GCA_029249645.1 Pseudomonadales bacterium
AAGGATACGCGACCGCTTGTCATTTGCATTCGAGGAAATCAGACGTGGTGGAGATGAATTTTTTGACTTTGGCAGCGCTGCCATGGTTTTCAGTGCCGCCTGAGCCTGTTCTTGGCCCTCTAAGATGGCGCTTCGGTGCTCAAGGGTTCTTTGTTGAGGGTGTCTTGATTGCGATATGGTGCTAAACGCATATCTTTGGCGGCTAAAAAATCATTAAATTAAGGATCGAATGTGGTTTAGAACTCTTGATCATCGTGAAAGGAATGGGACGTGATTCAGAAATACATGGTTGGGATACTCGGTTTTTGCTGCGGCGTAAGCTTTGATCTGTTGGCCGGCCAAGGGGACGCCTGGCAGGTGATTCCGAAATTTAAAATCAACTATCCAGCCTTGCAGGAAGTAAGTGGTATTTCCCGTAGTCAACGCTTTGAGGATGTGTTTTGGGTGCACAATGATAGTGGTGATGATGCTCGGGTCTTTGCCATTAACCGACAAGGTGACGTGATCTATCCTGAATTCTTGCCCTTTCACGGCCAACAGCCTCGGGCAGGGCGCAGTCCTTGGCCCGGTTATGCGATTGAGCTGGCAGCGCATTATGACTGGGAAGATATTGCCTCGGATGCGGATTGGCTTTACATCGCCGATACGGGTAACAACGGTAATGCCCGACGCGATCTTGGCGTTTATAAGGTCCCGCAATTTAATCCGAGCGTGATCGAGAAAACGCGAGTGACAAGCTATATCCCCATTGCGTATCCAGATCAGCAATCATTTCCAGCCGAAAACTGGCATTACGATAGCGAAGCCCTCTTCGTTGATGCAGGACAGCTGTATCTGATTACGAAGCATAGAGTTGCTGGCCGTATCGGGACCTTTGAACCCGGAGGTGATTTATATCGATTAACCGATGCGGGGTCTGACCGACCTAATGAACTGGAACGGGTGGATAGTCTCTCAACGTTGTTTATGGTGACTGGCGCCGCGCTGTCGCCCAACGGGGCGCGCCTTGCGGTTCTTGGGCATCGTGATTTGTGGCTGTTTCCAAGACCAAGCAGTGGTGACGCGTGGTTGTCAGAGCCTCATCAAACCTTGGACTTAACGCCCTATGCCATGGGGCAGGTCGAGGCCATCACTTGGCTAGACGATCAAAGACTTTGGGTTGTGAACGAAGCTGGGGCGGTCTTCGAAGTGTCTCTGGATGGCCCATTGACAGCGACAGGGGTGCAGGCGCCGTGACCCCGATTGAGGTTGGACTGCTGGTGACGGTTGGGACGCTCAGCGGCTTTATCAACACCTTGGCGGGTGGCGGCTCAATGTTGACCTTGCCAGCGCTGATGATGTTGGGGATTCCGGCTGATATTGCCAATGGTACCAATCGGGTTGCGGTGTTGGCGCAATCTATCACCGGGGCAAAAGGGTTTGATCAAGCCGGTCAGCTAGATCGATCCGCACTCGCAAGGGTTTTGCTCCCGACGATTCTGGGTGCCGCGGTGGGTGCGCTTTGCGCCTCGGTCTTACCGAATGTTTGGTTGAAGCCTATCTTGCTGGTGGTAATGGTGATGGTTGCACTCTCACTGCTATTGCCTAAAACAGCCGCGACGCAGCCCCACCTGACAAGCTCGGTGAGTCAAACGTTGGGGCTTGCCGCATGGCTTAGTCTGTTTGGCGCTGGCTTGTATGGGGGCTTTATTCAAGCTGGGGTTGGCTTCATTTTGGTGGCGGTTCTCTCAGGCGTGTTGCGATACGATATGGTTCGTTCTAATGCCCTAAAGTTGGTCTGTACGGGCGTTTTTAGCGGGGTTGCGCTGCTGATTTTTGCCGCGCAAGGTCAAGTCCTTTGGCTAACTGGCGGGGTGCTTGCATTGGGCTCAATGCTGGGTGCTTGGTTGAGCGTGCGTGTAACGATTCGGTTAAGCGAGACTGTGTTGCGCCGAATTCTGGTTATAATGGTTGCGATATGCTGTTTGGCAGCGCTGCTGGTTTAGGTGAACTATGTTAAATGATTCTGAGCGGTATCCCGCAAATTTTATCTCGACCATTATCGAGGGCGATCAAGCCAGTGGTAAGCATGGCGGACGGGTCAAGACGCGTTTCCCACCAGAGCCCAACGGCTTTCTCCATATCGGGCACGCTAAAGCCATTTGCCTAAATTTTGGTCTGGCGAGGGATTTTAAGGGTTCTACAAACCTTCGGTTTGATGACACGAACCCGATCAAAGAGGATGTTTCCTTCACGCACGCCATGCGAGAGGACATAACCTGGTTGGGGTTTGCCTGGGCGGAACAAAAAAATGCCTCGGATTATTTTGAAGTGTTGTACGAGTATGCCGTACAACTGATCCGGGATGATAAGGCCTATGTAGATTCGCTCGATGCCGACAGCATTCGCTCGTATCGCGGCACGCTCACTGAACCGGGTCGTAATAGTCCCTATCGGGATCGGTCTGTTGCGGAGAACCTAGATCTCTTTGCGAGAATGCGTGCCGGTGAATTTCCAGATGGGGCACATGTTGTGCGGCTAAAAATTGATATGGCGTCGGGCAATATGAATTTGCGAGATCCAAGTATCTACCGGATCCGTCACGTGACGCATCACGAGACAGCAGATCAATGGTGCATTTATCCACTGTACGACTATACACACTGTATCTCGGATGCTATCGAAGAGATTACCCATTCCTTGTGCGATACGGGATTCGAAGACCACCGCCCTTTGTATGACTGGGTTTTGGCGCAGTTAGACGTGCCAGGTCGTCCGCAGCAGATCGAGTTTTCTCGATTGAATCTGCAATATACAGTGACCAGTAAACGCAAACTAAAACAACTGGTCGATGAAAATCTGGTCGAAGGTTGGAATGATCCTAGGATGCCAACGATTGCCGGCATGCGCCGTCGAGGCTATCCGCCGGAAGCCATTCGAGATTTTTGTCGAAGGATTGGCATTACGAAAAGTGATAATAATGTTGAGTTGGCATTGTTAGAAAGTTGTGTCCGGGAAGCACTGGAGCCCACCGCGCCCAGAGCCATGGCGGTGCTTGATCCCATAAAAGTCGTCATTACCAATTTTCCGGAATCGGAAACCATTTGGCTCTCGGTGCAAAATCATCCAAAAGACCCGGACATGGGAAAGCGCGCAGTTCCTTTCACACGAGAAATTTTTATTGATCGAGCGGACTTTCAGATGGAAGCCAACCGAAAATATAAGCGGTTGGTTTTGCAGGATGAGGTGCGATTGCGCGGTGGCTACGTGATCAAAGCGGAGTCAGTGGTGATGGGAGATGATGGCGAAATCTGTGAAATTCATGGGGTTTATGATCCCGAGACCTTGGGCGTTAACCCGCCCGATCGAAAAATTCGTGGCGTGATCCACTGGGTTTCGGCCACGGACAATCAGCCAGTTGTTTTTCATCGTTTTGAACCCTTGTTCTCGGTACCCTTTCCAGATGCGGTTGACGGTGACTATCGGGATTTGATTAATCCGAATTCCCGCAGCGTGTTTCAAGGGTTCGCAGAAGTGAGTCTTAAAATGCAGCCTCATGACACCCGATTTCAGTTTGAGCGAGAGGGCTATTTTATTCTCGATGAAGCCGCGGGAGCTGAAGGCTCGGTTTGTTACAACGAAATTGTAGGACTTCGAGATAGCTGGTCTAAAGTGGCCCAGCGCTAGCCATTTTAAGGGGCGCCGACCTTGGTGGAATCGACGCCATCTCGGATCGTGACCCGCGATCAAGATAATAGAGGTGCGTCTGAGGGGGCTATGCTGCAATTAGAGGAAGCCGATGTTCAGGCTGCATATTCTAGGATCAAGGCCTTAGTGCATGAGACGCCCGTGTTTAGCAGCCAAGCGCTGAACCAATTGTTGGGCTGTGACGTGATCTTTAAAGGTGAGCATTTGCAGGTAGGTGGCGCCTTTAAGGCGCGTGGGGCAACCAATATGGTCTATGCTCAACCCCAGTCCGAACTCGCGAGTGGTGTGTGTACGCACTCTTCCGGCAATCACGGCGCAGCGCTCGCACGGGCCGCTCGCGCACGCGGCGTTGCGGCCCATATCGTCATGCCCACGAATGCAAGTCCGATCAAACGACGTCTTGTTGACTATTTTGGAGGGCATTTAACTGAGTGTGATAACACGCTGGAGGCGAGAGAAAAGGCCCTGAAGGCAGTTGCTGACAGTACTGGTGCTCTGTACGTGCCGCCTTTTGATGCGCCGTTGATCATTGCAGGCCAAGGCACGGCGCTTCTCGAGTTTAAAGGTCAGACGCCAAAGCTCGATGCGGTGGTTGTGCCCGTCGGCGGTGGTGGCTTACTGGCTGGTTGCTGTTTGGTGCAAGATCGACCGTTGGTTTATGGCGCCGAACCCGAAGGCGCGAGTGATGCTGCTAGATCCTTTGCAACCGGTGAGCGCGTTTCAGCGCACACCCCTGATACCATCTGCGATGGCTTACGTACGACGATGGGTGCGTTAAATTTTGAAATGATTAAACGCGGTGCGACGGATATTCTAACGGCAAGCGATGCCGACACGATCTTCGCGATGCAATTAATTTGGCAGTTTACCAAACAGTGGGTTGAGCCAAGCAGCGCGGTTGCCTTATCGGTAGTGATGCGGAACCGTTCAGTGTTTGTTGGTAAGCGGGTGGGTATTATCCTGACCGGTGGCAATGTTGATTTGGATCGATTGGGTCCACTACTGCTTAATAGCCAGCAAATTGATCATGGCATAGCCAGTCTTACTCATCATTAATCAGGTCGGTGCGCCGGAACTCAAAAGACGTTATGCAACTTACACCCCACAAGCTCAGCTGTCCTTACTGCGGCGCTCGGATTCGATTATTGATCGATGAAACGGCGGGTTATCAACAATATGTTGAGGATTGCGAGGTGTGCTGCCAGCCGATGGTAGTTTGCGTTGAAGCGGGTTTTGGAGAAGGCTGCCAGGTTTCATTAACCGATGAGAATGAAGCGCTTTGGACGGACTATTGAGCTTTTTGGGCTGAGCGCATTAGATCGACCTCATGCAGCAAAGCATCCCTTGGCGCCTCTAGCGTCTGCAGGCGCGCGGCAACAGCTTCAACGTCGGACATCACCCTCAATAAATTCTCGCCTGCAATTTTCGCAATATCTTGGTCACTGTAACCTCGAATTAACAGCTCTTTTAGCAATGCGGGGTAGGTCGAGACGTCCTCAAGCCCCACGGGCCCGGGTGGCATGCCATCAAAGTCTGCTCCCAAGCCAATAGCCGCGATCCCCGCGACCGATTTAATGTGATCAATGTGATCGGCGACGTCAAACAAGGTGACCTCAGGTGCTGGATGAAGCGCTGACCATTGCGCCATGAGCTCGCGTGCCGTCTCTGGTTCATGGTCCCGATTGAGCATCTCTTGATGACCCTCCAAGGCAACCCGGTGCAACCGCATTGGTTCGGAGACATAGGAGGTTAGATAATTCACCATCACTATCCCTCGTTTTTTACCAACAAGCGCTAAGACATCATCGGGGACATTGCGCGCGTGTTGGGTGACGGCATAAGCGGAAGAGTGTGAAAAAATTACGGGCGATCGGCTTACCCGCAGCGCATCTCGCATGGTGTCGAAGGATACGTGAGAGAGATCGACCATCATTCCCAGGCGGTTCATCTCAAGGACGACCAGCTCCCCGAATGACGTTAGACCATCATGACGCGTGGTATCCGTTGCCGAATCGGCCCAAAGCAGGCCCTTCGAGTGCGTTAACGTCATGTACCGGGCGCCAAGATTATAAAGTTGTCTGAGGCTGGCCAATGAGTTGTTGATTGAATGCCCGCCCTCCATGCCAATGAGCGAAGCAATTCTTCCCGCTGCATGAATTCTGCGAATGCTGCTGGCATCAAGCGCGAGTTCTAAATCCTGGTCATGGTGATTGATCAGACGCTTAACCAAATCAATTTGATCCATCACAGCCTGAACGGCTCTGGGTTCGCCCCCGTACCCTTCGATAGGAACATAAACGGACCAGAAGAGCCCACCAACCATGCCACGTCGGAGTCTGGGTAGATCGGTGTGGGTAGGGTTATCGACCTGGGTCAGGTCTGAAGCCAAATCGAGTTGTGATAAATGATTATTGACTCGGCGGTGATATTGCCAAGGCATGTCGTTATGACCATCAATTAAAGGAGTCGCTTTGAGGACATTTGCGACGCGGGTATCGAGGTCATCCGCATGAAGGGAGGACCCAGATAACAAGACGGTGATCGCCAAAGTCCTAAGTCGTAATCGTTGCACAATTTTCATAGCCGTTTCCCGTCGCAATTTGGAGATACATATTTTAAAGATACGCCAGTAAGAAATGCGCGTATCAATTAGGGCCTGTGAGCGCCAAAGGCATCAATCGCTGAGGCATCAATCACTGGAGAAGGCCTTAGGTTAGCAGATCGCTACTAACGGTAGCGATCGTAAAGCTAACACAAGGGAGTTCTAGTTTTTGATCGAGCAGTCAATTTTTGCATGCGCAGCTTAATTTCCTGACCGATCGATGTGCATCTGCGTTCAATTTTGGATTGCGACGGGCTATAATTAAAAGGTACATGACTGGCGATGGAAGGTGGATTACCACTGGGAAGTGTACGCCACGCACTCGATGAGATGCATTGCACTTTGGTCGCAATGCGTCTGAAGAAAAAAAGCGGATTGGACAAAGTGTGCACTGCGTGCGGATTTTGCGAGCCTTCGCTGTTCGGGTTAGTGGATTAAAGCCGTTCGCCTGGGCGCTCAACCCCACCTTGATAGGACATTGCCCATGACTTTGAATAATATCGATCAGCAAGCCGCGGCGTTGCTGAGCAATATGAAAGAACTAGAAACCAATGACCCCGCTGTTTATGCGGCGTTATTGGGCGAAGAAGATAGAGAGCGGAATGGCATCGAGCTGATTCCGTCAGAGAATTACACGTTTCCAGAAGTGCTGAGTGTGCTGGGTAGCGTTTTTACCAACAAATATTCTGAAGGCTATCCTGGTCGGCGGTATTACGGTGGGCAGACCTATACAGACCAAATTGAGAATTTAGCGAGAGATCGCGCCAAGACCGTTTTTGGTTGTGATCATGCCAATGTTCAGCCGCTGTCCGGATCAGCGATGAATCAAGCCGTCTACCTTGGATTACTCACGCCAGGCGATACGATTATGGCCATGGATTTGTCTCACGGCGGACACTTGACGCACGGTGCGCCAGTTTCTCATATGGGGAGTCTGTTTAACTTTGTTCGTTATGTCACCGATCCTGTTGATGGTTCGATCGACTTTGACCAAGTGCGGGCGGATGCGTTGCGCACCAAGCCTAAGATGATGCTCTGCGGTTACACTTCCTACCCACGTGATATTGATTATGCGGCATTTAAGACCATCGCCGACGAGGTTGGAGCGATCACGATGACCGATGCCTCGCACTTTGGCGGGCTGGTTGCGGGCCGAGCAATGGCCAATCCATTCGATTTTGGCTTTGATATTGTGACGACAACCACGCATAAATCCCTCCGGGGACCTCGTGGCGGTATGGTGCTTTGCCGCAAACCGTTTGCAAAAGCCCTCGATAAGTCGGTCTTTCCTGGCTTGCAAGGCGGGCCCCATATGAACGCGGTTGCGGGCATCGCGGTGACGCTATTAAAAGCGCAAACGCAAGAATTTCAGGATTATGCCCAGCAGGTTCTGGTCAATGCTAAGACGCTTTCGAATGCGCTGATGGCAGGCGGTGTGTCATTGGTGACTGGGGGTACAGACAACCACATGATGGTGTTGGATACTATGGCATCGTTTGGTTTAGATGGCCGAGTTGCTGAAGAAGTGCTCGATCGCGTCCAGATTACAACCAATAAACAAATCATTCCTGACGATCCCAATCCGCCGCTGCGTCCGAGCGGTATTCGAGTGGGCACGCCGGCAGCAACCACGCGGGGTATGAAAGCGCAGGATATGGAACAACTCGCAAGCTGGATGATTCAGTGTCTAAGGGCGCCGGAAGATGAAGCGGTTATTGCCTCAGTTCGACAAGAAGTCGAGACCTTTTGTCAGCGATTCCCTGTTCCGGGTTTGTGATGCCTTGAGGCCGGGGTGTCTTCAAAAAGCGGACTGGCGCGTTTAAAAGTGGCTCACTGGGTGAGTGCGTTCCGGTAGGGTTCAGCTGATGGCACTAATCCAAGCGCGAGTTCGCTGGGCAACCTGCTCGTAAACTGACTGGTGTGGGTTGGTTGCTCTCTTGGTTAGCTGCAAACCATGATCAGCGCCAGGAATCCACTGGAACGTGCACCTGGGGTTTTGAGCGATAAATTCTGACGCAATTCGGGGGCTAATCATTGGGTCTCTGTCGCCAGCAATCACTAACATTGGATGTCTGAGGCCTGGTAAATGTTGCCAGCGATCCAGATTCGGCTTGGTTTTTGGGTGTAGAGGCAGGGAGTAGGCAATGCCACCTTTTAATTGGGCTTGCCGAGCTGCTGGCGCATCGCCAAGACAGTCATCCACCAGCAAATGAGTCATTACGCGCCCCCCGTAGCTGTGCCCCGCTAGAAACGTGGGCAAGCCATAACCCGCATCTAAACCGACTTGAAACGCGTCATAAAAATCGTTTATCGATTCCCTTAGCTTGCCGGGAAAAGCACGGTTCGCCATACGGTACCTGAAATTGAATCGAAGGGTTGCAACCTGCTCATCCGCGAGTGCCCTGCTCAACGCGGTAAGGTGCGGGGTCGCCAAGTGGGTTGCGCTGCCATGGGCTAGAACTATGAGGGCGGTGGCATCGCTGTTAAGCGTGAGTGCATATTGGTTTGTTGGCAAAGCGTTGGATTGCATGTCGCGTCGGGTTGCGCCTCCATTGGGATTGATCATGATCTTCTTTGGAGCATGCTACACTGAAATGACGGCAACGTTATCAGGAGGATGTATGTCTCAATCGGGCTCGCCGGCAAAGGCTATTTTGTATGCGTTTTTAGCAAACTTTGGCATCGCTGTGAGTAAGTTAGCGGCGGCATTGCATACCGGCTCAGGGAGTTTGATGGCGGAAGCAATTCATTCCTTTGCGGACACCTGCAATCAAGTGTTGCTGTTTGTGGGTTTGAAGGGCAGCGAAAAACCTGCAGATGAAGAGCATCCTTTAGGGTATGGAAAACTGACCTATTTCTGGAGTTTCGTGGTGGCCTTGATCCTGTTCAGTTTAGGGGGCGTTTATTCTATTTTTGAGGGCTGGCATAAGTACAATAATCCCGAGCCTGTGACGGGCATCTGGATTGGGTTGTCCGTTTTGGGAGGCGCAATCATTCTGGAAGGCCTGAGTTTTTATGGCGCCTATCTTGAGGCGAAAAAAATGGCGGGCGAGCAGTCGCTTCTTGCCTGGTTGAAGACCACGCGCAATGCCGAAATTGTTGTGGTTTTGGGGGAGGATTTTGCGGCAATGCTGGGGCTGATATTCGCTTTCTTTGCGTTGTCACTGGTTATGGTCACGGGCGAGCCGCTCTATGATGCTTTTGGGTCCATCGTGATTGGCGTTCTGTTAATTATCGTCGCGGTTGGGTTGGTTATCAGGCTTCAGGGGCTTTTAGTCGGCCGGTCAGCAGAGCCTGCCTTACGGCTGTTGGCAGAATCGATCATTGCTGAAAAGCAGGGTGTTGCGCGATTGTTTAATATGGTCACGTTGCACATGGGACCAAAAGTGTTGTTGGCCGCTAAAATTAAGCTAGATGCCAATTTAACGGTTGATGAAGCGGCACATATGATTAATGAAATAGAGGTCGAGTTAAAAGCGAATCGACCTGAAATTGGTTGGTGTTATATCGAAATTGATCCCTAATATTTGGAGTGTTTATGTTGCGTTTTAATCATACCTTTAACGTGTCGGCCGATACGGTTTGGGGGGTCATTGGCCAGGTGGACCGGGTTGATTGGGTGCCAGGGGTCAAGCAGTGCGTGCTGGAAGGCGATGTCCGAACGCTGGACCTGCCAGGGGCGGGTGAGATTCAGGAAAAAATTATACTTTGCGATCCCAAGACCTTTGGATTGACGTATCAATGTATTAAGTCACCAATTCCGCTAGAGCATCATGAGGCCAGAATGCGGTTATCGGCATTGCCGAATGGTGCGTGCGAGTTTACTTGGGAGGCGGATATCCTACCGAATAACTTTGAAGGCTTTTTGAAGGACTCCATGACGGGCGCGCTCGCGCAATTAATCGAGGTTGTGGCGCAAGTTGACGGGCGATAAAAGCGTCAAGATCGCCACAGGATAAAAGTCCCTGCCAACACGGGTTGCACGAACCGGCACTAACGGTAAGTCGTCGTGTATATAGGGGTGATACGGCTATTGGCATTGCCGCTGCCTGCAAGACGGGATAACCCTTTGACCGGAAGCAATAGAGGTTGGCTCATCAAGCCATGCGTTGACGGACAGCTTGAAGGCAGGGTTTATCTAGAAAATTATGGGTAGTGTGAGCCGAATGGCGAAAAGGTTGCGATGGCGCGATCAAAGAAAAAAGGCGAGGTTGAAAGTTGAGTCAGAACCCAAAGTTACCTTACGGACTCATGGCGGAGTTGGGTCGCGTGCCAAAAGGCCGGCCTCCGCCGGTGCACCTTTGGGAACCAGAAAATCGTTATGCGATTGATCTTTGTATTAGGGCTAATGGCGATTGGGTTCACGAAGGCGCGCTGATTGAGCGGCCTCGGCTAGTGCGTTTGCTGGCGGGTGTGCTCAGGCGGATCGATGATGATTATTTTTTGATAACGCCTGCTGAGGCGTGCCAGATCACCGTCGAGGATGCTCCGTTTTTAGCCGTGTCATTGCTATCAAAAGGGGAAGGCCAAAATCAGCAGTTATCCATCATCACAAATGTTGGTGATGAGATAGAGATTGGCGCGCAACACCCGTTGACGTTCCACGCGCGGGCGCAAGCGCCGGTTCCTTATGTCGAGGTGCGCGACGGTCTGCTCGCAAAATTTAACAGGCCTTGCTATTACGATTGCATGGAGCGCTTGGTTGAAGCAGATGACGCGTCACTAGGGGTTTGGAGCGGTGGCCTTTTTTATGCCGTGCCGGCGCTAGACGAATGTCTTGTAGGTAGTGATGTTTGACGTCTGAAGTTTAAAGGGTGATCGCGTGATAGAGTAATGGCGCCTGAACAAGACGCGTCTCTATAGCGTCAAGGCCCCAAGCAAAAAATCGATTCTGCCCGAGGCCCTAAAACCGTTACATGTTGCCGTAATTCGGTCCGCCAGTACCCTCAGGCACGACCCAGTTGATGTTTTGTGCGGGATCTTTGATATCGCAGGTTTTGCAATGGATGCAGTTTTGCGCATTGATTTGGAACCGCGGGCCTGTGCTTTCCTCAACGATTTCATAAACCCCAGCAGGGCAATAGCGTTGCGCCGGCTCATCGAATTTAGGCAGATTGACGGCAATCGGAATGCTGGCATCTTTCAAAGTGAGGTGACAAGGCTGATCTTCCTCATGATAGGTATTGGTTAAAAACACACTGCTTAATTTATCAAAGCTGAGTTTACCGTCGGGCTTTGGATAATCGGGCTTTGCGCAATTGGACTGCAACTTGAGCTTGGCATGATCTGGTTCCGGATCCTTGAAGGTAAAGGGCAGCTTTCCACGAAAAATATATTGATCAACCCAGGCAAACATGGCGCCCATAAACATACCGAACTTGTGTTGTGCGGGCATGATGTTACGAGCTTGATAGAGTTCATCATGGAGCCAAGACGCCTGATAAAGGGCGGTGTAGCGGGTCAGCTCTTCTCGGCCTTCGGAACCGTTTGAGAGTGCTTCAAACACGGCCTCAGCGGCCAGCATGCCGGACTTCATCGCCGTGTGCGTGCCTTTCTGCTTTAGGTTATTTAAAAACCCTGCGTCATCACCCAGTAGTAATCCGCCCGGCATCGTAAGCTTTGGCAGCGCTTGATAGCCGCCTTTGGCAACTGCTCTTGCGCCGTAGGCGATCCGTTTGCCGCCTTCTAAGGTTTGCCTAATCAGCTTGTGGTGTTTGAATCGCTGAAATTCGTCGAAGGGTGAAAGGTGCGGGTTTTTGTAACCCAGGTCGACAATGAGCCCAATGGCGACTTGATTGTTTTCTAGATGGTATAGGTAGGAACCTCCCAATGTGCCTCCAGGACCAAAGTCGAGGGGCCAGCCAACGGTGTGAACAACCTTTCCAGGTTGATGCTTGCTGGGGTCAACATCCCATACCTCTTTAAAGCCAAGCCCATAATGTTGAGTGTCGCTGTCCGCCGCGAGATCGAACTTCGCAATCAGCTGTTTGCCGAGATGACCCCGACAGCCTTCCGCGAAGAGCGTGTACTTTGCATGCAGTTCATAACCTGGCGTGAAGCTCGCTTTTTGCGCACCAGAGGCATCAACGCCCATATCGCCCGTTGCGATTCCCTTGATCGAACCGTCCTCGTGATACAGCACTTCGCTAGCGGCAAAGCCCGGAAAAATATTAACGCCCAGCGCTTCAGCTTGCTCACCCAGCCACCGGCACAAATTAGCAAGGCTGGCCGCATAGTTGCCGTGGTTATGCAGTGCGCTGGGCACGAAGAATGCGGGTAGTCGCATGCCTTGATGGTCGTCTGTTAGCAAGTAGACGTCGTCAGCCGTGACTGGATTGTTTAAAGGCGCGCCCATGGCTTGCCAATCTGGGAAAAGCTCGTTTAGAGCGGTCGGTTCAATGACTGCGCCGGATAAAATATGCGCACCAATTTCAGAGCCTTTTTCAACCAGGCAGACAGATGGCTCTTGTCCCGCTTCGATCGCGAGTTGTGAAAACTTAATCGCAGCCGAAAGACCGGCCGGGCCGCCACCAACTATGACAACGTCAAACTCCATCGATTCTCGTTCCATGACGGCTTCTCCTAGTTCGCATATTTCAAAGAGCACCTATTGTAAGAAAAGTCGCATCTGAAGGGAAATCACGATTTCCACTTCTGAGGGTCAATCACTGCCACTGATTGACCGTGATAAACAATAGGCGCTTTAAAAACAGTAACTTGAGCAGCGAGACATCTTTTATTACAGGCTCTGAGTACTTGTAAAAAAGATATGAAGCCGTCAGAATACGGTCTTCAAAAATCACCGAGCTCTGGACAAACAGACAGCTCGGCAATCTTTTTTCACAAAGCAGAGGATGTTCATGAAAATTCTGGTAACAGCCAAACGCGTCGTGGATTACAACGTCAATATTCGAGTTTTGGCGGATCAATCTGGCGTGGACCTAAATAATGTCAAAATGTCGGT